>CAZPUH010000031.1:0-6897 GCA_964589215.1 uncultured Myxococcales bacterium | reverse complement strand
GCACCCGCCGCGCCGCCGCCGACCCCGGTCACGGGCGACCCGGCAGCGCCGCCAGCGGCGCCCGCCGTTCCGGTCGCAGCGCCACCGGAACCACCCTTACCCGTCAGATGCTGCCCGCCCGTGCCGCCGGTGCCAGTCGTGTTCGAAGAAGAGGAGCAGGCCACGAGGGGCATCCCCCCGAGCGCAATCAGAACCAGATATTTTTTCATCGAGTTACGCATTGGTCTGTCCCTTTCACTCGCAGAAGCCGTGGTGGCAGGTCTTGCCGCCCGTGCAGGTGCTGGTTCCCGTGCCGGTGCACGCCACGCAGCCCGCCGGGGTGGTCTTCGTGGCCGCCGCCTCGAAGGCGCAGCCGCAGGGGTCGGGGTCCGTGTAGTAGTCCAGCGGACCGCCGTCATCGCTCCGCTTCACCTTCATCGCGCAGACCGGAATCGTGCCGGCCCCCGACGTCAGCGCCACGGCGTCGAAGCTCGGGTCGACCTTGGTGCCCAGGATCCAACCGACGAAGTTGGCCGCCTTCGCGTTCGTGATGGCGCCCGTCGTGTCGACGTTCACGATCATGTGCTCGTATCCCCAGATCCCGTAGTGCCCGTCGCGCACGTTCTTGCGATCGAACGAGGCCGCGTCAGAGTCGGCGTAGTAGGCCATCGTCTGGCCGTAGGCCTGGAAGGCCAGCGAGTTGAGCGCGCTGCGGGGCGCCGGTGAGGTGCCGGACGCCGCGGCGTCGTACGCGTCCGCGCCGATGAAGCCGATGGCGGTCTGTGGGTTGGAGTACTTCTCGACCAGGTTGATCAGACCGCCCGTTCCCGTGCCCGCGGGCGGGCCCATGCACATCGAGAAAGACGCCGGGATGCCGATGTTCTTGGCAACGGTGATCTGCGTTCCCGAGTTCGCGTCGCGGCAGAACAGGCCTGCCGCGTCGTTGAATCCGGCGATGTTGGCCGCAGCCCCGCACGCATAGATGTCGGCAGCCTCGAGCGCAGACAGGTACTGGACCGTGGTGTTCGCCTTCGGAACCACGAACAGCATGGCCTGTACGGGGCCCGGGACGTCCTTCAGCGTCGCCGGGATCGGCTGTGTCACGTTCGAGCAAGACGAGTAGAAGACGTCCGAGATCGCCACGTCGGCCATCTGGTTCGCGCCGAAGGTGCACTTCGACTTCTTGAGCGCGGCGGGCGTGACCGTCGTGTCCAGCGTCCAGTAGTCGGCCGAGCCGGTCTGCGGCGCGGAAAATCCCGCGACGCCCGTACAGGAGCCCGGGGCCGCATAGATGATGCTGGTGGGCGTCGTCTCCCGGAGAAGCTTGTCCGCGAACGCCTGCACCGTCGTCTCGAAGGCGCTGGAGCCGGTGACGATGATCGGGTTCGGGATCATGGTGGTGTCGTCGCACATGACTTGGGTCTGTGCGTGGGCGGCGGCGGATGCGAGCAGCAGGGCTGCCGCACCGAAGCCGCACGCTGCAAAGCGGTTAGGGCGGTTCATGAAATCCTCCGAATGAGTTCGTTGTGTGCGCCAGGACCCGTATCGCGTTGCCGGTGAGCGAGCAACGCGGAAGGGGGGCCTGAAATGAAGTGTTGCGACCGCGTGGAATCGTCGACACCCCGGTGACGATTCCGTTACGGATCTTTGCCGCACGCCGTCACCTGAACGTAACCGGTCGACCTGATGCTCGTGGGCTACCCTGTCAACGATGTTTCGTGTGTTGGTGGTGGACGACGATCTGGATATCAACGAAGCCGTACGAGAGGGCTTGCGGTTGGCCGGATACGATGCGGTGCCCGCGCTGACGGGCGGCGCCGCCCTGGCGGAGGTCGAACGCCAGGTGCCCGATCTGGTGCTGCTGGATCAGATGCTTCCCGACATCGACGGCGTCGAGGTGTGCCGGCGGTTGCGCGCCGGTGCGCGCACCCGGGAAGTTCCGATCATCTTCCTCACCGCGCGCTCGGCGCCTGACGCGCGCGTGCGCGGTCTGGCCGTCGGCGCCGACGACTACGTCGTGAAACCCTTCAGCATGCAGGAGCTGACCTTGCGGATCGGCGCCGTGCTGCGCCGGGCAACACCCGTCGAGATGAAGCTGCCTCCGGACTGGGTGCGGCTGCGCGACCAGTTCAGGGTCTGGAACCGCTACGCGGAGATCCACTACGCGCGCGGCGAGTGGCGCGATTGCCTCGAGTTGTCACGCAGCATCCTGCACAACTGTGCGGCGGCGCTGGGCCCGGACGAGCGGCGCCGCGTGGACGAGCGGATCGCGCACTGCCGCCGCGCGCTCGGCGAGCACGAGAGCGCGCAGGCCTGAACTCAGCTGGTGGCGCCCGCAAACGCGGCGTCGACGGAGATCAACGTCATCCGGTCGCGCAGCCACAGCGAGATGTCGGCGATGTCGAGCGCGCCCAGGAACAGGCCTCGCCGGCACACCAGCGGAAGGTGCCAGGTGCGGCTCGCGCACAGCGCGCGCAACGCGTCCGCGACCGTGTCCGTGTCCCGCAGCGGTTCTTCGCAGGCGGCCATGATCGCGCCGACGGCGAGCACCTGCAGGTCGTCGCGGTTTCCGCAGGCGTTCAAGATGTCGCGATCGGTGACCACCCCGACCGGGCGGTGGTTCTGAACGACGATGGCGGCCCGTGCCCCGCGTCGCCGCATGGCCGCCATGGCCGCCGCGACCCCCGTCTCCGGCGCCACCGTCAGCGCCGGCCCGCGCGGAATCTCCCCGACCGAAACATCCAACTGCAGCGTGGTGAGCGCGAACGTCTCACCCATCAGCCGGGCGCGCGCGGCCTCGGCGTCTCGACCATGTTCGCGCACGTCGAAATCGAACATCCGCGTCTCCCTCTTTTTTTGTGTGCCGGCATCATGGCCGACGAGACGAGGAGAGGCGGTTACGATCGCGCCACGATTTGAAGGCGCGGCAGAAGCTCGCTGGCCGGAACGATCGCGGGCGGCCGTCGCTCGGGATGCGGGACGCCGAACCCACACTTCAGCTCGATGCGCCGGCGGTCGTTGCCGGTGTAGCCGATGCCGACGAAGAACGCGCAGCGACCGCAGTCCTCGATCACGCGCGCGAAGTGCTGAGTGCCGTCGTGGCGCAGGTGAATCGGACACCCGATCGCTCGCAGCGAAAAGTCGTCGTCGACGTGCAGGGAGCGCGCGCCCGCGCAGCGGCAACGGAAGCCGGGCAGGTTGTGCTCGCGCGCCGTGCGCCAGCGCAGCGGATTGTCCGCGGCGCTGGAGCGGCAGACGACGGCCAGCGGCAGTCCCGATCGCGCGTCGACCCGGTTCGGCAACCGGCTGCTGCCGTCCATTTGCACGACCAGGCGGATTCCGCCGTCAGCGTCGGTCAGCAGCAGGTCGGCCCGCGCCCCGTTCGGCAGCCGGGCGTCGGGCGTCGACCGTCGAATCGCGGCGTCCAGCGGGGCCCAGGCCTTCTCGCCGCACGTCTCACACTGGCGCAGCAGCTCGGGGGCGGGGCCGACGCCGTTGATCCAGGCCCGGACGACGCGGTGAAAAGTGCGCTTGGCGGCCGACATGGTCCAGGAGCCGGGAACGTTGCCACAGTTCAGATACGGGATTGTTACAAATCAGTGACAAGCTCGATTGCGCAGCAAATCAGCGGGCCTCGGCGCGCGCGTCGAAGACCGGCAGCGTGAACCAGAAGGTCGAGCCCTTGCCGGGCGTGCTGTCCACACCGATCGCCCCGCCCATCGCCTCGACCAGGTGCTTGACGATGGAAAGGCCCAGGCCCGTGCCGCCCATCTCGCGCGAGCGGCCGCTGTCGACGCGGTAGAACCGCTCGAACAGGCGCGGCAGGTGGCGCGGCTCGATGCCGGGGCCCGTGTCGGCGACCTCGACGCGCAGCTGGCTGCCGTTTCGCTGGGCGCGCAGCGTGACCCGGGTGCCGGGGCTGCAGTACTTCACGGCGTTGTCGAGCAGGTTCGTGAAGACCTGCTCCAGCCCCTTGCGGTCCGCGCGCGCCGGCGACAGGTCGGCGGGGATCTCGTTTCGCACTTCGAAGTGCTTCTCCTCGATGCGCGGGCGCAGCAGCGCGACGACCTGCTCGGAGACGGCTCGCACCGGCACGGGTGTCGTCTCGGGCCGGTACTCCTTGGATTCGATTCGCGACAGATCCAGCAGATCCTCGACCAGCGATCCCAGGCGCTGCGCGTTGCGATCGATGATGTCGACGAACCGCCCGGACGCGTCGGGATCGTCGGACAGCGTGAGCCGCAACGTATCGACCGCCGAGCGGACGGCCGTGATGGGCGTGCGCAGCTCGTGCGAGACGTTGGCGACGAAGTCCTTGCGCAGCGTCTCCAGACGGCGGATCTCGCTGACGTCGACGAACACGGCCAGGATGCCCTGCGGCTTGCGATCGATCGCAGGCAGCGCTGCCGCGTGCACCAGCAGCCGGCGCGGCTTCGGGCCGGTCACCTCGATCTCGCCGGTCACGGCGCCGCCGCCCGACCGCGCGCGGTCCAGGATCGCGTGCAGATCGGCGTTCCGGATCAACTCCAGCGCCGCCCGCCCCTCCGCGTCCGGCCCGAGCGCGAACGTGGCGCGCAAGGCCGGGTTCACCAGCAGCATCCGGTTCTGCGGGTCCAGCACCAGCACGCTCTCCTGCATGGATTGCAGGATGACGCCCAGCAGATCGCGTTCGGACCGCAGCGCCGTCATGGTCGACGCCAGGTTGCCCGCCATCACGTCCAGCGCCCGCCCCAGCGCGGCGATCTCGTCCCGGCCGGCCGGGCGCGTGCGGACGTCCAGGTCGCCTGCCGCCATGCGCCGGGCCGCCTCGGTCATCCGGCCCAGCGCGCCCGACAGGATGTGCGCGGCCGACATGGAGATGATCGCGGCGACGATCAGGGCCAGCAACAGCGCGACGGCCAGGATGTGCTGGACCTTCCGCACCGCCGCGTCCACGTCGTCCAGAGGCACCGCCAGCCGCGCTGCCCCGCGGCCGCCGCCCGGCAGCGAGAGCGGAATCGCGGCATACATCAGCCGCTGGTGCACCGTGCCGCTGTTGCGGGTGGCCGACCCCGGCCGTCCGGCCAGCGCCGCCGCGACCTCGGGCCGGTCACGATGATTTTCGACCTGATTCAGCTCGGCCAGCGGCACCTGCGAATCGCCGAGCAGCTCGCCATCGGCGGCGACGAACGTCACGCGCCCCGTGAAGCTCAGCTGATCGGCCAGCGCGTCCCAGTGCGCGCGATCGAGATCGGTCTCGGAGCGCGCGGTGTACTCGATGATGGCCAGCCGCGCGAAGAGGTCGGACCGGATCCGCTCCAACAGGTTTTCTTCGATCGCCGGGTGCAGCGACAGCTCGGCCGCCAGCAGCGAGAGGCCGATGATCGCCAGCGAGACCGCAAACAGCTTGCTGCGAAGGTTCAGCTTCATGCGTCGCCATCGCCGCCGCCGCTGCCGCCCCCGATCGCCGCCGCGTGGTCGCTGGCCGGCGTGAACCGATACCCGACGCCGCGCACCGTCTCGATGTAGGCGCCGGCGGCGCCCAGCTTCTCGCGCAGCCGCTTGACGTGCGTATCGACGGTCCGGGTGGTCACGTCGCCGCTCATCCCCCAGACGTCGTCCAGCAGGGCAGGGCGCGACTGCACGCGGCCGCGCCGTTCCAGCAACGTCGACAGCAGCCGCAGCTCGAGCGCCGTCAGCGTGATCTCGCGGTCCTCGACCCACACGCGGTGGGCGTCCCGGTCGACGCGCAGCTTTCCGAACACCATCACGCCGTGCGCGCCCCCGGCCGGGGCGGGAGCGGTCCGCCGGAGCACGGCTTCGATCCGCAGCAGCAGCTCGCGCAAGCTGTACGGCTTGACCACGTAGTCGTCGGCCCCCAGCTCGAACCCGACGACGCGGTCGACTTCGTCCCCCTTGGCCGTCACCATCACGATCGGGATGTCCTTGGTGGCCGGGGCACCCTTCACGCGCCGGCAGATCTCGATCCCCGAGACGTCCGGCAACATCAGGTCCAGCAAGACCAGGTCGGGACGGTGCTCGGTCACGGCGGCGACCGCGTCGCGGCCGCTGCCGATCAAGATCGGCGTGTGGCCGGCCTGGCGCAGGTTGTACGCCAGGACCTCCTGCAGGTCCTTCTCGTCCTCGATCACCAGGATGCGCGCCATCGGATGGGCGCGTTTTTACCACCGACGCCGGAAAAGGGCTCAGTAGCTCTTCTTCCACATGACGTCGGCCGAGCCGGTGCCCACGTCGCCGTACTCGCCGGCGAACTGCCAGCGCGCGCCCAGCTGGTACTCGACGTGCACGGCGTTTCGATTCTGCAGCTGGGTCGGATCGGCGCCGATGCGTCCGACGTATCCGACGTAAAGACGGTCGGTGACGTAACGGCCGGCTTCGAACTGGGTGCCCGTCAGGCCGCCGCCGCTGCTCCCGGGGTCGATGGTCAACACGTCCAGCGGCAGGCGCTTGGCCAGCGTCTTCTGCAGGCCGCCGGCGATGGCGCCGGCGATCAGCGCGGAGGCCTCGTTGGCGGCGGCGGATCCGCTCGAGCCGCCGCTACCTTCGCCGAACTGCAGGTGGCCCGTGATGATCAGCGTGAAGAGCTGTGAGCGACTGAGCTCCGGGCGGTTCGGCGACGTCACGTCGATCGCCAGGTGCTCGAGCGGCCCCTTGGCGGTCAGCAGCACGGTGACGTTCTCGACGTCGTTCTGGTACTGGGCGGTCACGTCCAGGATCGGCCGGTCGGGCGGGCCGCCGAACTCCAGGGTCGTGTCGTTTTTCAGATCGAAGCGCCGGCCGAACGCGTCGATGCGCCCGCGCCGCGCCAGCACCTGGCCGTAGATCTCGACCTTGCTCGAGACGCGCACGCGGAAGTTGGGCGCCAGCCCCAGCTCGATGTTGGCGTCGTGGCCGGAGACCCACAGCTTGTGCGGCGCG
>CAZPUH010000030.1:0-5069 GCA_964589215.1 uncultured Myxococcales bacterium | reverse complement strand
CGCAGGCGCAGGTGATGGTCGATGCCTTGTAGACGGGGTGAATGCCTTTTTTCGCCATGATGTGTTCCCGAGGAACGGGGTTTTATAGAGGGACAGGGGCTAAGATGCAAGGGGGCGTCTGGACGTGACAGCTTTCCTTGGTTCGACCGGCCCTGGGTATATAGTCCCGACCGCATGCCCGAAGAGGTCAACCCCGAGCTCCGCGATCGCCGACTGACCCTCTACACCTACCTCGAGCCGCTGTGGCCGGGGCGGCGCGTCCTCGAGGTGGGGCGCCCGGGTGCGGCCGACCTGCTGCGGTCGCTCGGCGCGGCCGAGGTGGTCGTGGCCGGGGAGTCGGAGCCGCTGCCCACCGGCGCGTTCGACGTGGTGGTGGTGGCGGACGGGGCGACCGCCGTTCGGCGTCCCGGCGCCGTGGCGGCCTGGCGGAAGCTGCTGCGGCTCGGCGGCCGCCTGGTCGTCGCGGGCGGCAACGCGGACCGCCCGGGCGCGGGCAGCCCCGGCACCAGCATCGGCTATTACGACCTTCACGGCGCGCTGGCCGCGCACCTGCCGGCGGTCCAGATGCTGGGCATGACACCGTTCGCGGGGATCGGCGTCGTCGAGTTCAACGGCGCCGTCGACGCGCTGCGGATCGACGCCCGGCTGGTCAAGGACCCCGAACCGCCCATCGTCTATGTCGCCGTGGCCGGAAACGAGCCGGTGGCCGGGCTCGGGTATGCGCTCGTGCAGCTTCCCGCGGGGGGCGAGGGGCCGTCCCGTCGCGACGAGGTGACCCGCATCTCGGACGCCCGCGGCGAGGAGATCGAGGAGCTGCGCGCCCGTTTGCGGCGCGCCGCCGAGGACCGGGCCACCCTGGACGCCGAGAACGCCCGGCTCCGGCGCGCGCTGGCCGAAGCCGACGAGACGGTCATGAACCTGACTCGGCGGACGACCGAGGAGATGGCCGCGGTGGCCGACCGCCTGGCCGCGGGACTGCGCGCGCCGGCCGAGGCGGAGGCCCGGGCCTCCGCGGCGGCGCTGGCCGAGGCGCGCGAAGAGGCGGATCGCCTGCGCGTGCGGCTGGCCGAGGGCGAGGCCCGCGCGGCGGCCGCCGAGCAGCGGCTGGAAGAGGTTGCCACCCGCGCCCGCGAGCGCCAGACCGCGCTCGAAGACGCGCTGGAGCGGCAGCGGCTGGCCGAGAGCGATCTCGCCCGCGCGCGGCGCGACCTGCTTCGCGTCGAGACCGAAGCCAAGTCGGGTGTGGCACAGGCCAAGGCGCTGGAGGAGAAGACCCGCGCCATCGCCGAGCGGGACGACCGGATCCTGCGCCTCGAGGAAGAGAAGCAGGACCTGGCTTGGCGCCTGGCCGAGCTGGAAGACAAGCTGCGCCAGGCGATCGCGCGAGCCGTGCAGGCCGGCGCTGGTCGCGGTGAAAGCGCGCGGCCGACCCCCGGGGAGGCGATCCCGCCGGCTGCAGCGCCCGTGTTGACTCCCGCGCCGGCCGATCCGGACGCCGGGCGCGCCGACCGCGAGCGAGCGCTGGAAGAGTTCCACCGCGCGTCGGCCGCGCACATCGCGGAGCTGACGGAGCTGAAGGCCTCCCTGGCCGAGCAGACCGCGCTGGTCTCGGAGCTCGAAGACCAGCTGGCGGCCGCCGAGGCGCGCGCCGCGAGCGCGGGCGGCGAGACGGCCGCCTTGCGGCAGACGGCCAAGACGCTGGAAGAGGCCGACCGCACCCGTCGCGCCCGCCTCGCGGAGCTGGAGGGGAAGCTGCTGCGCCTGGAACACGAGCGCAAGACCGCCCAGCCGGCGCAGGCCGACGACCAGCGCCTCCGCGCGATCGAGGCCGAACGCGACCGCCTGAAGGCGCGCGTCGGCGAGCTGGAGGCGGCGGCCCGGGCGCCGAAGACGAACGGTCACGCCGGCGCGGGTGCCAGCGTCGCCGTCGCCCGCGAGCTGGAGGCGATCGAGGCCGACCTGCGCGCGGAGGTGCGCCGGCTGGAAGCGCTGCAGGGTCAGGCGGCGCTCCGCGAGGCCGGCAGCACCGCCAGCGGAGATCCCGAGCGGCTCGCCAACACGCTGGAGAATTACCGGGCGCGCGCGTCGCGCCTGCGGGACGACCTCGAAGGAATTCGCCGGCGGCTCGACTCGCTGTCCCTCTCCGAGATCTCGGGGTTCCTCGAGGAGCTGCGCGAGGACCTGGCGGAGCTGGGCGCATGACGGCCGCGCCCCCGGTGCCGGTGGCCGTGATCGGCCTTGGCGCCATCGGACGCGAGGTCGTCAAGGCGGTGCGGTCGCGTCCCGGCCTGACCCTGGTCGGCGCCGCCGATCCCGCGTTCGTCGGGCGCGACGCGGGCGAGGTCGCCGGAATCGGCGCGGCCGGCGTCCCGGTGCGCGCCACGGCGGCGGAGGCGCTGGTGGGCGCGGAGGTCGCGCTGGTCCTGACGGCGTCCTCCGTCTCCGAGCTGGTCCCGATCGTCGACGCCTGCGCCGCGGCCGGGGTCGACCTGGTCTCGACGTGTGAGGACCTCGCCTACGCGCCGCTGGTGACGCCGGAGCTGGCCCGTCGCATCGACGAGCAGGCCCGCGACGCCGGCATCACGGTGGTCGGCACGGGCGTCAATCCGGGGCTGGTCATGGATCGGTTGCCCGTCACGCTGGCCGCCGCCTGCGTCCGCGTCGACCGCGTCGCGGTGACCCGGGTCGTGGACGCGGCCAAGCGTCGCGGGCCGCTGCGCGCCAAGGTGGGCGCCGGCCTGACGCCCGATGAGTTTCAGGCCGGCGTGAGCGCGCGGCGGCTCGGGCATCGGGGCCTGTCCGAGTCCTGCGCCCTCATCGGGCTGGGGCTGGGGTGGAGCTTCGACGAGATTCGCTCCACGATCGCGCCGGTCCTGGACGCGCGCCAGGGCATCGACCCGGGCCGCGTCGCCGGGCTCCGGCAGTCGGCCGTCGGGCTGGTGGACGGGCGCGAGCTCGTGCGGCTGGATCTGGAGATGTCCGTCAGCGCCCCCGAGCCGCACGACCGCGTGGTCATCGAGGGTGACCCGCCCCTGGACATGATCATCCGCGGCGGAACCCACGGCGATCGGGCCACGGTCGGAACGGTCCTGAACGCCGTGCTGCCGGCGCAGATCGCCGCGCCCGGGCTGCGGACCGTGCTGGACCTGGCGCTGCGCGGTTAGCGGCGCGCGACGACCAGCACCGCGCACTGGTCGACCGGCGCGGAGGCCGGACGGAACTGGGCAGCCGCGTAGGCCACGACCGCCGAAGGCTCCTCGATCAGCTTGGGCGGAAGCTCGACCTTCCGCCCGCCCGTGCAGTCGAGCAGCCAGGACTCGACATGCCCCTGGTAGGCCTTCTGCCCCCAGGCTTCGATGGCCCGCTGCGCGCCCGGGGCGGAGGTGCGCCCGGCCTGCAGATCGTCGGCGAAGGTGCGGATCTCGGTCTGCGTACGAGGCGACACGATCGGCTCGGGCAGCCCGCGCGCGTGGCGCGCTTCCGTCAGGGCCGAGAAGAACTGATCGGCGGCGTCGACGTTCGCCGCCTGGCTGACGGACACCGGCTTCCCCGGCTCGTCCGGCCAGCGGCTGGTCGCGCAGCCGGCCAGCGCCAGAGCGAGGGTGAAGCAGGGCAGGCCGCGCCTGAGACAGTTCGATTTTCGCAACACCGGAGATCGTAACAGACGCCGCAAATTTTCCGGTCAGTCGTGGCTGGATTGTTCGCGGCCCGCCAGCAAGGCGGCCGGCAACAGCGGGACGAACAGGAGCACGGCCGCCGTGGCGCCGGCGTTCAGCCAGACCAGCTGCTTGAAACCCACGTGGTACCGGCTGTAGAGGCGCGAGCCCAGCGGGTCGGAGATCACGAACAGGGCGACGTTCCGGATGCTCATCATCAGCGAGAAGGCGAAGCTCTCGACGCCGGGCGGTGTCGCCCGGGCCAGCAGATCGTAGATGGGCAGCGTCGCCAGCGTTCCGACCAGCGCGGCCGCCACCTCGATGAACGCCGCCTGCATCGGCGAGTCGTAGCGCAGGTACATCAGCGTGCTGAGCGCGTTGATGATGATCCCGGCGACCAGCGACACACGCAGCGGCACCCGCCGGCAGAGCGCGGCGTAAAGCGCGGCCCCGATGATGCCGCCGGCCCCACCCAGCAGCTGCAGGAACCCCATGAAGCGGGGGTCCAGCTTGAGGACGTCCTGCTGGTAATAGAGCATCGGCGTCTGAAAGCCGGGCGCCAGGTAGACGAGGAACAGCAGACCGGTGGCGCCCCACATCGCGCGCGATTTGGCGATGACCCGCAGGTGGCTGCGCGCCATGGTCCAGACCTGTCGGTTCGTCTCGGCGCCGCGCGGCTCGCGATCCAGCAGCAGCACGACGGGGACGAACGACAGAACGACCAGCGCGCCGCCCAGCGCCGTCCAGCCGAAGGTGCGCACCGCCAGCCAGCCCCCGACGGGGCCGGCCAGCAGGCTCATCACCCCCTCGAGGCCGTTTCGCAGCGACGCCAGCCGCCCGGTGGCGCCATAGCGCTGGGCAGCCTCGATCTGCAGTCCGCCGACGACCGTGCTGACGAACACCATGCCGACGTTCAGCGCGGTCATCACCAGCACGAAGCTGCCGTACTGGCGGGGGACGAAGGCGAACGCCAGCCAGAACACCCCCGACACCAGCGAGCCGACCAGCATGTACCCGCGGCGGCGCGTGCCGAGCAGAGGGTACGCGTCGCAGATGAAGCCGGCCAGCGGCTTGACGTACCAGGCGAACGTCGCGATGGCCCAGAAGTCCGCCACCCGATCGGCCGGCATGTGGAGCTGGTTCTTCAGCAGCAAGGTGAACGGCAGGCGCCCGATGATTCCCGGCCAGCCGAACCCGGTCACGAAGATCCCGGCCGCGACGACGGCGATCAGCGCGCGCGCCGAGGGGGGCGGGGCTGTCGGCGCGTCGGTTGCGGTCGGCATGCGTGCTAGAAGAGCGTACAGCGTCGAATGAAGATCGCGACCTGGAACGTGAACGGAATCCGCGCGCGGCAGGACGAGGTGGCCGCCTTCGTCGCCCGGGAGCAGCCCGAGGTGATGTGCCTGCAGGAGA
>CAZPUH010000029.1:0-33091 GCA_964589215.1 uncultured Myxococcales bacterium | reverse complement strand
GGCGCGTCCGTGCCCAGCGGCGACCCGCCGCGCGACGGCGGTGTCCCCGCGTGCCCGCCGGCGACGCCCCCGCCCGTCGACGCCAGCCTCTCATCGCACGACGCGCCGTGGGGCCCGGCCACCGCGGTCCCGTTCCCGTGCGACCCGATGCCGGCGGCGCTCTTCTTGCCGCGCCCCGGCGCCGACGTCCCCGGCGCTTACGCGCGGTGCGCCAGCTTCGCCAACGTTCGCGCCACGTCGCTGGCCGTCGACTCGACCGGGACCCGCGTCGCGCTGATCGGGCAAGACGGGATCGCGCGCATCGTCGACGTCGCGTCGCACGCGGTGGTGGGCGTCCTGGCCCCCGCCCGCGCCAGCATCGGCCTGGCCGCGTTCTCGCCAACGGGCGACACGATCCTCACCGTCGCCCGGGGCGAGCGGGTGGCGACCCTGTGGCGCGCGGACTCCTTCGCCCCCGTCTGGAGCACGACGCTTCCCGGCCAGCCGTACTTCAAGACCTGGGCCGGCGCCGCGGCCTTTTCGCCCGACGGCACGACGGTTCTGGTCTCGCCGGGGGCCGACCTGTTTCTGCTGGACGCCGCGACCGGAAGCATTCGCGCCGCGCGCAACCAGGGCCTCTCCGACAGCTCCGTGCTGCTGGCGGCCTACGGCTGGAACGGCAACCGGATCGTCGTCGAGGAGGCGCCGGTTTCGGGGATGTGCGCCAGGGCCCCCATCGGCGGAGCCGTCTCCATCGTCGACCCCGCCACGCTCGCCACGCTCTCCACACCGATGACCTGGCCGCAGGAAGGCGACGAGAGCCCTCCCTCGGGCAAGGTCTGGGTCGCAGCCGGCGCCGACCTGTTGCTGACCACGGACAGCGCGGACGCGGTGCAACCGAAGCTGCGAGCGTTCCGCGTCAGCGACGGGACATCGCTGCCGTCGCCGCCTATCCCCACCGACTTCGACCCGCTGCTGTTGACGCCAGATGGAAGCGCCGCCCTGTACGCGCGCGACGGTCGCACGCTGCAGCTGCAGCTGCAGCGCCTCAGCGACGGAGCGGTCGTCGCGACCGTTGCGGCGCAGCCGGCGCACTCGTCTGCGGAGTGGGCGCTCGGGATCTCGGCGGACGGCACGACGATCGCCATCGGGTCGGACGGCGGTGACCTGCTGAACACCTGGCGCCCCGCCGGCCCGGTCTGGACGAACGTCTGTTCCGCCGACGCCAGCCTGCAGCGGGACGTCCTGGCGCTGTCGGGCGACGGCCAGCTGGTGGCGACCATCCTGGGGAACGACGTCCACGTGCTGCGCCGGGCCGACGGCACCCCGGTGTCGACCCTCAGCCGGCCTGGTCAGGCGGCCTGGGGCGTGTCGCTGTCTCCGACCGGCCGCTACGCGGTGACCACATTCCTGAGCACCGGCGCCGCCGCCAACGCCTGGGAGCTGTTCGACACCGCCAGCGGCGCGGCGATCGGGCCCGTCACCGGCACGGTGGTGTTCTCACCCGACGAGACGCTGGCTCGGGCGGCCTGTGGCGCCGGCGGGGAGGCGGGCCTGACCGTTTGTAGCGTCCAGCTCTCGACGGGCCGACACGCACCGCTGCTGAGTGTGGCCGCGCCTTACGCGCAGGTCGTCGGCCTGTCCGCCGGGTGTCCGGTCCTCTATTCACCGACCGATCGCGCCGTCTGGCGCGCCTGCGGCTCTTGCAGCGATCCGCCGGTCGCCACGGGCGTGTCGAACCCCGAGCTCTCGCTGGACGGAAGTGCGCCGCTGGCCGAAGACGTGGGCGGCGAAGTGACGGGCACGACCCTCTACCCGGCCCTCCCCGGCGGCCCCGGGCTCCGGCACTACCCGCCGCGGCCCGAGGCGTCCACCTGGGATGCCAGCGAGGTGCCGATCGCCGTGAGCACGCACGGAGATCGGGTGATCACCGGCGCGGCTGAGCAATCCCCGTGCGCCTACGCGCCGGGATTCAGCTCGCGCGTCCACGACGTGGCGACCGACGCGACCATCGACGATCTGCCCCCGGGCGTGACCACCGCCAGCGCCGACCTGAACGTGATCGCGTTCGGACCGGTTCTGTGGTGCGCGCGGTAGCAGCCGCCCGACGCTCTCAGGCCGGCACCTTGGCAACCGGCAGCTCCGTGAGGCGCGCGTCGCCGTCGTAGCTCTCCAGGTCGATCCGGCGATAGCCGAGGCCGCTGAACGGAGCCGCCGGGTTCCAGGGAAGCGGGGCCTTCTTGGGGACCGAGCCAGGCGCCGGCAGCGGGAAGACCAGCGATCTGGCGGCATGGTGCGCGATGTGTTCGGTCATCTGGTGGTGCTCCTGGTGGATGTGGCCGTAGAACACCGTCACGTGCTGGTGTGGCAGCAACACGTCGATCACCTTGGCGCCGTCCTTGGTCGCCCAGTCCCACTGCGGGTAAAGATCGAAGAGCGGCCGATGCGTCAGCACCACGATCGGCTTGTCGCGCCCCATCTTCTTGAGATCCGCTGACAGCCAGTCGATCTGGCTGTCGCCCACCGCGCCGGCTGGATCGGAGACGTTGTCGAGCGCGACGAAGTGCACGCCCTTGTGATCGAAGCTGTAGTGCGTGGCCCCGAAGTTCTCTCTGTAGGCGAGGCCCGCGTCCAGGGACGCGTCGTGCTCGCCGGGCATGAGGCGGAGCGTCTTGACCTGAAGTCTGGAGACGATCTGCTTGAACTCGCCCATGCGCTTGCGGCGCAGGGCGCCGTCGTCCGTCGTATGCGTGAGATCCCCGGTGAAGACGATGAAGTCGGGTCGGGTCGCGACGCCGTTGACCGTCTCCACGACCTGCTTCAGCGTCACGTCGGCCTCCGGGTTGGAGACCCCGCTGTACCCCCAGTGCGTGTCGGACAGCTGCAGGAAGAAGAAGTCCGATTCGGGATCTGACTTCTTCTTTTTCCCCGCGGCGCCGGCCAATCCGGACGCGAACACGACCCCACCGACCCCCATCAGTTTCAGAATGTCCCTGCGGCTTTCGTCGAATGGCATTCGCCACCTCCTGCGCCGAGAACGCCCATCGCGCCCGATTGGTTCCATGACTGCGGAACAAATCCGGCGCGCGCGCGGCCAGGCTGGCGGCGAATCTTCAGAGGGGCTGCGCCGGTCCGATTTGCGGCGCCCGCACCGGCTTGGCGGCGCCGTAAAAGACGGTCAGACCGTCGCCGCCGCAGCGGGTCGAGCTCGCTTCCACCGCGCGCCCGAAGCAGGCATCCGGATCCTCCCAGTTGTCTGCCACCCAGACGTTGCCGGCCGGGTCGATGCCGACGTCGGTCAGGTGCTGCATCCCGCCACCGGCGAATCCGCCCTGCGGCGAGATCGGGTCGCCGGTCTTCATCCCGGGCAGGCAGGTTTCGGGCTGACTGCCGCACAGCTCCACCAGCCGGCCCGGTCCCATGAACTGCGAGATCCAGACGTGATCGTCGCCGTCGATGACGACCGCCCACGGCCCCCAGATCGAGTCGCCGGCCGTGAACACCGAGCCGCCCGGCGCTTGCTTGCCGTCCGGTTGAAGCATCGTCACGCTGCCCACGCGGTGCTTCGCGACGAATCCGTACACCGCTTCGTGGAGCTCGCCGGTCTTGCCGGTCAGCTTCAGCTGGAGGAGCTTCGCCTTCGTCTCCATGTCGATCCCCTTGCCCATCGTGTTGGTGATCCAGGCGTTGCCGCGGCTGTCGATCGCCAGCCCCTTGCCGGAATGCCCGCCGGTCGGAAACACCTCCAGCTTCGTGGGGTCGCTGGCCGGAAAACGCGTGACTGTGTCACCGAGGGCGCTGGTGATCCAGATTCGATCCTTTTGATCGATGGCGAGGTGGAAGGCGCCTTTCAGCTTGCAGGGGTTGTCCTTCTTCGATTTGCCCTCGGGCGCCTGACAGAAGAACTTCGCCTTGCTGACATCGCCTTGCGGCAGCTGGATCACCTGGTCCTTGCCGAAATCGACCGCCCAGACGTCGCCGTTCGGCGCGACGATGATCCCCTGCATGAGGCCGAGGCGACCCCCGAAGTTGTAGCCCTCGGGCGGAGACAGCGCCTTGCCGCTCTTGTCGAAGAGGGAAATGGTCTTCCCCGCGGTGCTGGTCACCCAAACTTTGTCGTCGGCCGCGATGGCGGTGCCGAACCCGGGCCCCAGGATGCCCCCGCCGGTGTATCCCGATGGCGACGGCGACAGGGGGCGCCCGTTCGGCGCGAACTTCGACAAGTTGCCGTTCCAGAAGGCGTCCACCGACTGCCCGCCGATGATGAAATTCACGCCCGTCCAGGCGTTCCCTTCACTGTCGAACATGACCTTCCCGGGCCCGCTCAGGCCACCGCCCGTGAACTTCAGCGGCAAGACCCAGGCGCTGGGAGCGTTGCTGAGATATGGGAGCAACGGCGTGGGGCGCAGCTTCTCCCCCTTGACCGGATAGAACTGGTCGAGCAGCGCGAACACCCGCTTCGGCTGATAGGCCGGGTACCGCGCGATCGATTGCAGCGCCGCCAGCGTGTCGACGGGAACCTTGCCGTGCGGATCGGCGGCGGCGTGCAGGAGCGCCGGACACGCGTCGGACGTCACGCGCGTCGCGCAGCCGGCGACGACGTTCGCCAGCGTCCCGGCGTTCGCCATCGTCGGCGTCTGCTTGCTGTTCATCGCGTCGAGGATCGCGCCTCCGAACGCCCCCGTCGTCAGGTCGACGAAGTTGGGCACATTGCCGGCTGCGATGCGGAGGGCGAGCGCCGGCGCCTTGATCTCGGTCCCCTCGAGGAACTGCGCGTGGGTCCACACCGAGGCGATCGTCGTCAGCTCGCTGATCGTCACGCGCGGGGGCGGGCGATCTCCCAGCACGGTCATCAGCACGATCGCGGGATTGTCACCAGCCTGCTTCGCCGCCTTCGGTCGGCCGCCGACCGCGATCAGGTACAGGCTCGACCCGGAGCGAACCGTCGCCGCGGGGACCTGGAACTCACCGCGCTCGTCGGTCTTGGCCTCGGCGATCTTCCGGGGCGCGCCCTCGCTGGCCTCCCACAGCGTCACCGCGGATCCAGTGATGGGCGCCCCCCCGCCGGACACCACCCCGCGGAGCAGATCGTTGCGTCCGTTCCCCGACTTCGTGCTCGATGGCGGGTCGTCGCCGGCGATGCTGCACGCTTCGCCGATGAGGATGACAACGGCCAGGGCCCGCACGATCATGGAGTGATTCACGACATTCCCTCCGAAGCTCGCGCGATACGTTGAGGAGCTTTCGGCCGGCCGCCAGCGCGCCGGAGCCTGAATTGACGAGATGACGTCGTGGGCTGACTAGCGCTTGTTCCACCCGTGGAACGGCGAGCGGTCGCCGGCGTTCCAGCGGTCGCGCAGCCCGGGGGCGCTCAGGTCCCAGTCGGGGCGCACCTCGCTGCTCACGGCGCGCAGGTCCTGCCAGAGCTCCTCGATGGACGGGCGGCCCCAGAACCAGTAGCCGTTGTAGATCCGGTGAATCACCAGACCCGGCTTGAGCACGATCGTGTGCGGGATCATCGGGTCGTGCTCGGGGTCGGTGTACTCCTGGATGTCGAGGTCCTTCTGGACCTTGCGGCCGGGGTCCGACAGGAACGTCCACGGCGCCCCGACGGCGGCGCGAAACTCCTGCAGCGTGTGGTGGTCGTCGGTCGAGATGGTCGCCACCTGGGTGTAAGCGACGGCGATCCGCGGGTAGAACGCAGCCAGCAGCTGGTGTTGCTGGTGCTCCTTGGGACAGTAGTGACCGCGCGCGAGCGTGAGGATCATCGGATCGTCCCCCTGCAGCTCGCTGAGCCGGCGCGGCTTGTCCGTGTGGTCGGGGAGCTCGTAGTCGGGGAAGATGCTTCCCTTCGTGATGTCAGAGCGCATGGCGGGCGCCTCCTTCGGCGGTTGGTTCGTCCCGGCGATCGCCGCTCAGAGGTCGAGCACGACGTCGCGCTGGGGCTGGGAACAACACACCAGGAGATTACCGCCGGCCGGCTGGTCCAGCGGCTCCGGACTGTACGCGACCGTGCCGGAGATGAGGCCGCTCTCGCAGCTGTGACAGACGCCCGCCCGGCACGACCATCGGACCGGAACGTTGCACGCCTCCGCCAGCTCCAGAAGGCTGCCGTAGGCGGCCGCTTTCCAGTGCGCGCTGACACCGCTGCGCGCGAACGACACCAGCGGGCCGGTCTCGGCGTCGTCCTGCGGGCGTCCTGGCGGGCGCGCCGGCGCGCGCACCACCCCGGGCGTCATCGATTCGCCTCCCTCGAAGATCTCGACGTGGACCCGGCCGGGTGGCACGCCGAACGCCTCCAGACCCTGCTTCATCTCGGTCATGAACCGCGGCGGCCCGCACAGGTAGACCTCGGCATCTTGCGGCAAGCTGACCTCCGCGAACACGTCGCGCGACAGGTGGCCGGCGGCGTCGAAGTCCTGCCCGATCTCGTCGCCGGAGCCGGGCTGGCTGTAGACGACGTGGCTGCGGCCCCCGGGGAGCGAGCGCATCAGGCCGCGCGCCTCGGCGGCGAACGCGTGGTGCTCGCGGTCGCGCGCGGCGTGTATCCAGAGGACTGGCCGCGCCGAGCCCGCCACCGCCAGCGCGTGCAGCATCGCCAGGACGGGCGTCGCGCCAACCCCCGCGCTCAGCAGCAGGACCGGGCCCTGGCCGGGGTTCAGGACGAAGCTTCCGCGCGGCGCGCTGACGTCGAGCCCGTCGCCGAGGCCTACGTGATCCCGCAAGTACGTGCCGACGACCCCGTGCGGCTCGACCTTCACGCTGATGCGATAGCGTTCCGCGGAGGGCGCGCCTGACAGGGAGTAACTCCGAAAGATGCTCGCGCCGCCGGCCGCCGGATGAACCCGCAGCACGACGTACTGCCCCGGCAGCGGCGTCGGCAACGGCTGGCCGTCCGCGCTCTTCAGCGTGAACGACAGGACGTCGGCGGACTCGCGGTCGATGGCGGCCACCGTGAGCCTGCGAAAACCCGGGGCGACCGGGTGCGCGGCCGCGTCCGGCGCCAGCCCCGCGTTGCCGCCGGCCACGCCCACCTCCGAGCTCTGCAAGAGAGCCTCGAACGAGGCCCGCCAGCCGGCCGACAGAGGCGCGATCCGCAGCGCGCGTTGCAGCTGGTCGCGCGGGTGAGGCGGCGAGTACAGCAAAGCGTTCACCTCGGCGATCGTCATCCGATCCGCCGCCTCGCCCGCCTTCTCGATGTCGTCGCCGGCGCCGACCTCTCCTTCGCGCAGCACGCGGAAGTAGAAGCCCGGCCGACCGCTGGACGTCAGCAGCGCGGGCATGCGCGGTTCGTTCAGGCGAATGCCGACCCGGTAGCAGGTCACCCGCGGCTGCGTGACCTCGAAGAGCGCGGTCCCGACTCGATAGCGGTCACCGATGCACACCACGTCGTCCGGCAGCCCCGACACGGTGAAGTTCTCGCCGAACTGCCCGTAGACGAAGTCCGTGCGGCCCAGCTGTTCTGCCCAGTGGCGATACGATTCGATCTGATACACGAAGACCGCCCGCTGCTCACCGCCGTGCCCGGCCAGATCGCCCTGCCCGTCCCCCTCCACGTTCAGACGGCCGACACGACGACGGCCCACGACGGGATCCTTCCAGATGCCCGTGTACACCGTCCGGCCGTTCCATTGGATGTCGCGCGGCAGCCCGACGTTGACCGAGAGCAGTTGCGGCGCCGACCCCATGTGTCCCCTTCGCATAGGCCGCGCGGCACTCCGCCGCAAGGCCGCGATCGCCGAATCAGGGTTTGGATACGGTGCCGTCAGCTCCAGAGTCGGAGCGTGCGACCTCTTCCAGCAATGAAGCGATCCCGGCGATTCGCGCGACCAGGTCCGGCGTCAACCCGTGCCGCGCGCCGATGTACGCCGGCGCGTTGAACGAAAGCCAGGTCGCACCGTTCGCGTCTTCCCAGCACAGCGCCTTCAACGGAAGGTCCAGGCCTGCCCGTGGAGCGGCCGCCATCAGCGGGGTGCCCGCCTTGGGGCTTCCGAAGAGCAGCATCTGCATCGGGCGCAGATCCATCCCGGCTGCGGCGGCATCGCCGCTGAAGTCGATCCGCGCGAAGATCTTCAGGCCGCGCGCCTGCGCCAGCGCCGCGAGCCTGTCGATCGTCTCACCCACCGTGCGCGCGCTGCGCAGGTCCACGACACCGCCGGTTGCGTCCATCAACCGAGTGATGACCGATGATCGAGCCGTCGGCCAGCGCGCCCGGGAGACCAATCCGCCTTCCGGCCCCGGAATTTCTCGGGGTTCCGGGGGTTTGAAGGTGGGATGTACGTCTTAGATTGTCCACAGAGGAGGTTGACATGAGAAAGCGCACATCCTCACGTGGACGCCGGTACGGCAACGGCGCGAAGCGGTCCGTTGCCAGCGCCATGCGCCGCAAGAAGAGCGGAACGTTGAAGGCCGGCAAGGGGCGGCACCCGCGCGCCAAGAGCCGCAAGCAGGCGATCGCCATCGGCCTCTCGGAAGCCCGAAAGAAGGGGGCCAAGGTGCCGCGCAAGAAGGGACGCCGGTGATGGCCGCCTCTCCACGACAGCGCCGGGCGGCGCGGAAGAACATCAAGAAGGCGGCCCAGGCCGCCCGGCGCAAGAAGACCATCGCGAAGCTGCCTAAGGCGACCCGATCCGCGCTGGGGCGGCAGGCGAACAAGGTGAAGCGCAGCCGCCGCGCCCACTGAACGACCGCGAGCCGGTAGACTTCGCAGCCGGGTGCCGCCCCTCAAACGCGGTACTCTGGGCTGCCCGGCAGCATGATCCGACTCCCGAGACGCAGACGACGGCTGCAACAGATCGTCCTCGGCATCACCGCCGCCGTTTGCTACACCGGGCTCGCGTCGGGCGGTCGCGCGCGAGCCCAGGGCTCGGGAGCATTCGTGTTCGCGTGGGCTGCGCCGGCGGGGTGCCCGTCGCAATGGCAGGTCGAGTCCGAGATCGCGCGGCTGCTCGGCGGAGATCTTCGGCTTCGCGATGGAGGCGATCTGCGGGCGGAGGTCAGCGTGTCGGGCGGGCCGCCCTGGTCCGCGGATCTGACCACGCTGCGAGACGGGCGAGTCGGGCGGCGACGGCTCGAGTCGCCCTCGTGCCAGGCGGCCGCCGAGGCTGTCGCGCTGATCATCGCCCTGTCGATCGATCCGGATGCCGCGGCCGCGGGCGCCCAAGCGCCGTCCCAGGTGGCCCAGCCGCCGGCACGAAAACCGCGTGCGCTGCGCGTCCTCGCGGGCGTCCACGCGCAGGCGCGCGTCGGCACGTTGCCTGGAACGGACGTCGGCGCCGGCCTGGGCGTCGGCTTGGCCGGCGTGCGCTGGCACGCAGAGCTGCGCTGGACTCAGGGGCTGCGGCGCGACCAGGCCGCCATGCTGCCCTCCGGCGCGGCCGGCCGTTTCAACCTGGACGGGGGCTCGCTGACAGGATGCGTCGACCTCGGTCGAGGCAGGCTGGTGTTTGGACCGTGCGCCACGGGCGAGGCGGGTCGTGTCTCTGCAACGGGGTACGGCGCGACCGCTGGATTCTCCAAGAATGCCCCGTGGTTAGCGCTGGGGGGCGGGGTTTTCGCGTCCCTCATGCTGGCGCAGCACATCCGCGCCTCCCTGGAGCTCGACGCCCTGGCGCCCCTCTACCGCCCCGCCTATGTGTTCGATCAGATCCCCGGGGTGGTGTTCGAGGCTCCGCCCCTGGGGGGCCGGGCGTTGTTCGATCTTTCCTGGCAATTTTGATGAAAGAATCCTGGCTCCTCCGGGAACGAAGTCTCCGATGCCGTCTCCAGCCAGGAAAACCGCCCCGCCCGCGCACGACGCGCGCGCGAGGCCGGCGGCGGCCGAGTTCGACGACATCTATGACCGCACGGTCGATTACGTGTGGAACGTCGTGCGTCGCATGGGCGTGCCCCCATCGGACGCCGAAGACGTGGTGCAGGAAGTATTCGTCGCGGTGCACCGGCGGCTCGATAGATTCGAGGGGCGGGCGCAGCTCAAGACCTGGGTCTTCAGCATCGCGGTCCACTTCGTTCAGCACTATTTTCGAACGCACTTCCGCAAGCCCGGGGATCGCGCCACGGGAAAGGGTACGGAGATCCATGCGCTGGCCGACCAGCAGGAAAACGGGCCGGCCAGCGAAGTCGAACGCATGGAGCGCTACGACGCGCTCGACTGGGTGCTTGCCCGGCTGGACGAGCCGAAGCGGCTGGTCTTCGTGCTGGCGGAGCTGGAACAGATGACGCTTTCCGAGATCGGCGAGATCGTCGGGGCGAACCCCAACACGGTCGCGACGCGGTTGCGCGCGGCTCGGCAAGCTTTCGAAAAGGCGCTGGCGCGCTTCCAGGCGCGGGAACTGGGGAGACGCGAACCATGAAGGAGCTCAGCCCCGCCGCTCGTGCCCTGGTGGACGCGCATCGTTCGGACAGGACGCTGACGCCCGCCGATCGAGAGCGAATCAAGAACGACGTGATGCTGCGGGTGGCTGCGTTGGGCGCGACCGCCACCGTCGCCGCGAACCTCACGACGAAGGTTGCCGCCAGCGGCACCGCCAAATCCGCGGGAGTGTCCCTGGCGTCCAAGCTCGCCCTCGTGGCGCTCTCGGTGACGGCCGTGACCGGCGTCGTCTCGGTGTCGGTGCGGGCGGTGCGCGCGCGAGCTCACGCGAATCCGGCGCCCAGCGCGACGGAGCAATCGGCGGTCGCCCCGGAGCCGGCGCCGGCGGCATCGACGGCGGTGGTGGCCGCTCCCGCCACGGCGCCGAAGCGGCCCGCGGCCGCGATCCGCAGGGTCGCGGTGACGACTCCCGTTGCCCACCGGGAGCGGCGGCCGGCGGTCACACCAGATCTGGCTGCGGTTCCCGCCGGCTCCGCCGCGGCCAGCTCGACGCACGCTGATCAGGCGAAGGCGATCCAGGACCCGCCCGAACCCGCCAAGGCGATTCCGACAACGACCCCGACGGCGCCCCCGCCCCCGGCCGCGAGCGTCGTCGTGCCGCCCGATCCGGAGCCGGAGCTGCGCGTCGTGCGCCAGGCGCGCGACGACCTGCGTGCGGGCCGCCCCGCCAGCGCCTACCGTCGACTGGAAGAGTTCGACGGCCAGCGAGGTGCGGGAATGCTCGGCGAAGAGCGGCGCGCGCTGTCGGCGATCGCGCTTTGCCAGTGGCAGCCGGGCCCGCAGGCGCGCGCGCGGGCGGCCGCGTTCCTGCGGAGCTCTCCCGAATCCCCCTTGGCGATCCGCGTGAGATCGGCCTGCGCCCAGGCTTCCAAAGCGTCTCCGTGACCGCGCGACCCCTGCGCGTCGCCGCGGGCGCGCTGCTTCTCACGCTGGGGGCGTGCACCGGCGATCGCGTGGTCATCGGCGCGCGCACCTGCCCCGCCCCACCCGACGGTCCGCCCGCCGTCGCGCCGCTTCCCACCGCCCAGCAACGGGAGTTTCAGCGGTTCGAGATGATGGCCTACATTCACTTCGGCCTGGCGACGTACGATCAGAGCCCGGGCGCGCCGGCGTCGGAGTTCAATCCGACCAGCTTCGACGCGCACCAGTGGGTCAGCGCCCTCGTGAGCGCCGGCTTCCACCAGGTGGTCCTGGTCGCCAAGCACTACGACGGGTTCTGCCTGTGGCCCTCCGCGTATACCGATTACTCGGTCAAGGCCAGCCCGTGGAGAGGCGGGCACGGGGACGTCGTGCGGGAGTTCACGAACGCGGCGCGCGCGGCGGGACTGCGCGCGGGCCTGTATCTGTCGCCGTGGGACGAGAACTTTCCGAGCACGGGCGACGGATACGAGGCGTACCTGCGCAACCAGGTGACCGAGCTTCTGTCGACCTATGGGCCCGCCGTCGAGATGAAGTTCCCCGGCAATCACGCGCCCGACGGCGTCGATTGGGCCGGCGTCGCGCGGCTGGCGCACGACCTGCAGCCCGAGACCCTGGTCTGGATGGGCCCGGAGATCGCCACGACGGGCGTCGACCTGCGATACATCGGCAATCAGACGGGCGTCGCCCCCCGCTCGACGGCCAGCGTCGCGGACGTCCCCAACGGCGGCCCCACGAACGTCTGGTACCCGGCCGATGCAGAGGTGTCGGAGCGTTCCGGCGGCCTGTGGTTCTGGACCGCCACCAGCTCGGTCATCTCGCTGGCCCAGCTGCAGTCGCTCTATTTCACGTCGGTGGGTCGGAACACGACGCTGATGCTCAACATCTCGCCGGGCAGCAGCGGCTTGCTCGACGCGGACGAGGTCGAGCTGCTGCGGCAGTTCGGGACCTGGCAGGCGGACCTCTACCGAACGAACCTGCTGCGCGATCAGCCCGTCGTCGCCGACACGACCTGGGCGGCCGCGGGATTCGAGGCGAGCCGGGCGCTGGACGACGATCTTTGCACCAGCTGGGCCGCCGCCGCCCAGGCGACGTCGGCGCGGCTGGAGGTCACGCCCAGAGCGCCGATCACGTTCACGGTCCTCAGCATCCGCGAGCCGATCGAGTCGGGTGAGCGCGCCACCGCTTACCACATCGAGCTGCGGCAGAACGGGATCTGGAACCGGGCGCCGACGGATGCCTCGGGCGCGCCGCTGGCCGGGACGGTGATCGGGCAGCGCCAGCTCTGGCAGCTCGCGCCGACCACGGTGGACGCCATCGCCCTGGTGATAGACGCGGCGCGCGGCGTTCCGGCCGTCGCCGAGCTGGGCGCGTACTGACGGGCCGCCCCCGGAAAACGGCGCAACGAATCCCGGAACGGCCGGGAACTAAGGGCCCATGTCGGGTTCTCTCATGCGTCGTGCTGGCCGTCTTCTCGTTGCCGCCAGCGTCATCGGTCTCGCGATCTCGCCGGGCGCCGGCTGCGGCAAGGGAAGCGGTGGAGGCGCCGCCTCCGGCGGGCAGCCCAGCGCCGGCGGACAGAGCGGCGGCACGATGGCCAGCGGCGGCTCCGCCAGCGGCGGGTCGGCCAGCGGCGGCATCGGCGCGGGCGGGTCATCCGGAGCCGGCGGAACCGCGACCGGCGGGACGGTCGTCTCCGGCGCCGCGGGCAAAGGTTCGGGCGGTGCTCAGTCGAGCGGCGGGCAGACCGGCGCCGGCGGCTCGCCGAGTCCCGACGGCGGCCAGCCTGACGGTCCCCGCCTGATCCAGAACTTCAACCAGTCATGGAAGTTCAAGCGCGCGGATGTTTCGGGCGCCGACGCGACCGCGTTCGACGATTCGTCGTGGAGCGACATCGGCCTGCCGCACTCGTTCAATCTCCCCACCTTCGTGAACGCGAAGTTCTACGCCGGCTACGGCTGGTACCGGAAGCACTTCACCGTTCCCGCGACCTGGTCCGGCAAGAGCGTGTTTCTCGAGTTCCAGGCCGCTTTCGATCAGGCGCAGATCTACGTGAACGGCAAGATGGTGGGGACGCACATCGGGGGCTACAACGGGTTCTCGATCGACGTCACGCCGGCCATCCAGGGCGGCGACAACGTGGTGGCCGTTCGATTGAACAACAACTGGAACGCGCAGCTGCCGCCCATCACGGGCGATCACACGTTCCAGGGCGGCCTGTATCGCGACGTGTTCGTCGTGGTGACGGACCCGCTGCACGTCACCTGGTACGGCACCTGGGTCACGACGCCTACGCTGGCGGCGAACGCGGGCGCCTCCAGCACCGTGTCGATCAAGACGGAGGTGCAGAACAACCGCGCGGCGGCCGTCAACGCCACGTTGCGCACCGACATCGTCGACAAGGACGGCAAGGTGGTCGCCACCGTGAGCTCGCAGCAGATGATCGACGCGAACAAGACCGTGACCTTCGACCAGACCACGCCGGCCATCGCCAGCCCCGCGCTGTGGCACCCCGATCACCCGACCATGTACAAGGCGCTGTCGTATCTGTCGGACGCCAGCGGCACGGTCGACACGTTCACCACGCCGTTCGGGTTCCGCTGGTTCAGCTGGACGGCCGACAAGGGATTCTTCCTCAACGGCGCGCACTACTGGATCCAGGGCGGCAACGTTCATCAGGACCACGCGGGCTGGGGAATCGGGGTGTCCGACTCGGCGCTCTATCGCGACGTCAAGATGGTCAAGGACGCCGGCATGAACTTCATTCGCGGCTCGCATTACCCGAAGGCGCCCGCCTTCGCGGACGCGTGCGACCAGCTGGGCGTCCTGCTCTGGTCGGAGAACTGCTTCTGGGGCGGCTTCGGCGGCGGGCCCGGCGGTTGGTCCTACAGCGGCGCCTACCCGAGCAGCTCCGGGGACTTCGACAATTACGACGCCAACGTCCTCGCCAGCCTCACCGACATGATCCGCATTCACCGCAACCACCCCAGCATCATCGTGTGGAGCATGGGCAACGAGGACTTCTTCAACGGCGGCCCTGCCGACCGGGTGATCGCGCTGCTCAAGAAGTCGGTGGCGTTGACGCACCAGCTGGACCCGCTGCCGGCGGGACGGCCCGCCGCGATCGGCGGCGCGCAGTCGAAGCTGGGCGGCATCGAGCCGGGCACCCTCGGCGACGTGGCCGGCTACAACGGCGACGGCACCGGCTACAACAACCCGGGGATTCCCAACCTGGTTTCCGAATATGGCGCCGACGTGAGCAGCGTTCGCCCGGGCAGCTACGATCCGGGCTGGGGCAACTTGAGCCCGAACGGCGCGTCCACCCAACCCGCCTGGCGCAGCGGCATCTCGCGCTGGTGCATGTTCGACTACAGCAGCCAGATGGGCACCACGTACATCAACTCCGGCATCATCGACAACTTCCGCATCCCGAAGCGGTCGTACTACTGGTACCGCAACGCCTACGCGAAGGTCGCGCCGCCGACCTTTCCGTCGGCCGGTACGGCGGCCGGGCTGACCCTCACGTCGAGCACCCCGTCGCTTTCGGCGGTGGACGGAACCCAGGACGCGTGGCTGCTGGTCACCGTCGTCGACGCAGGCGGCAAGCCCATCAGCAACAACGTCCCGGTCACCCTCACGATCAAGTCCGGCCCCGGCGAATTCCCGACGGGCCCGAGCATCACCTTCACGCCCCCGGGCGGCGGCTCCGCCTCCGACATCGCCATCCGCGACGGCCAGGCCGCGATCGAGTTCCGCACCTACTACGCGGGGACGTCCGTCATCGAGGCCGCCTCGCCGGGGCTGACCAGCGCCACGGTCACCATCACCTCACACGGCGTGCCCGCCTGGGTCGAGGGAACCACGCCTCGCGTCGCGCCGCGGCCGTATCAGCCGTGACCTTCCAGGTCATCGCCACGCGTGAGGGTCAGACCTCGGCGCGCGTGCCGAGGACCGCTCGTCCGAGCTCTTGAGGAGCGCGACGTAGGCGCGCGTCACGTCGGCCTCATCGACGAACCCCAGCAGCCGGCCGCCGTCGTCCACGACCGGAAGCTGGCGCAGCCCCGTGCTGTGGGTCAGCTCGATGACCCGTCCGAGGTCGTCGCCCGGCGTCACGCGCGCATCGGTCTGCATGATGTCGGCCGCGACCGCCAGAAGCTGCATCCCGGTTTCGGTCATCAGGGCGCCGATGGAGGCGCGGCTGATGGCGCCGACCATGGCCCCCGCGTCGTCGACGACGGGGAACGTGAGCTGGGTCGGCACGCTGGCCACGACGCGGGACATTTCGGCCATGGTCGTGCGCCGCTCGAAGGTGATGTAGCCGTCGATGGGCGCCATCACGTCAGCGACCCGCAAAGAGCTGAGAGCGCCCAGCGAGACGGCCGGGCGGTGAACCGGCGAATCGGCGTGCGTCGGGACCTGCGCCTCGTACAGAGACCGCGTTCGCAGGGCCACGAACGCGATCGCGCCCGCGAGCATCAGCGGAACCAAGAGGTCGTAGCTGCCGGCGAGCTCGCTGACCATGATCAGGGCGCTGACCGGCACGTGGGCGATCCCGCCGTAGAAGGTTCCCATTCCGACCAGCGCGAACGCGCCCGGATCGATGCTGGGATCGTGAAGCAGAACGGCGGCGGCCCGCCCGAACGCGCCTCCGAAGAGTCCACCGAGGACCAGCGAAGGGCCGAAGTCTCCGGCGCTGCCGCCGGTGCCGATGGTGAACGAGGTGGCGACCAGCTTGGCCGCGCCGAGCAACAGCAAGAATTCCGCGCCGCGCCACCCTGCCGGAAGCCAGTCGGCACCGGTGATCGCCACCTGCGCAGCCCCGTAGCCGCCGCCCAGGATGCCGAGCGCGTGCCCCGGCGTTCCGTACCGGGTCCCCACCAGCAAGATGAGCGGAACGGCAAACAGCCCAAGCGCCAGTCCTCCGACCGCCGGCCGCGCCCAGACCGGGACGGGGAGCCTGGCCGCGAGCCGCTGCACGCCGCGGAGAGCGGCCAGGAACGCGGACGCGGCGAACGCGATCAGCACCGCGAGCAGCGCGTAGAGTGGAAGGTGCCGCGGAACGAAGGTGTAGCGCGGCGCCCGGGCGAACAGCGTCGACTCGCCGTAGATCGAGATGACGATCGAGTAGGCGATGACGCTGGCGAGAATCGCCGGTATCAGAGCCTCGGCCTCGAAGTCGTCGCGGTAAATCACCTCGGCGGCGAGCAGCGCCGCGCCGAGCGGCGTCCGGAACACCGCCGCCATCCCGGCTGCGACGCCCGCCAGCATCAGGATGCGCCGCTCGCGCGAGCCGACGCGAAGGCCCAGTCCGACGGTGGAGCCCAGCGAAGCGCCGATCTGCATCGTCGGACCCTCGCGGCCGCCCGACCCGCCGGTGCCGAGCGTGAGGATCGACGCCAGCCCCTTGATCCAGATGATGCGGCGGCGCACCACGCCACCTTGGTGATGAAAGGCGTGGATCGTGGCATCCCCGCCGCCGCCGCGCGCCTCCGGCGCCAGCTGACAGAGCAGCCCGGACAGCAGCGCGCCCACGGCCGGCAACAACATCACGACGATCGGACGAAGCGTTCCAACGTGCCCCTCACCCACCACGCTCTCACCGTGCGCGCGCAGGGGCGTGTAGCCTCCGAGATGTCCGAGCACGGCGTTTTGCGTGTACTCGAGGCCGGC
The DNA here is from genome assembly GCA_964589215.1 of uncultured Myxococcales bacterium. Taxonomy (GTDB): domain Bacteria; phylum Myxococcota_A; class Polyangia; order Fen-1088; family Fen-1088; genus JADGRB01. The sequence goes on along the minus strand of CAZPUH010000029.1, from coordinate 16,152 downwards.
GAAGAAGGCCGCCCCGATCACCCCCGCGGCCAGCCCGACCAGCGCCGCGTGAAGCAACGTCCGCCCGAGCAGGCGCAGGTCCAGCGGGGGCGTCGCCACCCCGAGCGCGGCGCCCAGGGTGAGCCCGCCGAGCAGGCGGCCCTGGCTCTTCCGCCTCAGGCGGCGAAAAACCGACCCGAATCGACCGGTCCGTGCAGGCGAATCGAGATCAGGGTTTGGGGCTGGTTGGTCTGGGTCGTCCACGGCCGGTCGGTAGCAGATCGTGTGTCTGAACCGCCGGGCCGCGCCATCGGCTCGAGACCCGATGCCGGGCGATTAACCCGCGCTCAACCGTCGGCCGTCAACCCCGTCAGGCAGCGACGGACGCAATCGAGCAAGAGGCTGGGGCTGGCGGGCTTTTGCAGGAAGACGTGGCCCCGGCGCAACGACAGATCGCGCCCGGCGATCTCGGCGCTGTATCCGCTGGTCAGAATGACCCGCAGCTCCGGACGGCGGAGACAGAGGCGCTCCGCCAGCGCGCGCCCGTCGATACCTCCCGGCATGACGATATCGGTCATCAACAGATCGATGATGCCCTGGTGGCTGTCCCACACGTGCAGGGCCTCGGCGGCGTCGGACGCCTCCAGAACGCGGTAGCCCGCCTGTTCCAGGATGAGACGGGTCACCCGGCGAACAGTGGCCTCGTCTTCGACCACTAGGACGGTCTCGCCGCCGCCGCGCTCGATCGGGCGGGCGGGCGGTTCGGGCGCCGCGCCCTCGTCGTCCTCCGTGGACGGCAGCAGCACCTGGAACGTCGCCCCTTGCCCTTCGACGCTGTGGGCGATCAGGGTGCCCCCGTGTTGCTTGACGATGCCGAACGCGGTCGCCAACCCCAGGCCGGTTCCCTTGCCGGTATCCTTGGTGGTGTAGAAGGGCTCGAAGATGCGGGCGAGGTGCTGCGGCGGGATGCCCGGCCCCGTGTCGGCGACGCTCACGCAGCCGTATCGTCCGGGCGGCACCTCCGGCGGCACGCGACCGGGCTCGACCGTCAGCCGCCGCTCCGACGTCTCGATGGTGAGCCGCCCGCCGGTCGTCATGGCCTCCCTGGCGTTCACCACCAGGTTCATCAGCACCTGGTCCAACATCCCGGCGTCCGCCCGAACGAGGAGGGGGCGTGGATTCAGCTTCACGCGCAGATCGATGTCTTCGCCCAGGATGCGCCTCAGCATCTTGGTCAAACTGACCACGACGGCGTTCAGGTCGATCACCCGCGTCTGCAGCACCTGCTGACGGCTGAACGCAAGCAGCTGGCGCGTGAGCTCGACGGCGCGCTCCCCGGCGCGCTGCACCTCGTCGATCATCGCCCGGGTTGGATCGTCCGGTGACAGGCTGTTCGTGATCAGCTCGGTGTAAGCCTGGATGACCGTCAACAGGTTGTTGAAGTCGTGCGCGATCCCCCCGGCCAGGCGACCCACGGCCTCCAGACGCTGCGACTGTCGCAGCTGCGCCTCCAGCTGCCTGGCCTCGGTGATGTCCTCGGCGGTCCCCACCAGACGGACCACCTGGCCCGTGCCGTCGCAGACGACATAGGCCCGATCGTGAATCCAGCGAACGGTGCCGTCCGGACGAAAGATCCGGTAGGTCTCGTCGTAGTGTCCGCGGGCCTGCGTCGTCGCGATCGCCTCCGCCACTCTGGGGCGATCGTCGCTGTGAACGGCGGCCAGCCAGTCGCCGGGCGTCTGGCGTAGGCTCGCGCAGGAGCGTCCCCAGACTTTCTCGTAGGCCGGACTGATGTACTCGAACCGGCCTCGAGACGGGTCGGTCATCCAGAACACCTCCTGGATGTTCTCCGCCAGCTGGCGAAAGCGGTCCTCGCTCTCGCGCAGCCGCAACTCCGCCAGCTTACGCTCGGTGACGTCCATGCGCACGCCGATGAGCCGTGCCGCGCGGCCGCGTTCATCGAAGGCCAGGACCCGTCCCACCACGTGAATCCAGCGGTACGAGCCGTTCGCGTGCCGCATCCGCGCTTCGTACTCGTACGCCCCGCCGGGATTTTCGATGGTGGCCCGGATCTTGGCGACCACCATCTCACGATCGTCCGGATGAAGACGTTCCAACCAGACGACGCGATCCGAGGGTCCCGTGTCGGGTGGGTAGCCGAGCATCGAGCAGTAGACGGGCGAGGCGTACCACTCGTCGGTCGTGAGATCCCAATCCCAGACCCCGATCGCGGCGGCATCCGTGGCCAGGGTCAACCGGTCTTCGCTCTGAGTCCACCGGAGGATCTGCCGTCGCAGGTCCAGCTGCGCCATCACCTGCCCGCTCAGCACGCGCAACACCGTCTGCTGAGCGGCGCTCAGCTCGCGGGGAAGGCGATCGAAGATGCAGAGCGTTCCAAGGACGTGTCCTTCGGAGGTGACCAGCGGAGCGCCAGCGTAGAACCTGATGTGCGGCGGCGACGCGATCAGCGAGATGCCCGCCAACCGCGCGTCGAGCGTCGCATCCGGAACGACCAAGAGGTCCGCCTGCTGGATGGCGTACCCGCAGAACGAGAGCTCTCTGGGCAGTGCCGTGCACGGGAAACCCACCCCGCTCACCACTTCGAACCGCGTTTGCGCTTCGTCCACGAACGCGACGGCCGCGAACGGCGTCATGCATGTTTGCGCCGTCAGGTCCGTGAGCTCTCGCAGCACGCGCTGGGTTGCGGCGTCGGACAGAGCGTACGTCCGCAACGCCTGCAAGCGCTGCAGCTCTCTGGCGGACGCGGAGGGGGCAGTCTCGTCGCCTTTCAAGGGGGCACCGGCGACCACGAGGGCGGCGGCCCAAATGCCCTCCAACCCTCCCGATCGCCTCTATCGTAAGGGCGAAAACCGGGAGCCGTCCAGCGGCGTCAGGCCGGAGCGCCGATGGTGTCGCAGCCGGGCGCGCCGAATGGGCGGCGTGCGGCGTTCAATGGCCGGGTGCCCTGGACCGCCCGGCGCGCGAGCGCGATCAACCAGGGGCGAGGGTCGGCGCCCCGCACGTAAGCGCTGCGATCGCGATGCAGCGCCAGGAAGGTGGCCTCCAGCAACGCCTCGGCCTCTTCTCCGAACGCGCCGTGCGCGGCCAGGTCGGCCAGCACCGCGGGCGCGAGCAGGGCGTACAACGCGTGAAACGCCTGCACGTCGCCCGCGCAGTAGCGGCCCATCAGCGCCGGCGCCTCATCGGCCGGGTCGTCCACGCCCGCCGGGCGCGCGGCGGACGCCGTTCGCTTGCGCCACCACCTCATGTGAGGCGCATCTCCCGCGCGATCCAGGCGCTTTGCCAGGCGCGCTCGTGCCGGTAGGCGGATTCGACCTGGTCACCGCTGTCGGAGGTGGCCTGCGCCTGAGCCACCGCCATCGCGGCGCACAGCGCCGCCAGCGCGGGCGACTCCGGAAATCCGTTCTCGACGTGCCAGCTGGCGTCGTCGACGTACCCTTGTAGCCGCGGCCGCTCGGGATGGTGCGCGATCTGCTGGGCGGCGTGGTCACGCACGGCGACCGCGAACCGCTGGGCGCCACCGCCCGACCAGGCGTCGATGCGCCCGACCAGGCGCGCCCGGGCGGCGACGACGCAGTCCTGCCCTTCGACGAAGGGCCCGTCCAGCTCCACGCGCCACAGGTCCTCGTGGATCCAGTAGACCAGCTCCTCCAGACGACAGGCGTGCACGCCCTGGCGGCAGAGTCCGAGCGGCCCGCCCGCTTCGACCCAGGCGCCCTGCTCCCCGGTGGGCGGGCGCGGCCAGGGCCAGAGCGTGATGGGCCCGCGCCCGTCGCGGGTCAGGAACTTGTAGGCGATCACCGCCTCACTCCGGGCGACGGCGCCGCTGAAACGCGGCGCGCAGGGCGGCTTCGACGACCGGCGGCAGCTGCGGCACGTCTGTGTCCGCCAGCCGCCCCACCTCGGCGCGTGTCTCGCGGATCTGATTCAGGTACGTGAGGCACCAGGGGCAGGCGTGAAGGTGCTGCTCGAAGGCCGCGCGGTCGGGAGGCGCCATCGCGTCCTCCAGATAGTCGTTCACCACCTCGACGACGTCGCGGCAGACCACTTCCGTCTGTTTCAGCGACTTCACCGGGTGTTGACCTTTCGTTCGTCATGGTGGCGTTCGAGCACTGCACGAACCCGAGAGCGGGCCCGATGAAGCAGCACTCGTTGATGAGTGTCGGTCAGGCCCAGGGCGTTACAGGTTTCTTCAGCGGTCAGCCCTTCCAGGTCGCGCAGGAGCATGACGGCCCGTTGCGCCTCGGGGAGCTTGGCCAGGCAACCGTCGATGAGGCTTCGGGTTTCCGCCGCCAGCAGCGCGCGCTCCGGCGTCTCCGGCCAGGGGCTGGGCGGGGCTTGCCAGTGCCCGTCCCAGCGGTCTCCCGGCGGGCTGAAACGGTCGGCGGGGACCGCGGGCTCGGTGGCGCCCGCGAGGTCGTCCGGCGCGATGGCGACATGCCGCCCCTCCTTGCGGGCGCGGGCCCGCGCGGTGTTCAGCAAGATTCCGCACAGCCAGGTCTTCAAGGTCGACCGCGCCTCGAACTCGGACAGCTTCTCGATCGCAACGACCCAGGTGTCTTGAACGACCTCTTCGGCGACCGCGCGATCGCGCACCCAGATCATCGCCAGCCGCGTGAACGCGGCGTGGTGACGCTTGACCAACTCGATGAACGCCGCCTCGTGGCCCGCGGCGATGTCGCGCGCCAGCCGCAGATCGGCGTCGCGCGCGTCGGCGGCTGCCTCCCCCTCGGCCCCTCGTTCCACTCCCGCATCCTACCCGACGCGACGTCCGCTGCCAGCGTGTAACCGCCGCGCGCCGGCCGGCGTAGCAGCGGCGTTTCCAGATCCAGCACACCGGCGGCAATCCGAGCGCGCCGGCGTGATTGCAGGCGTCCGCTCGGAACGGGTGGCGGCCGCTGGGCGGTACGCCGGAAGGAGTGTGTGATCATGTTCGGAGTCAAAAGCAATCGCGCGACGCTGATGACCGTCGCATTCGCATTCGGAGCGTTGGCGCTGTCGTTACTGAGCGGCTGCGCGGCCGACGGTGAGGACGCGCAACCCGTGGTCCCGTCGTCCGCGCAGGAGCTGCGGCGCGGCGCCGGCTCACTCCGCGCGCTCATCGCGCGGCAGGTCGGCGGGCTCCAGAATCTGACGGTGCCGGCCACCGACGCCGCCATTCCGTTGCCGCCGGAGGATCCGACCCGACCGCACCGATACGAGACCACGGAGGCAAAGCGATATCTCGGCAAGATGCTGTTTCACGATCCCGTCCGGACGGCGCGCATCAACGTCAACACCGCCGTCAACCCGCCCATCCGGACGGGCGAGCCCAGGGACCTGCCTGCCGGCACGGCGTTCGGCGGCACCGTCGACGCCACCAACCCGAACGTGCAGGCCGTCGTGAGCTCGACGGAGGGCACGGGCTCGTGCGGTAGCTGCCACCTGGGCGAGGCTGCCGGCAAGGCCGGGGCGGTGTTGAACTTCACCGTGGGCGGCGAGGGACGGGGCTACACCGACGAGGACGGCAACTACGTGATCCGGCGGCGTCCCCAGAGAAGCCTGATCCCGCGCGCGAAGGCCTTTCTTCCCGACGTGGCGCTGTTCGACGGCGACACGGGGGTCGACGCGCTGCCGACGCTGACGGACATCTACCGCGTCGGTGGCCAGATCGAGGTCGCGACCCCGGCACGCCAGAAGGCCGACCCACTGGCCGACGCCCTGCTGGAGACCGGGCGGCTCGACCAGCTGGACAGCGTCGGGCGCCAGTCCCCGTCGATGATCGGTTTCGCGTTCAACAACCGCCTGCTCTTCGGCGGGTTCGCGGGGGAGTCGAACGCGCTGCCCGGCGGGCTCAACCCCCTGAACGACCCGGCGCAGGAGAATCTCACGCTGCTGCTCCTGGATGCTCACCGCATGCTGGACTCCGAGTCGGCGGAGCTTCAGAAGATCCCCGCGTTCATCGAGCTCTTCAAGCAGGCGTTCCCGGCGGAAGCCGAACCCTACGCCGCCTGCAAGCGGGCGGACGCGAGCGCGACCTGCCAGACGGAGCTGAACCAGCTGGTGAACGACGAGACCGTCGTGCGCGCGACAGCCACGTTCCTGCGAACCGCGGTGACCCGTGACACGCCCTTCGACCGGTTCATCGCAGGAGAAGATGCGCTGACCCCGACGCAGCAACGGGGCGCGCGGCTGTTCTTCACGCGGGCCGAGCAAGGGGGCGCCGGCTGCTTCACCTGCCACAGCGGTCCGATGCTGAACAAGCAGCCGGAGGACCCCGACGTCGCCGGCGTCGGTCAATTCGTCGAGCAGAACTTCTTCAACATCGGCATCGGCGATCACCCCGTTCAGGCGTTGAATGCGCTGCGCCGCGGGCACCTGGCGTTCGATGGCGCCGGCCGGCCACTGCCTCACGGCGAGGACACGGGGCGGCAGGAGATCACCCACGACGAGAACGACGCCTACAAGTTTCGCAGCGTCACGCTTCGTCAGCTGAAGGACGCGCGGACGTTTTTCCACAACGGCTCGTTCAGCGACCTCCGGTCGGTCGTCCGGTATTTCAACGCGGGCGTCCCGCAAGACCAGCAGTTCGCCGGGCGGGCCCGGACTCTCGAGAAGCGGTTCACCCACCCGCGTGGGGACGGCACGCCGCCCGGGTTGGGCCTCGACGACGACGAGGTGGACGCCCTCGCCGACTTCCTCGAGAACGGGCTGTACGACCCGGGCTTCGCGCACGCTTTCCAGCCCAACGAGGTGGACCTGACCTACTCCCGCTTTCACCCCGAGCTGGTCGCTCTCGGCGCGCACGACGGGCAGCTGCTGAGCGGGAAGGCGATCGACGACGACGACCCCCTGTCGCGGCGCGATCAAGGGCTCGAGTTCCTGGACGTGACGCAACAGGTGCGCGCGGAGCGGGTCGGCGGCAGCCGCTTCGGCGGTCGAGCGGAGCAGGTGTACAAGCTGACGAACGTGGGCGACTCCGTGGTCGACACCCACCTCCTGATCGTCGTCCGCGGGTTGCCTGCCGGCGTGCGCCTGACCAACGCCAGCGGAACGACCCACGACGGCGCGCCGTTCATCCGGATCTTTCTGCCGGGCGGCGTGCTGCAGCCCGGCCAGAGCATCCTGCGCGGGCTCGCCTTCAGCGGCGCAGACCGGAGCAGGTGGCCCGCCTACGCTTTGACGCTGCTCTCCGGACAGGGAGCTCCCTGAGATCTGCAGGCGTGACCGGTCGAACTAGAATTGCAAGCGGCAGCGGAGGCCGACGGTGCTGAGCGTGGCCGACGACAACGGCGCGCATGTGAAAGCGGTGCGGGAGGGGTCGGCCTCCGAATTGCTCGGCTCGGTCAGCCACAGCACCACGCCGGCCGCGGCGAACGCCGCGCCGGCGGCGAATCCGATGATCGACCACCGGTAGTCGGTATCGTACTGGTCGCGTCGGTCGTCACAAGTCGACTGGCTCACCGTCGACTTGGTGGACACGGGCGTGCCGTGAGCGTCGAGCGCGCAGTCGCGTCCGAACTCGCTGGCGGCGCTCGTGTGAAGCACGTACGCGATCGTGCCGCCGACCAAGGCAGCCACGCCAACCCCGCCGGCGATCCACTTGGCGCTGAGCCGCAGGCGAGACGGCTCGTTCGCATCCTGCGGCGGTCTCGCGGCGTCGGGCTGCCCCTCGGCCGGTCGGCCGTTCACCCCGCCGGCGGCAGGTCCCGCGCTCGAGGGCTCGGTCCCAACACGTGGATTGGGCGGGGTCGCGTCCGCGGTGCTTTGCGCGACCGGCGTCAGCGGATCGAACGACTCGCGGGTGATCTGGCCGGCGCGAACGATCGTGCTTCGCTGGGCGGGGTGAAATCCGGGCGCGGCGATCTCGATCAGGACCGAGCCCGTGGCCGCGGTGAGCGCGGCGGGTAGAGGAAGGCTCCCGGACGGGACGCCGTTGACGCGAACATTGGCTCCCGCCGGACCTCCCAGGATCTCGAGCTTACCGACGTGAGGTTGGATGTCGTTCAACGCGCGGGTCAAAGTCGCCTGGTTTCTCGAGATCCAGGGGTCGCTGCGTGCATCGAGAGCCGCGGCGAGATGATCGTGAGCGGCTGCCCAGCGCCCGAGCGCCTGCTCGGCCAGCGCGATCTGCGCGAGCGTGCGCGGCGTCTGTTGTGCTGCGTAGGCCTGCTGGAACTTCTCCAGCCCTCCGGCGTCGTCTCCTTGTCGGCGTAGCGCGATTCCCTCCTTGATGAGATCGTCCGCATCCGCCGCCGCCGCGCGTCCGGTGGCGACGAACAGCGCGGTCGCCACCGTCGCCGCGATGACCAGCCGCCGAGGCGAGGTCGATGAAATACGCATCCGCTCGATCACTTTCCCCCATCCCTGTTTCTGTTTCCGCATCCGCGCGCGGCAGTGTAAACGACGCTCCCGGATGGCGTCCCAGGAAAGAAGGCCGACGGGTGGCGGTGGTGCGCGGGGCTCGTCGAGCGGATGCGACGCGGCACGATCGACGGTCCGGACGGCCGTTTGTTTGCGCAACTCTCATGACTCGCGGGTTACGGGTATGGCGGCGATCTACGCCGCGTGACGAGTGACCTGCATCGCGCGCACGAACCGCGGAATCTAGTTGCTGGAGTCGGAAACGCGCCCCTACAGTGCGCGTCTCATGTGTTTGCGCCATCTCCTGTTCTCCGTCGCGCTTGCGTGTTCCCTGTCAGCCTGCAAGCAGTCGCTCAATCGTCTCGACGGCGGACCCGATGGCGGAGGCAAGGACGCCGGCGGAGGCAAGGGCGGGGGCAGAGCCGGCGCGGGCGGCCGCGGCACCGACCCGGCCGGCGGTCGCGGCGGGCACGCTGACGCCGCGGTCGACGGGTCGGTGCCCTCCGACGCGTCCCGGCCGAAACCCGACGCGTCGCCGGACGCCGGATGCGGCTCCACGAACGTGGCCAAGAATTGCGGGAGCTGTGGGCACGACTGCACCGCGCTCCCGTTCGTCAATCCGGCAGCGGCGGGGATCGAGTGCCGGAGCGGCATCTGCTACGTCCCGCCGGCGGCCTGCCAGCCGGACTACGCTCATTGCTCCGCGCGCGCAGACGACGGCTGCGAGACGTCGCTGCTGGATCACAACACATGCGGCAGCTGCACGGGCAAATGCGCCGGGACCACCCTCATGTGCGTCGCGACCACGACCGGCGCCCAGTGCGTCTCCAGTTGCCCGACGTCGGCCCCGAACACTTGCGGGAACAGCTGCGTGAATCTGGGCTCCGATCCCCAGAACTGCGGAACGTGCGGGCACGACTGCAGGGCGCTGCAGAACGTCGTCGCCGGCGCGGCGGGCGTCACCTGCCAGGCCGGCGTGTGCGTGGTGCCGGCATCCGCCTGCGCGGCGGGATACGCCCATTGCTCGAGTCGGCCTGATGACGGCTGCGAGACCAAATTGAGCTCCCCCTCGAACTGCGGCACCTGCGGCAAGGCGTGTTCGGCGCCGACTGCGCTCTGCTCGACCTCCGGAGCTTCATACGCCTGCTCGTCCAGCTGTGTCGCGCCGGCGCCGAATCTGTGCGGCAACAAGTGCGTCGATTTCGCCTCCGATCCCACGAATTGCGGCGCCTGCAATCACGACTGCACGGCGTTGCCGAACGTGAAGCCCGGCGCATCGGGCATCGAGTGCCGCTCGGGCGCCTGCTACGTGCCGCCGTCCGCCTGCGCTTCCGGGTACGGACACTGCTCGAGCCGCCCCGATGACGGGTGCGAGTCGTCCCTCGCCACGTCGGCGCACTGCGGGAGCTGCGGTCTGACTTGCGGCGGATCGACGCCCATCTGTTCGCTGCAGACGCAGCCGGCCAGCTGCCTGCCGAGCTGCGGCGGTTCCACGCCGATGCTCTGCGGAAGCCAATGCGTGAACCTCACGACGGACGTGAACAACTGCGGTGCCTGCGGGCACAGCTGCACGTCCCTGCCACACGTCAAGCCGACGGCCACGTCGCCAGCCGTCCAGTGCGTGTCCGGCGCCTGCGTCATCCAGCCCGCCGGCTGCGTGAGCGGTTACGGACATTGTTCGTCGAAGCCCGACGATGGCTGCGAGACCGACTTGACGCGCCCGGCGACATGCGGCAGCTGCACGAACAGCTGCACGGCGCCGCTGGGCCTGTGCTCCACGACGACCGGCGCCCCGACCTGCGCGTCGAGTTGCGTGTCTCCGACCCCGAACCTCTGCGGATCGAAGTGCGTCGACACCAAGACGGATCCGACGAACTGTGGAACCTGCGGACACGATTGCACCGCTCTGCCGCACCTGAAACCGGGCGCGGCGGTGACGTGTGACGGTTCGGGCGGCTGCGTCGTCCCACAGTCTGCCTGCGCGGCGGGGTATGCGAACTGCTCCAGCGGCGCGACGGATGCGGATGGGTGCGAGACGGCCACCAACACGCTCTCGAACTGCGGCGGATGCGGCATCTCTTGCAGCCAGCCGAACGCGACGGCCACATGCGCCTCCGGAACCTGCTCGATCGTGTCCTGCAACAGCGGATACGGCGATTGCAGCAGCGCTGCGGGGTGCGAGACGCCGCTCAACACGGCCAGCCACTGTGGGTCGTGCACGACCAGCTGCAGCGGCGGCGCCGGGCTCTGCGGCGCGAACAATCAATGTGTCGCCTGCGGTGGATCCGGGCAGCCGTGCTGTTCAGGGAACACCTGCTCCGCCGCCGGCACCTCCTGCATGGCCGGCACTTGCAAGGAGTGCAAGGACGGAGACAGCCGCCCCTGCGGAGAGTGCGGCAACACGCAAACGTGCAGCGGCGGTAGCTGGCAGGCATGCGGGTCGTGTTGTCCCGTGACCGTCAAGGATGGCTGGACGACCGCGCTGGATGCGGGCCCGTGGGTACGGGCGTGGGGGGATCCATCCGTCGACACCACCAACAAGCAGCTGATCCTGTCGTTCGACGACATCGCGCAGCGGAGCCCGAACTATTCCGGCGGCTATGTGGTTTCGTTCTACGTGAACATCCCCAGCGCCCCGTTCGTCGCGCACCTCGACGTGTCCGGCTTCACGAACGATACCTTTCCCGCCTTTCGCCGGGCGTCACAGAACACCCCCCTGACCATCGGGGGCATGCGTTACGCGGGTTCGTGGGGCAGCTTCGGCGCCTGGAATGGCCAGCAAAGCGCGGGCGGTTCTGCGCGCGTCACGATCTACGTCAAGGCCAGCTCGGCCATCGCGGCCCTGGCGACCAGCACCGGGTTCAGCGCGCAGTCGGGGTGGGTCGCCCTGGTGAACGGCGGGGGAGCGACCGGCAACCTGGGTCTGGTCGGAACCAACGACTCTGACCTCGCCTCTTCCGACAAGACGGCGGCGATCGGTCCGATCACGGGTTGCGCCGGCCTGAGCGACAGCCAAGTGGACGCGCTCTACACGGCGAAGAAGGAATACTGACCGGCGCTCAAGGGACCCGATCGGGGCCGGCGTCGTAGCTGGCGCGAATCCGGTCATCCGTGAGGGCGATCGAGTAGATGCGAAAGTCGAGGTACGTACCCGAAAAGCCCCCATCCGACGAGAACTGCGAGCGCCCGAGCCAATCGTTGACGTCGTACACGTAACTCAGCGGATCGCTCTGTGCGAGGGCGGTGCTGCCGACGATGGCCCCGTTCACGAAGAGGGACATTCTCTGGGCGCCGGAATCAATCACGACGCCCACCTGCGTGTCGACGTCGATGTGCAACGGGCTGGCGTTGACGACGGTCTCCAGGGAGGAGGATTGCGGGTCGTGGGGAACCTGATAAGCGACGCGGGTGGACGGCACCTCGCCGGCCGTTCGTGGCGCGCTCTGCGGCGTCACGAACACGTAGCTCAGCGCATCCCCCTTGGACGCCTGCTCGCCCTCGATGCCGCTGGTCCCCTCACCGAAGTCGAAGATCCGCTGCCAGGCCGTCCGCGTGCCGTCGTGGGCCGCTGAGCCGGCCCAGTTGATCCAGGCCTCGAACGTCGCGTCGTGCAGCTGCCGCAACAGACCGTGGGGCAAGACGACGTACTGGATGTCTGCTCCGGTGAGCCCCACCAGCGTGAGGGTGCCGTGCCCGCTGAGAGAGGCGCCGACCACCGTGCCGTGCGCGCCGCCGACGGAGTCGAGCACCGTGGTCCCGACGCCGTCGAACGTGTAGCGGTGAACCAGACCACAGGTCGCCGTGTCCGGCGAGCACGGGTCGACGCCGACGAGCACGTTCGCCGAGCATGAAGCGACGAGCACGATGGCGAAGGTCGCCAGGGCCGCCGCTCGTACCGTCGCGAAACCTAACATGTCGGTCCGGTGCTCATCGGTGTGGATCCGTCGGGTCGCCTAGAAAGTCGCGCGTAAGCCCACGTGCGTGAACAGCGATGGACCGTCGAAGACCGCCGGGTCTTCACCAGCGATGCGGACCTTCGAGGCCGGCCAGGCGATCGTCGTGTCTGCCTCGATGACGGCCGCCAGCCGCGCGCCCAGGGCGACGGCGATGGCCACGCTCGCCATGGCGAGAGCCGAGACCCCGCTGGCGTCGCGGGCCAGCGCCGCCGGCGACGTTCCATGCACCGCCACGCGCTGCGCGCCGGCCCCGACACCGAACGTGGGCTGAACGATTCGATCGCTTCTCAAGACGCGAGCCAGGCCCAGCGTGACGATCGTGCGCCCGACATGCGCGGCGCCCATGTCGGAAGACACGTCGGCGCCTGGACCGAAGCCGCTGGCCGTCAAGCGCAGGCCGATGCGGTCGAGCCGTCCCCACGACACCGCGAGCTGGGGGGCCCAGAACGCGGGGGCATCGCCGAAGTCCGTCATGCGGCCGGCGCTGAGCGTCACGGCAACACGCGCCACCGGCGCCCGCGCGCGCGGAACGGGCTCGGGCGGCGGAGCGACCGGCGGCGACGGCCACAGGCCTGCAAGGCTGGCCCTGATCAGCTCGACGCTCTCGACGGCCAGGCGCCTCGCGGCCGAGTCGACGTCGTCGCCCTCGACCGGCATCCGCCGGACTGTCGTCGTTCCAGTCGCGCTACTCGAGACCCAAATCGTCAGGTGGTTGGAGCCGGGCTCGGGATCGCGCACGATCGCGAACGCCGCGACGGCTGATTGTCCCTCGGCGGCCCGCTCGATCTGCGAGAGGACGTCGCTCTCGGGATCGACGGGCAACGTGATGGTCTGAAACGGCGCGGCAGCCAGCTCGCCGGTGAACCGGGCGCGCGCGTTGCGCGTGACGTCGTCGTCGGTCGGCGACACCAGCACGACGACCACGCCGCGCCAGGCGGGATTCGCCTGGGCGGTGGTTGGCGTGACCGCGGGACCTGCGAGCGCGATCGCGGTCAGAAGCGCCATTGCCATCATCGGTCACGGCGAGAATACATGAACGGGCCGGGAACGAATCCGGCGGACCTCTTCGGACCGCGCTTGTGCCCCCAGGGCTGCCGCCCCCGCTTCAAAGTGGCGTTTGTCCGTCTCCGCGGCTCACTTAACTGCCTGCCCGGGAGGGACACGTCCGCGTCAACGCGGTCCGGCGCCGGCGAGAGACTCTTCAGATGTTCCGGACGATCGAGAACGCGCGGTCCAGGCAGGCGCGGACGTTGGCCTTCCCGCGCGAGTCGCTCCATTCGTCGATGCCGCAGGTGAACGCCGCCAGCGCGGCGGCGACGGTGACCCGAGCCGTCAGCTCCCGGGTGGCTGTCTCAGGCAAGCGCTTGGCCAGGACCTTCGCAAGCTCTCTCTCCCAGACGGAACGCTTCTCGAAGCTCTTTCCGACGAGGGCTGGCGTCGTCTTCGCGAGCCGGGTCATGGCCAGCGCCCACCTCGGGTTTTCGTCGTAGTAGTGCAGGAGTGAGAGCAGCGTCTGGCAGACGCTCTCGAATGGCGCCTCGGCTTTGGGTCGGGCCTGCAGCGCACGGACCAGCTCGTCCGTGAGGTCTTCATACCAGGCGAAGACCAGGTCCTCCTTGGTCGCGAAGTGGCGGAAGAGAGTGCGTTTGGACACCGCGAGCGGCTCGACGATGTCGTCGACGGTGGTCTCCTCGAATCCCTTCTGGGTGAAGAGCCGGATCGCCTGCTGCGACAGCTCACTCTTCAACTGGCGCTTGCGCTTCTCGCGCAGGCCCTCCTTGACCCCGTGAGGCCTTTCGGCAACCGCTTCGTCGCGCTTCACTCTGCTCTGACGATAGACCGGCGGCGCCACATGTCAACCTGTCACCAATTGACATCTGTCACTAAGTGACATATCCTGGTCTGCAGGAGGTCGTCATGGAAAAGAACGTCTTGATCACGGGTAGCGCATCCGGGCTGGGTTACGAGGCCGTCCGTGTCTTTGCGGAGCGCGGGTACCATGTGTTCGCGGGAGTCCGGGCAGCGGAGGACGCAAACAAGGTCGCGCGCATTCACCGGGGCGTCACGCCGGTGGTGCTGGACGTCGCGGATCCGGCGCAGGTCAAAGCCGCCGCGGAGCAAGTGGACCGCGCCTGCGGGCCCGCCGGCCTGGCGGTCTTGATCAATGCGGCGGGAAGCAACCTCTACGGACCGATCGAGCACACCACGCGAACGGAGGCGGCGGCGCTCTTCGACGTGCTCGCCTTCGGTCCTTTCGAGCTGTCGAACCTCGTGTTGCCGGCGCTCAAGCGCTTCTCGAACCGCAAGGAAGGGCGGGCCAAGGTCCTCAACGTCATCTCCTGGGCAGCCATCGACGCGAGCCCCTTCGTCGGCTTCTACGCCGCGGCCAAGGCCGCTTTGCTGCGTCTCACCCAGGCTCAGTACTTTGAGCTGGCCCGCTTCGGCGTCGACGCCGTCGCCGTGGTCCCCGGGATGATGAAGACCTCCTTCCTCACGAAAGTGGAGGGCCAGATCGGCGAAGCCATGGCCCGCCTCTCACCGGCGGGTCGCCACGACTACGGCGGAGGACTGGCGCACATGGCGTCCATGAGTCGGCAAGCCAGCCGGAATCCGCTGGCGGCTTCGCCCGAAAAGGTTGCGCGCCGACTGCTCGCCATCGCCGAGAAGCGCCGCTCCAGATATCAGTACAACGTGGGGCTCGACACGGCGCTGGTTCGCTTCATGAACTTCGTGCTCCCGTTCTGGCTCCTGAAGGCGGCAAAGAACGCTCTCTTCGGTCTGGATGACCGGCACGATCGCCCCCCCTCCCCCGTCACCGCGGCCCCTTGAGCCCGCGAATCGACCGTAACCGAGCTCCACGGTTGGCGTACGCACCCACGGCCGCTCTCGAATCACCTTGGAGGACAAGTCATGTCGCACGTCTCCCGCCCACGCCGTCTGGGTCTGTTCACGCTCGTCCGGGCCCTGGCCGGCTGTGGGGTCATTGCCCTGTCCGCCTGCAGCAGCTCGGGCGGGGAGGCGACCGGAACCGGTGGCACGGGTGGTGCCGGGACGGTCCACGATCCCGCCACCGCCACGGTGGCCTCGGTCGATCGCTTCTCGACCCAGGCTGGCCACCTTCAAGTCCGGAGCTCCAGCAACGGGCTTCCGGCCGCGAACGCGGCGGTCGATTTCGATCAGGGACCCTTCATCACGCAGGGCTTTGGACCGACGGGCCAGGTCGTGAAGTACTACAACTTCGATGTCCAGCCGGCGGCGCCGGCGCCGATCTACGCCTTCTTCGTCGCCGGCTCCACTTCGCCGGTGGCTGGACAGCTCAACGTGATCGACGTGCTGCCAGGCGATGCGGGCTACAACGACTTCTGGCAGGTGATGATGGTGACTGTTCCCAGCAGCTACGTCGCCAACACCGTCGCGAGCCTCGCCGAGATTCAAGCGGCGGGCTACACCATCACGCCGACCGACATGGTGGTGAACTGTCCGGTGGTTCCGGCGAAGTCCACCGCGAGCCTCCGCATCGGTGGCGGCTCGAGTGGGCTCACACAAGGCTGGTATCGCGACCAGGTCGTCAACTATTTCAATTTCAACGAGGCGACACTGAAGGTCACGAACGGCACCGTGCCGACGGCGCCGATCTACGTGACCTTCAACATCAATCCAGACCAGCCGAACGGCGGACCCATGTCGGGCTTCAAATCCGAGCCCGGCACGATGCAGACCCACAACGTGCCCGCGGCCGTTCCGGGCCAGGCTGGCTATTCGCCGTTGTGGGCGGTCAGCATCTATGACAACGCCGATTTCAGCGCGGTGGCGAACCTCACGACCGCCATGGCCGCCACCATGGTGGCGGCCG
>CAZPUH010000028.1:0-3635 GCA_964589215.1 uncultured Myxococcales bacterium | reverse complement strand
GCCGCCGAAGTAGTGATAGATCATGCGCGCGTTGGCGCGGGCCCGCTGGCAGATGCGGTCGACGCGCGCGCCGCTGTAACCGTGGGCGGCGAACTCGGCGATGGCGGCGCGCAGGATCTTGTCTTTGGTGCGGTCCGCGTTCCTGACGCCGCCGCTCATCGGTGAAGGATGACGTCCCACACGATCAGCTTGGCAGCCAGCGCCGCGACCGTCAGCAGGAACAGCAGGCGCACGAAGCGGTCGCCCCCCTTCACGGCCGCGTGCGCGCCCAGCCACCCGCCGGCCAGGTTGGCGGCGGCCAGCGGCACCCCGATGCGCAGGTCGATGATGCCGCCCCAGAAGAAGATCACCGACGCCGCCGCGCACGACACCAGGTTGACCGGCTTGGTGACGGCCACCGACTCCATCATCGTCAGGCTGAAACAGACGGTGCAAAGCACGGTCATCAGCGTCGTGTATCCGCCCGAGAAGAAACCGCCGTAGATCCCCAGCACGGTCGCCGCGACGTAGCCGATGCGCCGGCGCGCGGCGCTGGGCGGCGGCGGTTCCGCCTTGCGCTGGAAGGCGATGAACAGCACCAGCACCGCCATCGAGATGCCGACGACCACCTTCACGACGGTCTCGGGCAGCTTGACCGCGATCAGCGCGCCGACGGCCGACGTGATGGCCGTGATGATCCCCAGCGGCAGCAGCAGCCCCCACTTGAGGATGCCGGCGCGCGCGAAGCGGGCGGTCGCCGAGATCGTCATGAACGTCACCGCGAACATGTTGGTGGCCACCGCCTGCCGCGGCGTCATGCCGACCATGATCATCAACGGGACGTTGATCAGCGAGTTGCCGCCGGTGATGGCGCCGACGGCGCCGGTCACCAGCATGAGGCCGGTCAGGATTGCGATCTGGGTAGAGGACATCACTACAGGCCGATGGCCTGGCCGTCTTTTCGGGGGTCGGAGCCCCCCCAGAATGCCTCACCCACGCGCTGAATGATCTGCGCGCCGCCAAAAAGAACCGTCGGGGCCTCGGGCAGCAGCCGGTGCCCGCGCCCGGCCAGGTCCGCGGCGACCTCTGGCGCGATGCCCGGCTCGAGCCCGACCTCCGCCTGCTCGCTGACGTACCAGCGGGGGGCGTCGCAGGCCGCCTGCGGGTTCTGCCCGTGGGTGTAGAGGCGCAACATCATCTGCACGTGCCCTTGCGGCTGCATGTGGCCGCCCATCACGCCGAAGGCCGCGCTGGGGCGGCCGCGCCTGGTGACGAACCCCGGCATGATGGTGTGGTAGGGGCGCTTGCGGCCGCCGACGCAGTTGGGGTGGCGTGGATCCAGCGAGAAGCCCAGCCCGCGGTTCTGCAGCGCGATGCCCGTCCCGGGGACGACGACGCCCGAGCCGAACCCCAGGTAGTTCGACTGGATGAAAGAGACCATGCGGCCGTCGGCGTCGGCCGTGGCCAGGTAGACGGTGCCGTGCTCGGGAGCGATTCGCTCGGGCACCTGCGCGCGGGCCGGGTTGACCAGGCGCGCCTGCGCGTCGAGGTAGCCCGGGTCCAGCAGGCTGGCCGGGTCCAGCGCCATCGCCTCCGGATCGGCGACCTGGCGGCGGCACGCCGAGAACGCCAGCTTCATCGCCTCCAGCTGCAGGTGAATGGCGTCGGCGCCGTCGACGGGGAAGCGGTCGACCTTCAGGCGGTCCAGGATGCCCAGCGCCATCAGCGACGCCAGCCCCTGGCCGTTGGGCGGCAGCTCGTGGACGGACACGCCCGCGAAGGGGAGCGACAGCGGCTCGACCCAGGTCGAGCGGTGGTCGCCGAGATCGCCCGCGTCGAGGAGACCGCCGTCCGCGGCGGCCGCGGCGGCGATGCGCGCGGCCAGCGCGCCCGTGTAGAGGCTGCGCCCCGTGGTCGCGGCCAGCTCTTCCAGCGTCTCCGCCAGGTCGGGGTTGCGGAAGATCTCGCCGGCGGCCGGCGCCTCACCGCGCGGCAGGAAGACCCGCGCGAACTCGCCAAACTCCCGCAGCCGCGGGGCCTGCTCGCGCCACAGCGCCGCGGTGACGGGCGCCACCGGGAACCCCTCGCGCGCGTAGCGGACGGCCGGCGCCAGCAGCTGGGCGAACGGGCGCGACCCCAGCTTGGTCCACAGCGTCGCCCAGGCGTGCACCGCGCCCGGGACCGTCACGGAGTCCCAGCCCAGCGCCGGCATGGCCTGGCGCGCCCGGAAGCGCGCCAGCGTGAAGCGGGCCGGCGCGCGCCCCGATCCGTTGAGGCCGTGCAGGCGCTGGCCGTCCCAGACCAGCGCGAAGGCGTCGCTGCCGATCCCGTTCATGGTCGGCTCGACGACCGTCAGCACGGCGGCAGCGGCGATGGCGGCGTCGACGGCGTTGCCGCCGGCGGCCAGCACGGCCAGCCCGGCCTGCGCCGCCAGAGGCTGCGAGGTGGCCACCATCTGGCGGCCCATGGTCGGGACGCGCCGGGACGGGTAGGGGAGATCGACGTCGGGCGGGCGCGCGAGCGGCTGCAGCGGCGCGGCGCTCACGTCCCCTGCTCGAGCGCCCGGATGAAGCTGCTGCCGTCGGTGACGAAGCCGAAGCACTTCTTGACGTTGAACAGGGTCGCCTCCGTGCAGAACGCGGGCGAGGTCGTCGCGCAGCAGTCTTCCAGCAGGACGCACCCGTAGCCCAGGAAGTTCGCGTCCTGCAGCGTGCACAGCACGCACTGGTCGGTGTTCACGCCGGCGAACAGCAACGTCCGGATCTGCAGGTTGCGCAGGATGCTGTCGAGCGGCGTGTCCCAGAAGCCGCTGATGCGGTACTTGTCGACGCGCAGGTCCTCGGGCGCCGGCCGCAGCTCGTCGACGACGGCGGCCGCCCAGCTGTCCTTCTGCAGGACCGGCGCGCCCGAGCCGGGCAGGGGATCGCCGAGCCCGACGCCCGTGCCGGAGGGCTTGTAGAGGTGGATCTGGTTGGGCGGCATGTTGGCCAGGTCCGGGCGGTTCCCCCAGTTGACCCACACGACCGGAACGCCCACCCGGCGCAGCGCGGGCAAGAGGCGCTGCAGCGGCCCGATGGGGGCGCGATCGGGGCGGTAGTCGACGCCCAGGTGATCGACCCACCCGCCGGGCGCGCAGAAGTCGTTCTGCATGTCGATGATCAGCAGCGCGGTCCGCTCCAGATCGATCGTCACCTGCTGCGGCGCCGTCGGGAGCCGCAGCGGGCGCGGCGGCGGCAGCGGCACGGACATGTCGACGTGGGCGCGGCTGGCCAGCCAGTGGACCCCGCGGGCGGGGCCCAGCCGGCCCTCCGGTTCGGTCTTGATCGTCGCGTCCTTCATGATGGTCTCTCCTCGGTTGACGTGGTGAGGTCCGCGGAGCCCAGGCAGCGGCACACGGCCAGCAGCGCCCGGTCGCTGCCGGGCGGGGCCACCAGCGACACGCCGAACGGCAGCCCGTCGACGTCCGCGGCCGGCAGCGTGGCCTGGCAGGCGCCCGTCAGGCTGGCCAGCGCGCCAAGCGTCAAGCTGCGGCCGGTGATCGCGTCGGTGGCGGCGTCGTCCAGCCCGCGCGGCGGGGCGGCGCCCGCCGCCGTCGGCCAGACCAGCCAGGCGTCGTCCCCCAGCGCCGCCGACAGGGCCGCCTCCAGCGCCGCGCG
>CAZPUH010000027.1:0-13292 GCA_964589215.1 uncultured Myxococcales bacterium | reverse complement strand
CGCTGCCGGCAGTCCCGCCGCGGCCAGCCGCCGCGCCCGCGCTGCCGCCGGCGGCCGACCCGCCCGTGGCCGCGCCCGCGTCGCCCCTCGAGCCACCCGACGTGCCGGTGGCGCCCCCCGTACCACCGCTGCTGCCGCAATTGCTGGCTGCAGACGCCAGCAGGGCGCCACACAGCCAAAACGCTCCCCGCACGATCGTCCGTCGCATCGTCTCGGGAGTTGTCGGCGCGCGCCCCGGCGGCTCAGGCCAGGGCGCCGCGGCGACGCCGAACGCGGGCTCAGCTGCCCATCGACAGGCGGATCTCTTCGAGATCCTTGATGCGGTCGCGGATCGCGGCCGCCTTCTCGAACTCCAGCGCCTCCGACAGCTCCATCATCTGCTTCTTGAGGGCGGTGATGGTGCGCGGGAGCTCTTCCAGCGCGACCTCGTTGTTGGCCGCCTCCTTGGCGGCGCGGGTGAGGTCGACGTAGTCGTCCTGCGGCGTGCCGGCCAGCGCCACGATCGCCTTCTCGATGGTCTTGGGCGTGATCCCGTGCCGCCGGTTGTGTTCTTCCTGCGCGGCGCGCCGCGAGCGCGTCACGCCGATCGCCTTGCGCATCGAGTCGGTCTCCCGATCGGCGTACATGATCACCTTGCCGCGCACGTTGCGGGCGGCGCGCCCGATGGTCTGGATCAGCGAGCGCTCGGCGCGCAGGAAGCCTTCCTTGTCGGCGTCCAGAATGCCGACCAGCGACACCTCGGGCAGGTCCAACCCCTCGCGCAGCAGGTTGATGCCCACGAGGACGTCGAACTCGCCGAGCCGCAGGTCGCGCAGGATCTCGATGCGCTCGAGCGTGTCGATGTCCGAGTGCAGGTACCGCACGCGCAGCCCCAGCTCGGTGTAGTACTCGGTCAGGTCCTCGGCCATCCGCTTGGTCAGCGTCGTGACCAGGACGCGATCGCCCATCTTGATGCGCTCGCGGATCTCGCCCAGCAGGTCGTCGACCTGGCTGCCGACGGGGCGGATCTCGATCTCCGGGTCCAGCAACCCCGTCGGTCGGATGATCTGTTCGACCACCACCCCCTCGGACCGCTGCAGCTCGTACTCGGCCGGCGTGGCGGACACGAACACCGCCTGCGGCGCGCGTGCCTCCCACTCGTCGAAGCGCAGCGGCCGGTTGTCCAGCGCCGAGGGCAGCCGGAACCCGAAGTCGACCAGCGTCTCCTTGCGCGAGCGGTCGCCTTTGAACATCGAGGCGATCTGCGGGATGGTCTGGTGCGACTCGTCGACGAACAGCAGGTAGTCTTTCGGAAAGTAGTCCAGCAGCGTGGGCGGCGGCTCACCGGGCGCGCGGCCCGACAGGTGGCGCGAGTAGTTCTCGATCCCCTTGCAGCGCCCAATCTGCTCCAGCATCTCGAGGTCGTACAGCGTTCGCTGCTGCAGCCGCTGCTCCTCGACCAGCTTGTTCTCCGCCTTCAGCTGGCTCAGGCGCTCGCGCAGCTCTTCCTTGATTCCCGACATCGCGCGCGACAGCTGGTCAGCCGGCGTCACGTAGTGCGAGCCGGGGAAGATCGACACCTCGTCGATCTTGCGCAGCACCTTGCCGCGCAGCGGGTCGACCTCCGAGATCGCGTCGATCTCGTCGCCGAACCACTCGACGCGGATGGCCTTCTCGCGCTCGTACGCCGGAAAGATCTCGACGGTGTCGCCGCGCACGCGGAAAGTCCCGCGCGAAAAGTCGATGTCGTTGCGCTCGTACTGGATCTCGACGAGGCGGCGCAGCACGGCGTCCCGCCGGACCTCGACCCCGCGCGCCAGATCCAGCTTCATCCCCAGGTAGGCCTCGGCGGCACCGATGCCGTAGATGCACGAGACCGAGGCGACGATCAGCGCGTCGCGGCGGGTCAGCAGCGCGTACGTCGCTGCGTGCCGCATGCGATCGATCTCCTCGTTGATCAGCGAATCTTTCTCGATGTACGTGTCCGTCGAGGGGACGTACGCCTCCGGCTGGTAGTAGTCGTAGTAGCTGACGAAGTAGTGGACGGCGTTGTCGGGAAACAGCTCTTTGAACTCGAGGTACAGCTGGTGGGCGAGCGTCTTGTTGTGCGCCATCACCAGGGTCGGGCGCTGAATCTTCTCGACGACGTGGGCCATCGTGAAGGTCTTCCCGCTGCCGGTGATGCCCAGCAGGACCTGTGAGGGGTCGCCGCGCTTGACCCCGGCGGTCAGCTCTTCGATGGCGCGCGGCTGGTCTCCCATGGGGGCCAGATCGGTCTTGAGGCGGAACGGCGTCGGCAAAACGCTATAGTGTACGCGATGCGCGTGCACGGCTACTACGCGATCCTCGACGCGGCGCCTGCGCTGCTGGACGACCCGTCCGCGCTCGCGCAGGCGGCTCGACGGCTGCTGGCGGGCGGCCCCTGCTGCCTGCAGCTGCGGGCCAAGGCGGCCGGCGGCCGGGCGATGCTGGAGGCGGCGCGCCGTCTGCTGCCGCTCTGCCGCGAGCACCGGGTGCCGTTCTGCGTGAACGACCGGCCGGACGTGGCGGTCGCCGCCGCCGCGGACGTGGTTCATCTGGGCCAGGATGATTTGCCGCTGTCCGACGCCCTGGCGCTGCGCGGGCAGCTGGGCCGCCCGGATCTGGTGGTCGGGTTCTCGACCCACAACCGCGCGCAGGCCGTGGCTGCCGCCGCCGCGGGGGCCGATTACATCGGGTTCGGTCCGGTCTTCGCGACCGCCAGCAAGGTGAACCCGGACCCGGTCGTCGGTCTGGACGCGCTGCGCACCGTCTGCTCCCAGGTCTCGATCCCGGTGGTGGCCATCGGCGGCATCGGGCTCGCTCAGGTTCCCGCGGTGGCGTCGGCGGGGGCTTCGGCGGTCGCGTTGATCTCGGCCATCGCGACGGCCAGCGACCCGGCCGCCGCGGGGCGAGAAGTCGCCGCCGCGTTCCAGCGCTGACCAGGTCGCGGCGGAAATACGCCGTCACCGCTCCGTACGGGCGGCATCGTTCCCAGCTCATGCATGACCACGGTCGTGTTTCGCTCGGGCGCTCGCTCGTTCTCGCGGCCGCGTTGATCCTCGGCGCTCCCGCGTGCGGCGGGTCCAGTGGCGCGGGCGCATCCGGCGGGCGCGCGGCGGGCAGTATCGGCGGGGGCGCGACCGGCGGGAGCCCGGTCACCGGCCGGGATGGCGGCGCTGACTCCGCGGGTGGCGGGACCGGAGCCGCCGGCGCGGGTGGCGCCACACCGGCGGGGGAGGCCGGGGCAGGCGGCGCTGCCGGTGCGGCGGACGGCGGGGCAGCTGGTCCGGCAGCGGCTGGGGCAGGTGGTGGAGCAGGTCGCGGCGGCATCGGCGGGGCCGGCGGCCAGGGACCGGGGGGCGGTGGGGCAGGTGGCGCGGCGGGAGGCCTCGCGGGCGGCTGTGGCCAGGTCTGGATGGGCGACCTCCAGCTCGGCACCGCCCTCGACGACCAGATCACCGCCGTCACCGCCGCCCCGGGCGGCGGCTTCTACGTGACGGGGTACGAGGCCGGGGACACGAGCTCGTCCGACGTGTCGCCGGGCGGCGACGCCCGCGCGATCGTCGCGCGATACGACGGCGCCGGCCTGCTGCTGTGGGAGACGGCCATCGACACGCCCGGCGCCGACACCGCCGAAGACCTGCAGATCGACCGCGGCACGGGGAACCTGATCGTGACCGGCCGGACCAGCGGCGCGTTCACCGGGTTCCAGAACGCCGGACAGATGGACATGTACGTCATGGTCCTGCAGAGCAGCGGCTCGGAGCTGAGCGCGATCCAGATCGGCGACGAGCGCCCGCAGCACCCGGCGCGTCTTGCGCTGGGGA
Source organism: uncultured Myxococcales bacterium (assembly GCA_964589215.1). Classification (GTDB taxonomy): domain Bacteria; phylum Myxococcota_A; class Polyangia; order Fen-1088; family Fen-1088; genus JADGRB01. Next base: position 9,465 of record CAZPUH010000027.1, on the reverse strand, counting down.
ACGGCAAGATCCTGGTCGCGGGCTCCGACGACATCTTCATCCCCAGCAACTTCGTCGCGGCGCTGCCGCACGGGTTCGTGGCGCAGCTGACCGCCGGCGCCGGCCCGACGTTCGCGCCGACGCTCGACTACTGGCAGCGGAGCGCGCTGTTCGACAGCCCGCCGCCGCCGCCCAGCAACGAGGACTTCACGACCGGTGTGGCGGTCGACGCCGACGGGGCGGTCTACGTCACGTCCACGGTGAACGGCGCGGTCGCCCTGCGCGGCATGTTCATCACCAAGCTGGACGCGACCGGGCAGCCGCTGTGGTCGAACCGCTTCTCGTCCGACCCGGGCGACTTCGTCTCCGCCGTGGGCCTCAGCCCGAACGGCGACCTCATCGTCACGGGCGCCGCCGCGCTCAGCCTGTCCGGCATCGAGCTGGGGCAACAAGACGCCTTCGTCGCCAAGATCGACAAGGCGACCGGCGCCGTGCAATGGGCGACGGCGACGGGCTCGGGCGAATCGGATCTTGCGAGCGCGCTCGCGTTCGACGCCGCCGGCAACATCTACGTCACCGGCCAGACGCTGGGCACCGTGGCCGGCGGCACGTCGAACGCGGGCGGCGTCGACGTCTTCGTCGCCAAGATCGGCCCCTCGGGCGGCGTGCTGTCGACCTGGCAGAAGGGAAGCGACGGCGACGACTTCGCCACCGGCATCGCCGTCGACCGCTGCGGCGCCGTCTACGTCGGCGGCTTCACCACCGGCACCCTCGTCCCCGGCCACCCCAACCTAGGCCGCACCGACATGTTTCTCCTCAAGGCCCCGCTTTGACTCCCTCGCTGCCGCTTCTGCAATCTTCGCTCAATCGTAAACCGGCCGACAAGCCGGTTCGCTGGCGAAGCCGGGCCGAGAACCGCACCGGAGTTTACTTTCCGTAAATGAGGAGCGGAAGCGCAGGCCCGGCGCAGCCAGCGGACCGGATCGTCGGCCGTCGCTCGAGCGGACTGCGGAGCTAGCTCGTGCAGGAGGAGCGCGGAAGCTTGGCGATCGACTTGAGCTCGCCGCGGGCGTCGCTGGCGCGCGGCGATTTCGGGTAGCGCTTGACCAGGTCCGTGAGCAGCGCCCGCGCGTCGGTGCAGAAGTGGAGCTGCACGAACGAGAGTGACAGCTGCCACATCGCCTCCGGCACCTCGGGCGACGACGGGTACGTGTTCAGCACCTTCTGGAACTCGGCGGCCGCGTTCGGGTACTTCCCTTCCTGCACGAACGACATGCCGATCGCGACGTACGCCTGGGGCGCGCGCGGGTCCTGCGGAAACCGCTGGATGAACACGCGGTAGAAACGCCGCCCGTCGTCCCGCTGCCCCGACGCGAGCCGCTGCCCGGCCTGCGTCCACAGCTGGTCCTTGTCGTTCGGCATCTCGGGCGCGACGCGGTCGACGATCTTGTTCTGCGTCTGCTCCAGCGCCGCCAGCCGCGTCTCGAACCGGTTCTGGGCGTCGTTGTCCTGGCGAGTCTGCTGGTCGACGGTGTGGCCGATCTCCTCGATGCGCCCCTGCAGCGCCGCGATGTCCTGCTCCGACTTGGCGACCTTGGCGCCCACGTCGGCCGAGTTCCGGGTCAAGAGCGCCGTCGCCTCGTCCAGCACCTTCTTCAGCCGGATGACCTGCGCCTTGTACTCCTTGTCGCGCTTGTCGATCTCGTCCAGGCGCGCGCGCAGGACCGAGATGTCGGCTTCCATCTTCTGCCCCTCGGTCGTCGTGACGCACGCGGGGGCGCCCCCCAGCGCGCCCAGGAGGCCGAAGGCCGCCAGCGCGAGGGACTTGGACTTACTTCCAGGTAAAGTCGACACGGCGGTCCTGGGCCCAGCTCGGCTCGTCCGTTCCCTTGGCGTCCAGGGAGCCGCGCGGCAGAACCGACAGCTTGTTCCCGTCGACCCCCAGGCGCCCCAGGTGGTCCCGGACCGACTGAGCGCGTTTTTCGGACAGCGCGAGGTTGTACTCCTGCGTGCCGCGCGGGTCGGCGTGGCCGATCAGCGTGACGGCGCGCCCGACCTGCTTGAGGCAGTCGGCATCCCGCGCCAGCGTGGCGGTCGCCTCGGTGGTCAGGGCCGACTCGTTGAAGTCGAACAGCACCGGGTCCAGCTTGCACTGCGTCGGGGGCGGAGCTGGCGGCTTTTCCGTGGTGCAGAACCCGTTCACGCAGTCTTCGTTCTGCGCGCAGTCGTTCTCGGTCTTGCAGGGCTTCTTCGACGAGCAGGACCCGGCCACGCAGTGCTGGCCGCCCGGGCATTCTTTGTCGGAGGCGCAGGCGCGGCACCGGTTGGCGATGCACTCTTGGTTGGCCGGGCACTGCGCCTTGCTGGTGCAGTAGCCGGGGATCGACTCACACTTGCCCGCCTTGCACGCGCTGCCAGCCGGACAGTCGTTCGTGTCCCGGCATTGCTGGCACTTGTTCGCGACGCAGAATTCCTTGGCGTGACAGTCCTTGTCGGTCTCGCAGGACGGGTAATCCGGCTTGCACCCGGCCACCAGGGCGCCGGCAACCAGGAGCAGCACCGCGTCGAGCCGAAGACGATGCCTTCGCATGTGGGGACCCCCGAAACGGGAAGGTGGGACAGAGATCGGAACCGGATAAGTGACCGGAGAACCGTACGTTCGGTTGCTCTCAATGTCAACGCGATCTCCGTCGAGAGAGAGGGGGTGTCGGTGGGGAGTCGATCGCCTCCGGGAAGCCCAGGAGGGTTGCCGTTCCGCTCGATTCGGCTTTGGGCGCGGTCCGTGGTATGGGAAGAGGCCCGGTCGGACGCCCCCGCGTGAAGTGGTTCATCGCTCACCTCTCGACCATGACGCCGCTGGGGGCTTACACCTGGCTCGGCGGGATCTTGCTGTTGTGCGGCCTCGGCTTGCCGATCCCCGAGGACATCTCGCTGATCGCGGCGGGTTACTTCTCGTGGCGCGGGGCGCTGAACGTCACGAACGCGTTCCTGGTCTGCTTCGCGGCCGTGCTGGCCGGCGATTCGCTGGCGTTCTTCCTGGGGCGCTACTTCGGGCGGCGCGTGCTGGCCAGCCGCCTCGCGCAGAAATACTTCACGCCGCGCCGGCAGCTCCGGGTCCGCGCCTACTTCCGCAAGTTCGGCAGCAAGGTGGTCCTCGTCGGGCGCTTCACTCCGGGGCTGCGGTTCACGATCTTCTTCACTGCCGGGACGCTGCATCTGCGGCCGCCGGTGTTCCTGATCTACGACTTCTCGGCAGCCGCGTTCACCGTCCCGGTTCTGGTCTATACGGCCTGGCTGTTCGGGGGGCAGATCGACCGCGTGATCCGTTACGCGCGGCACACGGAGCACGGCATCGTCGCCGCGCTGGTCATCGCCGCCGCGGTGATCTCGATCAAGGCCTGGCGCCGGCACAAGCGGATTGCCGCCGCGCGCATGGCGTCGACCTCCTGACGCGCTCAGGCCCCCGGCTGGGGCTCCTGCTGGGTCATGCAGTGCAGGGTGCCCAGGCCCCACACCAGATCGACGGCGTGGACGCCCACGACGGACCGGGTCGGGAACAGCTCGGCCAGGATGCCCAGCGCCTGCCGGTCGTGCGGGTCGTTGAAGGTCGGCACCAGCACGACCGTGTTCGCGACGTAGAAGTTGGCGTAGCTCGCCGGTAGCCGCACGCCGTCCAGGAAAAGCGGCGCCGGCATCGGCAGCGGAACCACCCGCAGCGGCTGCCCGTCGGCGGTGGTCGCGCCTTCCAGCCGCTCGCGGTTGTCGCGCAGCGGGGCGTAGTTGGCGTCGGCCGAGCTGGTCTCGTCGGCCAGCACGACCGTGCTCTCGTCGGTGAAGCGGCAGAGGTCGTCGACGTGGCCGTGGGTGTCGTCGCCCGCGATCCCGCGCCCCAGCCAGATCACCTTCCGGATTCCCAGGTGGTCGGCCAGCACCGCCTCGGTCTCTTCGCGCGACATCCCCGGGTTGCGCGCCTGGACGGTGTCCAGCAGGCACTCCTCGGTCGCCAGCAGGGTGCCGGCGCCGTTGACGTCGATGGCGCCCCCCTCCAGCACGACGCGCCAGGGCTTGCCGTCCACCAGCACCGTCGGCTTCCACTGCCGAAAGCCATACCGGTCGGCGATGCGATCCGGCAGCGCGTCGTCGCGCTTGTGATTGGAGTACTTCGCCCAGCCGTTGAACCGCCAGTTGGTGACCGCCACCTCGCCGGCGGCGTCCTTGACGAAAAGCGGGCAGGTGTCGCGCGTCCAGCTGCGGTCGGTGGGCGCGCGCACGAAGTCGACGTGCGCGAGGTCGACGCCGACCCGCGCCAGCAGCGCGCGCGCGCGCCGTTCGACGGCGGCGTCGTGCGTGAGGATGCGGACGCGCTCGCCACGCGCCAGATGCCGGACGACCTCGCCGTAGACCCACGGAATCGGCGCCAGCTTGCCGGGCCAGTCGCGCGGCTCGTGCGGCCACGCCAGCCAGGTCGCCGCGTGCGGTTCCCACTCCGCCGGCATGCGGAAGCCGAGCGCCGCGGGGGTCTGCGCGCCGCCGTCCGCCGCCGGTGACGCCGCCCGCTTACGGGCCCGGCTCATCGTCGATGAATCGCCGGGTGACCGCGCCGTAGGCGTCGATGCGCCGGTCGCGCAGGAACGGCCAGTGGCGGCGGACCTCTTCCTGATGGCGGCGATCGCAGGTGACGATCAACGTCTCTTCGTCCGTTCGCGAGCCTTCGGCCAGGACCACGCCGAACGGGTCGGCCACGAAGCTGCCGCCCCAAAATTCGATCCCCTTGCCGGTCGTGTTGGCGGGCTTCTCGAAGCCGACCCGGTTGACGGCCGCGACGTAGACGCCGTTCGCGATCGCGTGCGCCCGCTGGGCGGTCTGCCAGGCGGAGGCCTGGGCGGCCCCGAACTCCGCCTTCTCGTCGGGGTGCCAGCCGATCGCCGTCGGGTAGAACAGCACGTCGGCGCCCGCCAGCGCCGTCAGGCGCGCGCCTTCCGGGTACCACTGGTCCCAGCAGACCAGCGTTCCGATGCGGCCGCACGCGGTGTCCCAGGCGCGAAAGCCCAGGTCGCCCGGCGTGAAGTAGAACTTCTCGTAGTAAAGCGGGTCGTCCGGGATGTGCATCTTCCGGTATCGCCCCAAGAGCTTGCCGTCGGCGTCGATGATGACGGCTGTGTTGTGATAGACGCCCGCCGCGCGCCGCTCGAACAGCGAGCCGATGACGACCACGCCGGCCTCGCGCGCCGCGCTGGCCAGCGCCTCGCTGCTGGGCCCGGGGATCGGCTCGGCCAGATCGAAGACGGCGTGGTCTTCGCTCTGGCAGAAGTACTGCGTGCGGAACAGCTCGGGCAGGCAGACCAGGTTCGCGCCCTGCCGGCCGGCGGCCACGATCCGCTCCAGCGCGCGCGACAGGTTGTCGGCCGGATCGGTCGAGCAGCGCATCTGCACCAGCGCGATCTTGAACGAGGCGGGCGTCGGCACGGCGTAACTATTGTCGCCGCACCCAGCGACGTCAATCGACGAATCTATGACGCGAGCAGGACGTCCAGCGCGTTGGCCAGCAGCCGGTCCAGCGCGGGGCGCGCCTGCGCGTAGTGGCGACTCGTGTCGGCCACGATGCGCTCCGTCGCCCCCTCGCCCAGCGCCTCGCGCGCGAACTCCGCGTCCTCGTGCGCCCAGACGCCGATCGTCGACTCCTCCAGCTCGCAGTGAAACTGGAAGCCGATCTGGTGGCGGCCCAGGCGGAAGGCCTGGTTCGCGCAGACCGGCGTCGACGCCAGGCGGACGGCGCCCGCCGGCAAGTCGAAGGTGTCGCCGTGCCAGTGCAGCACCAGCGGCCGCGCCGGAAGTCCGGCCAGCAACGGTTCGCCTGGGGCGCCCAGCAGATCGACGGGGCCCCACCCCACCTCGCGCGCGGGCACCGGGCGCCCGTCCGGGCCCGGGCGCACGTTCGGGTAGACTCGCGCGCCGGCCGCGGCGGCCAGCAGCTGGGAGCCCAGACAGATGCCCAGCACGGGCGCGTCGCGCGCGACCAGCTTGCGCAGAAGCGCGATCTCCTGGCTCAGAAACGGCCAGCGCGGATCGCCCGCGTCGCCGACGCCCATCGGTCCGCCCATGACGACGACCAGCTCGTCGGCCTGCGCGTCGGCGGGGACGGGCGCACCGGCGAAGACCGGGCGCACGTCCAGGGTGACGCCGCGGGCGGCCAGCGCCGTTCCGACCCGCTCGGGCCCCTCGGTGGCCGTGTGTTGAAGGACGATTGCCCTCATCGATCAGCGCCTCGCGTCCTCAAGTCCGCATCTTGGCCCAGGCGGGGGGCGGCGCCTCAATGGAAATCGGCCGATTCGATCGCGGGTCCCGGAACCGCACCGACCACGCGTGGAGGTGCAGCAGCCCGCCCGCGTCCGTGGCGGCACCACCGCCGTACAGAGGGTCGCCGACCAGGGGATGGCCCGCGGCCGCCAGGTGGGCGCGGACCTGATGCGCGCGCCCCTTGCTCAGGTGGACCGCCAGCAACGTCGTCTCCGGGCGCAACTCCCGCGGCTCCCAGCGCGTCGTGGCGGGCAGCGGGTTACGCCCGCCCCCGATCCGCACGCGGGCGCTGCGCCGGCCGGCGCGCCCGATCGCTTCGTGGGACGTGCCCGCGCCGGCGGCGCCTCGCACCTCGGCCAGGTACACCTTCTCGCAGTCCGGTTCGGCCAGCGCGCGCCGCAGCGCCGCCCAGGCCGGCGCGCCGCGCGCGGCGATCAGCACGCCGCTGGTGCCCGTGTCCAGTCGATGCACCAGACCCCCCTCGCGCGGATCGGGCGCCGCGTCCGCGCATTCGGGAAACCGGGCGACCAGCGCGTTCGCTGCCGTCCCGATCTCGCCGGCCCGCAGGGGGTGGGAAGGGATTCCGGCCGGCTTGGCGATCGCGACCCAGTCGTCGTCGACGGCCAGCACGTCCAGCGGCGCGCTCGCGTCGGGCGTCACGCGCTGTCCGGCCGTCGTCTGCTCGACCTGGCGCTGGTCGTCGATCTCGACGGTTTGCCCCCCCATCACGCGGTCGCCTTTCCGGGCCAGCCGGCCGTCGATCCGCACCCCCCCCGCCGCGATCAGCCGGCGCGCCGCCGCGACTGACAGGCCCGGCGAGGCCTCCGCCACCGCCTGATCCACGCGGCGACCGGGCGCGCCGGGCTCGATCGCGAAGCGGGCCATCGCCCGGCGGCTACTTTTTCTTGGCCGGCGCGGCGTGCGGCGACGCCTTGGCCGCCGTCGTCGGCTTGGCGGCGGGCTTGGCCGGCGGCTTCACCCCGGCGCTGGGCTTGGCGGTGGCGACCCGCCCGGCCTTCTGTTTGGCTTCGGGCTGCTTGCTTTCGGGCTCTTTGCGGCCCGCCCCCGCGGAGGCGATCTTCCGCTCGCTCTTCCGCTCGGGACGCCGCTCGCTGGGCGTCAGGCCGCGCGTGACCTCGTGCGCCGCTTCTCCCGTCGGTGAATAGACGACGATGCGGTCTCCGTCGTGCAGCTCGGTGTTGTACGAGAACCGGTTGATGCGCGCCAGGTCACCCGGCGTGAGGCCGTACCGCCGTCCCAGCTTGGTCAGGGTATCCCCTGCCTTGCACGTGTACATCAGCCGCTTCTTCCCGCGGCGGGCGGTCTCCAGCTCCAAAAATTCCTCCGAGCCGAGCGTCACCACGCGGACCCGGCTCGGGTCCAGCAGCATCACCCCCGAGGGGTCGAAGTCCTTGCGCACGAACACCTGCAGCACCATCCCCGGGTGCAGCTTGGCGCCGGGGTCGAGGTTGTTCCATTCGACGAGATCCTCGGCGCGGACACCGAACACGTCCGCGACCTCGTCCAGGCCGTCTCCGTCCCGCGTCCGGTAGAACACGCGCTCACGCCCGTCGTAGTTGAAGGACCGATCGGGTACGGCGACCAGCACCGTGTCGGCGGGGTCCGGCGCGGCTCGCTCGGTGCTCGCCGGCTGCGCGTCGTCCGAGTCGGCCGCGGTCTTGGCGTCGCCCTTGTCCGCGACGTCCCCCTTCGGGGCGGCGGCGTCGTTCTTGGCGATGGCGCGGCGGGGGACGACGATGGCCGTGCCGCCGCGCAGCTCGATGCTGTCCCTGACGCCGTTCAGGCGACGCAGCTGCTTGGCCGTGGTGCCGTGGGCGCGCGCCACGTCGTCCAGCGTCTCGCCAAACCGCAGGACCACGGTCTCGACCTTGTCGCCGTCGCGCGTCTTGTCGAAGCTCGCCGCATACGTCGATGCCGTGCCGGGTGGCAGGCGCACGGTGACGGTGCTCCGGTCGGGGGGCGTGCGGCTGCGGATCAAGTCCGGGTTCAGCGCCTCGATCACCTCCGGCTTCGTCCCCGCCGCGCGCGCGACCGTCGCCAGCGCCGTTCCCGGCGGCACCTCGACCTGTTCGTACGCGAAGGGGGCGTCGGCCGTGATGTCGGCGAATCCGAAGGCGGCCAGGTTGTGGCCGACGATCGCCGCCGCGAGGATCTTCGGCACATACAGAGTGGACTCCCAAGGCAGCCCGGCCTCGTGCCGGGTCAGCTCCCAGTAGTCGTTGGTGTTGTACGAAGTGATCGACCGCAGCACGGACCCGTAGCCGGCGTTGTACGCGGCGAACACCAGGTACCAGGACCCGAAGCGGACGTAGAGATCCTTGAGGTAGCGGGCGGCCGCCTCGACGGCGCGCTGCGGATCGCGGCGCGCGTCGACCCAGTAGCTGACCTCCAGGCCGTAGGCGCGCGCGGCGCCCGGCATGAACTGCCAGATGCCGCCGGCACCGACGCGCGACCGCGCGCCCGTGTCGAACCCGCTCTCGACCATCGCCACGTACAACAGATCCTTGGGCAGCCCCTCGCGGACCAGAACCTTCTCGAAGAGCTCGCGGTAGCGCCCGGCCCGGCGCACCCACCCCGCCATGATGGCGTGCCCCTTGGGATCGTTCTTGAAGTAGTCCAGGTACCGCAGCACCTGGGCGTCCCATCGAACGGGAAGGTCCGGAAGGGCGAGGCCGCGCAGCCACTCCGAGTCCGGCGGGGGCGCCGGCTTCTCGGCCGTCACCGGCGGCGGCGAACGCAGCTCCGCGGGGACGTCGCCGCTGCCGCCCCATTCGCCAGGCAGTGAGCTCGGCGGCAGCACGCCGTCGCCGTCGCCCCCCACCGCCGCGGCGCCACTCCCCAGCCGGGGGAACGCCGCCTGTTCGAACCGCCGGATCTCGCGCAACTCCGGGCTCTCCATCGCGGCGGCGGCCTGGTCGTCGTCGACGGCGACGCCCCGGACGGCGCGCCGCTCGGCGAGGCTGCGGTCGGGCGGATCGGCCGGACCGCCCGCGGCATGCGCGGGTGCCGCGCCGCGCGCGCTCGTGCCGGCCCCGGCCGAGAATGAGAGCGCGATCGCGAGGGCGATTGCGCGGCGCGCGCGTGCGGCAGCAGCCGGCATGGTCGACGGATCGTAACGGATGGCGAGCCCGCCGACAAAAATCCCACGCATTGTCGTTGAATGTTTCA
>CAZPUH010000026.1:0-18097 GCA_964589215.1 uncultured Myxococcales bacterium | reverse complement strand
TTCTACCTGGTCGCCTACACCTTCATGACGCTGGGCTCGTTCGGCGTGGTGGCCTGGATCGGCAACCGCAGCGACGAGCGCCTCTACATCGACGACTGGGCGGGCATGGCCACGTCGCGTCCGGCGGTCGCGCTGGCGATGACGATCTTCCTGCTCTCGCTGGGGGGCGTGCCCCCGATGGGCGGCTTCTTCGCCAAGTTCTACCTGTTCCGCGCCGCGATGGAGTCCCCGCAGCTCTACTGGCTGGTCATCGTCGGCGTCCTGAACAGCATGGTCAGCATCTACTACTACCTGCGCATCGTCGTCGCGATGTACTTCCGCGACCCCGTCCGCCCCCTGGCCCCCACCGACGGCACCTCGATGCGCGCAGGCCTGCTGCTGACCGCGCTGGTCGTCGTCCTGCTGGGCGTCTTCCCCGGCACCCTGGTCGACTGGGCCGGCCCGGCGCTGTAGGCCGGCCATCCGGCGGAAACGACAGCTTCTCGTCGCGCTGTTAGCGTTTGGCGTGGGCTGTTCAGGCCCCGCAGGACCTCGAGGACGTCAGGGGGATCCAGGGCCCCCCGGGCCTGTCGGAGATGCAGGTCCTCCCGGCGCCCAGGGGCCTCCCGGCGCGCCGGGGCCCGTCGCCGACGGCGCCGCAGACGCACGCACCAATCGAGTCGATGCCGCATCTGACGACCCTGTCTGCTCTGCGCCTGATGGCTGGTACCTGGGGAGCATCAACGCTCATCAGCAGTCGCCATCATCTCCAGTTCAAATCGATCCGCCACAGACCGGCACCAATCTGTGGCAATTCGACCACGGCACGATGGTCCAGGAAATATCCAATTGGACTGGCATGAACGGTCCTGACGGAAACCATGGACCGCTCATTCGGGAACCAGGCGGGTGCACCTGGCGGTTCGACGGAATGATTTCTGGGTCTCCCTACCGAGAGCTGTTTACACTCCTCTCAAGCGGGATCCTCGACTACCTCGAGGAATCACGGCCCGGGACTGCTACCCAGTACACGGCCTTTGGCTACGCCGTTCCGGTCCTTCCGCCCCCGGCACTCCACGATGCTGGCGTGGCGATCGACTCCGGGGCGGTGCCGGGAATGGGAGGGGCTGCTGGGTCTGGTCCGACGGGCGGTGGCGGCTCGGGCGGGTCCACGAGCTGTAGCAACTGCAAGCTGGTGATCGATGCAGCTTGCCAGGACGGAACATCAACGCAGGTCATCACGATGGTTCTCGACATCGTGAACAATGCATCGACCGCGCTCCCACTGAGCCAGGTCACGCTCCGCTATTGGTTCAAACCAGAGGCGGTGACAGATGCGCTTGTGTTGAGCGTGGACTACGCGACGATTCCCGCCGCCTCCGTCGCATCAAAGTTCGTAACCGTCTCGCCTGCCCGGGTGGGCGCGAACGCATACCTCGAGATCGGGTTTGCACCGACCGCGCCCACACTCGCGCTCTTCAGCGACAGCGGGCAGATTCAGCTCCGAATCCAAACGGCCGGGTTCACCACGCTTGATAGCAACCAGGTCGGCGACTACTCCTTCCAGAACTGCGGCACAGCGCAGTCGCCCAACCAGCCACCCTACAACCCAGCGCCGACCATCACCGGGTACATCGATGGAGTTCTCGCGTTTGGCAGCGAGCCGGGTTGATCCGCGGTCGTACAGACGCAAGTCAGTTGGTCAATCGCTTCGCCGGGACCGGCGCCTTCTCGTCGAAGCGAATGAGCCCGTGGCGTCGCCAGCCGGCGGTGAGAAGCCAGGTCCTGGGTCTGACCACGGCGGGTGGATCGGCGGCGAGATCGACCACTGGATCGTGATCGCGCCAGCCGTCGAACCAGCGCGCTGATGAGCAGGGATCCAGGGGCTGGGTCTGCCGGCCGTGTTTGCGAGAATTCAGGAGGACGTAGCGGAGGGCGTGGCGGACTTCGCGTGGGCTCGTCAGCTCGTGGCAGTGGTAGCGATCCGCCCACACGGGGCCGGACCGGCCAGCGATCCGGTTGATGGATCGCGCGGCGCGGATGGAGAGGCCGCGCAATCCTGACGAGAGCGACACTCTGTCGTGCGCCTCGACGAGCAAATGAACGTGATCCCCCTGGACCGAGAAGTGAGCGATCCGGAAGTCCGTTCGGGATCCGGCGGCGATTGCGGCCTCCAGAGCGCTGTAGGCACGAGCGCTGCGCAGTGAGCCGAGCTCCCGTCGAGCGCGGAGGGTGACGTGGACGGGGTGGCGAGTCTTGTGCTCGCCGCGCGCCCGGTGAAGAACCAGAGGACGAGGCCCTGGCTTCCGGCCCGCCCCGGGACGCGCCCCGCCCCAGCCACGGCGGACAGGCAGGGTGAGCTGACGCGGACGGGACCGACGGGGCATCTTGATTAGGGCTATAATACTAGATAGACGGTCGGACGCAACGGACTATTTGGGCGGCCTGCATCAAGGAAGCGCTAGACGGCGCTCGGGACCCGCCGCCCGCGAGCGCGATCGACACGCCGCCGACGTTCCCAGGCGGCCGACTTCAGCGATCTTCGGGATGCCACATCTTTTACTGCGACGGCTTGAGGTGCATTTCGCTGAGCCGTCGACGAATGGTCTCGTCGGAGATCCGGTCGTGGACTGTCAGACGCACCTCTCGTTTGCAAGCAGCTGCGATGTCCATCGCGCCGCAACCGTCGAGTGGACCAGCGGCAGGGCGGCCAGCCGGAGCCAGCCCCGACGCCGCCCGCTCATGGGCACCACGAGGGGTCGACGGCCAGGACCGGGATGCCGTCGGCGGGGCAGGGGGTGTAGTGCTCGCGCAGGTAGACGTCCACCGGGCCTTCCTGGGTGTAGTGCAGCTTGGAGATCATCTCGTAGTCGACGAAGGCGATCTCGGGCTTCACGTTTTCCAGCTGGGTGACGAGGCGCCGCTGACAGGCCTCGTCGCAGACGACGGTCTCCGAGACGAAGAACGGGTTCTTCTTTCCCAGCAGGTAGTAAAGGCCGGGCAGGAAGGGGCCGGCGTAGATCGCGTGCGCCTGGGCGACGCGCGGCTTGATGACGGGCTTCGGGCGCTTGCCCAGCAGGTCGGCCTGGAGGACGCTCACCTCTCCGTAGGCGGCGCCGTCGGCCGTCATCCCGGTCCAGACCAGCAGGAACGCCAGCGTCATCGACATCACGACGGCGGCCGGCACCTGGGCGCCGGCCGCGCCGCGCCGGCGGACGACGCGGTCGTGCAGGACGAAGACGCCGAACACGATCGCCGGGAACGAATTGATGGCGAAGTGGCTGGCCTCCATGTTGTGCAACATCGCCGCGAACAGGGCCGCCTGGACGCAGGCGAGCGCCTGCAGCACGGCATCGCGCAGCCTCACGGCGGTCACGCCCATGCCGGCGACCAGCGCCAGCGCGGCCCACCGGTACACGCCGGACGCCGAGGTGTGGCCCAGATAGTTCCCGGTGATGGGGATGATCAGCCACTGCCGGATCAGCGTGACCGGGTTCCAGATCAAAAACAGCGGCGCGACGGTGGCCGCGAAGCCGGCCGCGACCAACAAGACCGGGCGCGCGCGACGGCCGGGCGGCGAGGTTGCCCACAGATACGTGGCCCCCGTGAACGCCAGCAGCGATCCCTTGATCGCCAGGAACCAGAAGACGACCCCGGCCGCCACGCCGACCAGCACCAGCTCGCGCGACAGCTCGCGGCCGCCCGCCCGGGCCTGAACCACCCGCACCACCGCCAGCAGAAACCAGATGGCCGCGAACGAGCTGAACGAGTTGTGATTCAGCAGCACGTAGAGCGAGCTCAGCGACAGCCACAGCAACAGGCCGGTCGCCAGGCTCACGCCGCGGACGGCCAGCCGGCGCAACAGCAGGTACAGGCCGGCGCTGCCCGCGAACCCCAGCGCGACGGACACCCAGCGCGCGGCCAGGAAGCTGGGGGCGCCCACGATCCGCCAGGCCGCCTCGACGGCGTAGGCCGACCCCGGCCCCACGAACAGCCGGAAGTCGTCGTACATCCTGAGTCCCGTCCAGACCTGCCAGGCCGCGTTGAGCGTGTAGCCCTCGTCCGACTGGATGAGGAAGCTGCGCGAGAACACCAGGATCAGCCCGAACACGCAGGCCAGGATCACGACGGGCTCGCTGGCGCGGAGCCACGCGCGCGGGCGGATGGAGTGGTCCATCGTCACCCACGATGCCGGTAAAGTGACGCGCTGTCCATGCCGCGCACAGGCGCGCCGCGACGCGACGGCGCGCGGCGCCGCCCCGGTCAAGTCCGTGGCGGCACCTGCCGAAAATAGATCCGGACCGCGCCCGCCCGGGCGGCCCGCTGCATGACGCCACCCGAACGACAGGACGGAAGCTCGCGCCCGCGCGCGCGCATCCTGGTCGTCGAAGACAACGCGCTCAATCGCCTGCTGGTGCACGACCTGCTGGAGCTGCGCGGCCACGAGATCGTCGAGGCCGCCACGGTCGACGAGGCACGCCGCGCGCTGGACGGCGGCGACCGCCCCGACCTGCTCTTGCTGGACGTGCAGATCCCGGGCGGCGGGGCCGAGGCGATCATCCGCGACGCCCGCCGCCGCCCCGGGTTCGAAAGCGTCCCCATCGTGGCGGTCACCTCGCTGGCCATGCCGGGCGACCGCGAGCGCCTGCTGGGCAGCGGCTTCCAGGGGTACCTGTCGAAACCCATCGACACCCGGACGTTCGGGTCGGTCGTCGAGTCGTTCCTGGAGCGCGGTCCGCGCATGGAGGAGCCGAAGCGTGTCAGTCGCGTCGGTTGTAACGGCCGCCACCGTGCGGGGGGTCGACGACAACCTGCAAAACCGGGAGGTCGCCGAGGGGCACCTGGTCGGTGCCGGCTACCGCGTGGTCCAGGCGGAGGGCGGCGCCGAGGCGCTGGCCGTCCTGCAGGGGAGCCGCCGCCCCGACCTGGTGCTGCTTGACGTGCTGATGCCGGGCATGGACGGCTACGAGACCTGCCGCCGCATCCGGGCGCTGCCCGACGGCAACGACGTCCCGGTCCTGTTCCTCACCGCGCTGGGCGACCTCGAGACCCACCGCGCGGCGATGGAGTCCGGCGCCGACGACTTCCTGACGAAGCCGCTGAACCGCACGGAGCTCTTGATCCGGGTGCGCTCGCTGCTGCGGATCAAGCAGCTGTCCGACGAGCTGCGCCGCAACCTGGAGGTCATCCGCACCCAGCGCGACGCGCTGCTGGCCGCGCACCGACAGAAGGACGAGCTGACGGCGCTGATCGTTCACGACCTGAAGAACCCGCTGTCCAGCATCCTGTCGAACACCCAGTTCGTGCTGGGGCGCGGGGTGCCGGCCGGCGACGTGCGCGACTCACTGGACGACGTCGTGCGCGCCTCGCAGTCGATGGTGAGGCTGGTGATGAACCTGCTGGACGTGAGCCGCAGCGAGGACGGCGCGCTGGTGCCGCACGTCTCGGAGTTCGACGTGACGGGCCTCCTGGCCGAGGTCTGCTCGGACATGGACCGGCGCATCCAGGACAAGGAGCAGCGGTTGGAGCTGACGCTGTCGCCCGGCGTGGGGACGTTGCGCGGCGACCGCGACCTGCTGCGGCGCACGCTGGAGAACCTGATCGACAACGCCTACAAGTACGGGCCGCGCAGCGCGACGATCTGGGTCGAGGTGGCGCCCGCGACCATGGACGACGGGGCCGAGCCGGCCGTCGACATCCGCGTGCGCGACGAGGGCGACGGCATCCCGGAGGCGTACCGGCAGATCGTCTTCGAGAAGTACGGGCGCGCGGCGACCGGCGGGCGCGAGGCGCGGTCCAGCCACGGGCTGGGGCTGGTGTTCTGCCGGCGCGCCGTCGGCGTGCACGGCGGCGCCATCTGGATCGAGGGCGACGACGGGCGAGGCGCCTGCTTCTGCGTGCGCCTGCCCGTGGCGCGGCTGCCGCTGTCGGCGCCCGAGCCGGCGCCGCGCCCGCGCACGCTCGAGCGCAACCGCGCCGCGAGGTAGCCGTGCGGCTGGACGACGAGACGCCCGGAACCCGGCGCCTTTACGCCGAGTACCGTCAGGAGATCTGGGAGCACACCGACCGGATGTTCCTGTGGCTGCTGGCCGTCCAGTGGCTGGCGGGGATCGCGACCGCCATCTGGGTCGGTCCGCACCCGGCGACGGTGCGCGTGCCGGTGCTGGTCTGGAAGGCGTTTTTCCTGGGAGGCGGGATCGCCGCGTTCCCGATCATGGTCATCCTGCGGCACCCGGGCTCGGCGCTCACGCGGCAGGAGATCGCGATCGGACAGGCGCTGATGACGGCGCTGATCACCCACCTGTCCGGCGGTCGATCGGAGCTGCACGCGCTGCCGTTCATCGCGCTGGCGTTCCTGGCCATGTACCGCGACTGGACGGTGCTGCTGCTGGCGACGCTGGTCACGGCCGTCGATCGCATCCTGGGCTGCTACTTCTGGCCGCACTCGATCTACGGCGTCGGGAACGTCGGGCACTGGGCCTGGTTCCTGGACACGGCGTTCCTGGCCACCGAGGTGCTGCTGCTGATGCTGGCCATCGGCAAGAGTCAGTCCGATCTGCTGAGCGCCGCGCGCAAGCAGGCGACGATCGACAGCAGCCGCGCCGCGCTGGAGCGCGAGGTGGCCGAGCGGCAGCGCACGGAGCGGCTGCTGTCGCTGCAGTACGTGATCACCCGCGTGCTGGCCGGGTCTGCGAGCCTGGCCGAGGCGGCGCCGCTGATCCTGCGCATCATGGGCGAGAACCAGGGCTGGCAGTTCGGCGAGCTCTGGGAGGTGGACGACGCCACCCAGGCCCTCCGCTGCGTCGACCTCTGGAACGCCGAGGGTTACGAGCGCCCCTCGCTGTTCGAGGAGCGGCGGGCCGCGCTGCTGAGGCGCGACGAGGGGCTGCCCGGGCGCGTGTGGCAGCGCCAGCTTCCGCTGTGGATCGCCGACCTGTCCGACGACCTGCTGGCCTCGATCGGCAGCTTCTCGCGCGACTCCGACCTGCGCGGCGGCTTCGCGATCCCGCTGCGCAACGGCCCGGACGTCATCGGGGTGATGGCGTTCTACAGCCAGCAGGTGCGGCAGGCGAACGACGACCACCTGTCGATGCTCAGCGCGCTGGGCGGCCAGATCGGCCAGTTCATGGAGCGCAAGCGCGTCGAGCAAGGGCTGCGCGACAGCGAGGAGCGCTACCGGTCGGTCATCGCGGCGCTGGACGAGGGCATCATCCTGCTCGACCGAGACGGGCGGGTCATCGCCTGCAACGCCAGCTGCGAGCGCATCCTGGCGCGCAGGGCGGCCGACATCATGGCGGTCGACGCGGCGGCGACGTTCGCCTCCGCCGTCGACGAGTCCGAGTCGCCCGTGCCGGCCGCCGAGCTGCCCTTCCTCGCCACGCTGCGCACGGGCGAGCCGCGTCAGAACGTGGTGCTGGCCGTGGCCCGCGGGCTGGACCAGTCGGGGATCGCCGGGAAGGTCTGGATCTCGGTCAACTCGCAGCCGCTGCTGCGGTTCGGCGAGAGCGTGCCGTACGCGGCGATGGCGTCGTTCAGCGACATCTCGGCGCGCAAGGCGGCCGAGGCTTCGCTGCGGGCGATCATGTCCGAGCTGGAGGTCCGCGTCGAGAAGCGCACCAGCCAGCTGATGGAGGCCAACGCCCGCCTCAAGAGCGAGGTCGCCGAGCGCGAGCGCGCCCAGCGGGAGATGCACGAGGCCAAGGAGGCCGCCGACACCGCCAACCGCGCCAAGAGCGCGTTCCTGGCCAACATGAGCCACGAGCTGCGCACGCCGCTGAACGCCGTGATCGGGTTCTCCGAGCTGCTGGAGCAGGAGATCTTCGGCACGCTGAACGACAAGCAGCGCACGTACGTCAGCAACGTGCTGGTGTCGGGGCGGCACCTGTTGCAGCTGGTCAACGACATCCTGGACATCTCGAAGGTCGAGGCGGGGCGCATGGACCTGGCGTACGAGCGCACGCCGATCGGCAGCGTCGTCGACGTCGTGCGCGGCGTGATCGGCGCGCTGGCCGCCAAGCGCGGCATCGGCCTGGAGGTGGACGTCCCGCCCGACCTGCCCGACGTCTACGTCGACCCCGGCCGCATCAAGCAGGTCCTGTACAACCTGATCTCGAACGCCATCAAGTTCACGCCGCGCGGGGGCGTCGTCCGCCTGACGGCGCGCTCGGACGCGCGCAGCCTGGTCGTGTCCGTGTCCGACACGGGCATCGGCATCGCGCGCGCCGACCTGCCGCGGCTGTTCCGCGAGTTCGAGCAGCTGGCCCAGCCGAACGGCGTGCGCCCCGAGGGGACCGGGTTGGGGCTGGCGCTCACGCGGCGGCTCGTCGAGCTGCACGGCGGCCGCGTCGAGGTCGAGAGCGAGCTGGGGCGGGGGTCGACGTTCTCCGTCCACCTGCCGCTGCGGTCCCCCGACGATTCGACGGGGATTCGCACCTCCGAGCTGCTGGTCTCACGCCCCGGCTGATCGCCTTCTGTCAGCTCGCGAAGGCGGCCGATGGCGGGTCGAAACGCGCCTCCAGCGCCAGCAGCGGCGTGGGAATCCGCCCGAGGCGCGCGACGACGCGCCGGTGGGTCGCGAAGGGAAATTCGCTGACGTCCGTATACCCCAGCCAGTAGTGCGCGCCGCGGGCCCAGAACCCCACGATCTCGGCGACGTAGTCGTGCCGAACGATGAGCCCGCTCTCATCGAACGTGAAGCTCTGGACCCGGCAGTGGGTATGCACCGAGGGCGCGAACCGAACGGTCAGCACGCGCCGCCGCGCGTCCCAGCCGCGCAGCTCGGCGTCGGCCAGGATGAACGGGACGGCGTGGTAGTGCGTCAGCGCGTAACCGAAGAAGTACAGAGCATCCAGCGGCGACCAGCGGCGCCACTTGCGTAGCCCGCGGAACGTCGCGCGATGCTCGGCCAGCGGCGCGTCGCCCAGCGCCACGCGACCGGCGACGAAGCGCCCGGTCGCACCCGCCGTCGGGTAGTCGAAGAAGGTCGCCTCGGCGCGCGCGGGGACGATGTCGGCTCGCGCCGGCAGCCGGAACGTGCGCCCGACACCCTTCATCCAGGGCAACAGGCCGCGCAGCTGGGTGGGTGACACCGACAGCGTCATGCGCTGCCACCGGGCGCGGCCACCGTACCGCTCGGTGGCCCGCGCGATCATCTCCTCAGCGCCGCTCCGCCCCTCCACGCCGCCATCTTACCCGCGGCGCGGCGCGGCGCCACCCCCTCAGACGAAGCTGGCGTGATAAGCGGCGTCCTCGATCGATCGGCAGTCGGGCGTCACGCGCAACGGCCGGTTCGTGTCCAGCATGACCGCCAGCTCGTCGGTCGAGCGCGCGCCGATGCTCCCCTCGTACGCGCCGGGGTGGGGACCGTGGATGACGCCCGCCGGGTGGTGCGACAGGCTGCCGGCGCCGACCCCCTTGCGCGACGTGAAGGTGCCGCCCGCGTAAAAGATCACCTCGTCGCAGCCGACGGAGGCGTGCGGGTAGGGGCAGGGGATTGCCTGCGGGTGGAAGTCCAGCGGCCGCGGCACGAAGCTGCAGATCAGCGCGCCACGCGCCGCGAACGTGCCGTGCACCGTCGGCGGCAGGTGAATCATCCCGACGCGCGGTTGAAACGCCAGGATCGGGAACGCCCACGGGTAAACCGTCCCGTCCCACCCGACGACGTCCAGCGGCGCGTGAGGGTAGCGAAACCCGTGGAAGGCGCCGCCCCGCTTGACGACCAGGTCGCGCAGCCCCTCATCGCGCGGGCCTTCGAACGACGGCCGTCGAAAGTCGCGGTGTGTGTACGGCGCGTCCATGCGCAGCTGCCCCGCCTCGTTGCGGAACTGCCGCGGCACGGCCACCCCGCCCAGGCACTCGATCGAGAGCCAGTACTGGGGGCCGTCGTCGGGGATGAAGCGGTGAATCAGGCCGCGCGGCACGAAGACGTAGTCGCGCGCCTGGAAGGCGACGTCGCCCAGCGCCGAGCGCAACACGCCGCCGCCCTCGTGGATGAAGTAGAGATCGTCGGCGTCTCCGTTCGAGAAGTAGACGGGGTCCGGCTCGTCGGGGTGCAAGATCGACAGGACCACATCCTCATTGAACAGCAACGGCGTACGCGCGTCGACGGCGGCGCCGCCGCGGCGGGCCAGGTTTTGCGACCGGTAGTGCCGCCGCGCCAGCGGCCGCGGCTCGTCGTCGGCCTTCGACGGGATCTCCCAGCCGTGGCCGGCGGGGGCGGGCAGCGCGACGTGCGGGCGGTCCTGGTGGTACAGGATCGTGAACGGGCCGTCGAAGTCGTCGCGGGTCAGGCACTCCTCGTGGCGCAGCTGGCCGGCCGCGTCGCGCAGCGCCGTGTGGGGTTTGTCGGGCACCTGGCCCGCCGTCATCCGGTCGATCATGCGCGGCCGCTCACATCCGCGGGGGCGCCGCGCGACGCGACGGATCGCGCGTCTGCTCGCGCTCGATGGCCTCGAACAGCGCGCGGAAGTTCCCGGCGCCGAAGCCCTGGTCGCCCTTGCGCTGGATGATCTCGAAGAAGAACGGCCCCGCCTCGGGATCGTGGTACAGGCCGGCTGCCTCTTTCAGGAAGATCTGCAGCAGGTAGCTGTGCGGCTGCTGTCCGTCCACCAGGATCTCCAGCTCGCGCAGGACGTCGATGCTCTCGTCGATGCTGCCCACGCCGATCTGCTGCAGGCGCTGGGGCAGCACGTCGTAGTAGCTGCCGGGCGTCGGCATGAACTCGACGCCCGCGGCGCGCAGGCCGCGCACGGAGGTCACGATGTCCTTCACGGTCAGCGCCGAGTGCTGGATGCCGTCGCCGCGGTTGTCCTCGGCGAAGAGGTTGATCTGCGAGTCCTTGAAGAACGGGCGGAAGGGCTCGTTGTTGGCGAACTTCACGCCCGAAGCCGGATCCCACATCACGATGGACTTCAGACCCGAGCCGTGGCCGCCCTGGACCGTCGCCACGTCGCGCGTGTGAAAGGCGATCTCCCACATCTGCTGGAAGCCGAGGACGTGCTCCATCCAGAGCAGCGCCGGCTTCATGGTCTGAAAGTTCGCCGTCAGGTGATCGACGGCGCCGAACCCGAACCGGTTGCCGCCGGCCGCCGCGCCGGACAGCGCCGGGTTCGGGACGAAACCCGGAAACAGCTTGGAGTAGCCGCGCCGCTCGAGGAAGCGGAACGTCGTGTCGCCGAAGGGGGTGGTGATCGAGAACATCGCCAGCGACCCACCATCGTCGGTGAAGCGCTGGATGTCGGTGATGAAGGTGCCGCCGCGCTCGTCCAGCAGGCGGAAGGTCCTCTCGATGTCCTCGACCTCCAGCACGACGGTCCCGACGCCCTCCGGGTGCTTGCGCAGGTAGCGCCACGCCCGCCCGCCTTCGCCCAGCGGCTGGTGCATGACGAAAAGCGCGTCGCCCGCGCGAAACGCCGCCGATCGCTGGCGGCCGTCGCGTTCCAGCTCCGGGCCGCTGCTGCCCAGCTCCGCGAAGTCCAGCTTGTCGACGAAGAAGCGCCGCGTGCGTTCGAGGTCGTGAACGTAGTAGTGAAGCGCCTCGATCCGCCGGATCCCGAGCGATGCGGGGCTGGCCATGTTTCTATTCTAGCGCCGGTCGCCGTCTACCGCCCTGCCGTGACCTCGCGCCGGTGGCCGCCGCCGTGCGCCCAGCGCGTCGACAGAGCCGCCGACGTCGCCACGCCCAGGAACGCCGCGGCGAACGCGAAGTTGAGCCAGCTGGCCCAGACGGGCTGGTGGGCGGCCATCCCACCGATCCACACCGCCGCCAGCCCCAGCCCCACGACCGCCGGCCCCAGGGGGCGGCTGGGGCTGTCCTCCGGGCCTTCGAGCAACGCGGCCATGCCGAACGCCAGCACCGCGGCCACGGCGTCGAACCAGAGCAGCGTCGCCGACTGATTCCGACTGAGCCCGACCCACCAGAGGATCGCCAAGCCGATTCCCAGGATCAAACAGCTCTTCCGGACCATGGTCGCCTCCACCATTCAATCTGGTCACGCAAACGGCGGCCCGTAACCGGCTCGCGCACTTCCCGGTTCCGGGACTTTCCCCGGGCGGGGACTCAGCCGGGGCAGTCGGCGCCGTTTGGAATCATGCAAGTGCCGGCGGTCCCGTCCGCGTCCGGCACGCAGCGCGCGGGCGGCATGCACCCGGGCCCGGCGGCCGTGTCGCAGGGATAACCGTCGGGCGCGAAGGGCACGCAGGCGCCCAGTCCCGCGGCGGCCTGGGGAACGCAAGTCCCCGCGACGCACCCGATCCGCGAGCCGTCGGCGAGGACGCCGCACGGGGTTCCGGCGGGCGTCGGCACCGTCGGACCGCCGTCGGGGTTCGCGGCCGTCACGCCGCCGTCCCCGTCGGGCATCGTCCCCGCCAGACCCAACGGCTGGCAGGTCGTGCTCCCGGGGGCCCCGGCGCAGAAGAGTCCCCGCGTGGCGTCGCAGCCGCGCATCTTTCCGCCGCACTCGAGACCCACGCGGGTGCCGGCGATCTCGCACGTGCCGCTGGTGTCGGCGCCGGACACCAGGCACGACAGGCCGCGATCGCAGGGGTGCGTGTCGTCGCAGGCGTCGGCGGTGGCGCCCAGCGGCGCGCAGGTCTCGCCGGCGGCCAGGCAGCGCGCGCCCCGCGCACAGGTGCTGGCCGAGCAGTCCTCGCCCAGTCCCGGCGGATCGCCGCAGGTGCCGCACACGGCGGCGCGGACGCCGTTGCAGACGCCGGTCTGGCACTGGCTGTCGAACGCGCAGGGGGCGCCGCTCGCGCGCGGTCCGGCGGGCGTGCAGGACAGCGGCGGCACGTTGTCGAGGAAGTCGGCGCAGGAGTAGGTCATGAAGGCGCGCACGCACAGCTGCACCGCGCCGGGCGTGTTGCCGGTCTGCGGCGCCGTTAGGGCGCTGGTGCAGGCCAGCGCTTCGCGGGCGAGGCAGGTCGGCATGTCGCCGTACAGCTCACGCACGCCGAAGCCGACCCCGCGCGCGCCGTCCGGGAGGTTGCAGTTCGAACGCAGGCTGCAGCGCGCCGTCGCCAGCTCGGAACAGGCCTGCTCGACCGTGATGGTGTCACCGACCGTGGCGCTGCTGCAGGCACCCAGCCAGACGAGCGCGGTGACCAGCAGGGGCGTCGAGCGGAGCCGCACGGACGGGCGATCTTCTCCGACGCGGGGATTTCGTCAATCGGGGCCGAACTTGGCGGCGTCCCGCCGCTTCAGCACCTGAGGGTGTCGATGCGCGGTCCCGCCCGGTCCGATGCAGCCGACATGACCCGAAAGTGGGCGCCGGCGGGCACGACGCAAGGGGCCCCGCCGATTGACTTGGCGGGGACGACCTTATGTTCGCCCCATGCCCCCGACAACGCCGGACGTCGTTCCGATCGCGCGCGTCAGGCCGCGCCCCGCGCCGCGCGTCGCCGCGCCGGACCTGGAGGCGCTGGCGGAAAAGCTGCGCGCCCGCGTGGCCGGCGAGGTGCGGTTCGACCCCGGCAGCCGGGCGCTGTACGCGACCGACGGCTCCAACTACCGGCAAGTGCCGATGGGGGTGGTCATCCCGCGCCACAAGGAGGACGTCCTGGCGACGATCGGCTCCTGCCGCGGCGAGGCCGGCGCGCCGATCCTGTCGCGCGGCGGCGGCACCAGCCTGGCCGGCCAGTGCTGCAACTTCCCACCCGACGAGCTGGAGGCGATCATCCGGCAGGGCGGGCGGCGGGGCGAAATTTACGGGCGCATGAAGGCCTTGATCGATCGCGTGGCGGTGTTGCGTGCGGCGGGGGCGCGGCGCGCCCGCCGTGTCGCACGCGCCCTGTCCAGCGGCTGGGCGCGGGGTGTTCTGGGTGGCGGTCTGATTGCCGGCGCGGGACTGGCGGCGCTGGCGGTCTCCGCGTCGCGGACAAGGAGAGAACGATGAAGAACGGATCCGGAATCGGGCGGCAGCTGTGGGTGATCGCCGAGGGCTACATTCCGTCGGACAGCACCGGTCCGGCGCCGCAGATGACCAGCCACGAGACGGCGTGCCTGCTCAACGCCGCCGACCGCGACGCCCACGTCGAGATCACCATCTACTACGCGAACCGCGACCCGGGCGGCCCGTACCGGGTCGTCGTCCCGGCGCGCCGGACCCTGCACCTGCGGTTCAACAACCTGAAGGAGCCGGAGCCCATCCCGCGCGACACCGACTACTCCAGCGTCATCGAGTCCGACGTGCCGATCGTGGTTCAGCACACGAGGCTGGACACGCGGCAATCGGCGGCCGCGCTGCTCTCCACGATCGCCTTCGCTCCCTGATCGCGGCGGGAGCGGACCGGCGGGGCTGCGGGCGCCCGCTCTTTTGACGCAACTCGGCCCCGCCACGGACCGATGACGTTTTCGTGACGGCCGGGGTGATCGCTGCGATGCTGGCGCTGCTTGTCGGCGCTGATTCGACCTCTTTCACGGCTGGCGGCCGTGGCCGCGCTGGTCCTCGTGGCGGGCCTCGGGGCGTCGGCGCCGGCCCTCGCGCGCCCGGCGCCGCCG
The DNA here is from genome assembly GCA_964589215.1 of uncultured Myxococcales bacterium. Taxonomy (GTDB): domain Bacteria; phylum Myxococcota_A; class Polyangia; order Fen-1088; family Fen-1088; genus JADGRB01. Next base: position 3,621 of record CAZPUH010000026.1, on the reverse strand, counting down.
ACCTTGCGGGTCGACTTCATCGACGTCGGTCAAGGCGACGCCGCGCTGGTGACGTCCCCCGCGGGCAAGACCGTGCTCATCGACGGGGGACCGGCGCACCGGGCGACCGCGCTGACCGCCTTTCTGTCGGCGCACGTGCATGGTCCGCTGGACCTGATCCTGCTGAGCCACCGGCACGAGGATCACCTGGGCGGGCTGCCCGCGGTGGTACGCACCATCGGCGCGCGGCTGTTCCTGGACGCGCCGGTGGCCCACGCCGGCCCGGACTACGCGCTGTTGATGCACGAGCTGGAGGCGCGCGGAATCCCGGCCCGGCTGGCGACGCGCGGACGGCGCATCGACCTCGGCGGCGGCGCCGTCATCACGCTGCTCGGGCCGCCGGAGCCGCCCATCAGCGGATCCCGCTCGGACGTCAACGCCAACAGCGTGGTGGCGCGGCTCACCTTCGGGTCGGTGTCGATCCTCTTCGCGGGCGACGCCGAGGCACCGACCGAAGCGTGGCTTCTCGGCTCGGGCGAGGACCTCCGAGCGGACGTCCTCAAGGTCGCGCATCACGGCAGCCGCTATGCTTCGGGGGCGCGGTTCCTGCGGGCCGTTCGGCCACGGGTCGCCGTGGTCAGTGCCGGCGCGGGCAACGAATACGGCCACCCGGCGCCGATCACGCTGGCGCGCCTGGCGCGGCTCGGCGTCTCCGTCTACCGCACGGACCTGGACGGAGACGTCACGGTCGAGACGGACGGCGGCGCGATCCACGTGCGAACGGCGCGCAACCCATCCGAGGTGTCCGTCACGCCATGACGAAATCCGAAAAGGCGCGTCCGGAGCAGCCGGAGCCGCCGCTCCTGTTCGTCGACGCCGTCGAGGCCGAGACGGCACGGTTGGTCGGAGCCGGGGGCGCGGCCTTCACGGTCCCGTTGCGTTTGCTTCCCGCCGGCGCGAAAGAGGGGAGCTGGCTGCGGGCGAGCTTCGTCCTGGTGGACCCGCCCCCCGACGACGGCGCGCAGATCCGCGCGCGCCTGGGCCGCGGCGACGACGGCGGCGACATCAAGCTCTAGCCCGTTTCGGACCGACGCGGGAGGTTTCCGTGTTAGGTTGCATGGGGGAGGGCGGGATGGCGGCGAGGGGGCGAAAGGCCGCGGTGCCGTGGATGGCCGCGCAGGGGCTCGCCATGGCCGCGCTGATGGCCGGGTGCGCGAGCTCCTGCGGGGGGCAGATGCACGCCGGTGAGTCCGGGACGACGACGTCGGAGCCGGACGGCGGGGCCTTTCCCGCCGGGCCCGCGCCGGACGGCGGCGTGCGCACGGACGATCGACACGCGGCCGCCCGGCGCGTGGAGCGCTACCTCGCGAACTACGGCGGCTGGTCCAGCGACGCGGTGGCGCTGGCCCAGAAGGTGGACCTGGTGATCGCTCATCCGGGCAACGCCAAGCTGACGCACGCCGATGTCCGGCGGCTGCAGGCCGGCGCGAACCCAAGCGATCCCAGCGACGACGTCCTGGTCCTCTGCTACGTGTCCGTCGGCGAGGACCTGCGCAGCCACGGGCTGACCGACGACCAGGTCCGGGCCGACCCGCGGTTCCGCGGCGACGGCAGCGGTCCGCGCATCGATCCGCGCGGGCCGGACGCCAGCGGAAAGCCGCTGGCCGGGATCGACCCGATGGGGGTGGCCTCGAACGGCGGGACCGGGTTTGCGTCGTACTACCTGGACGACAACGACGTCCAGAACAGCGCGAGCCACCAGGGCGACGGCTTCCCCGATCGGAACCCGATCTTCGGCGGCCTGTTCGTGAACGCGGGCGATCCCGCCTGGTTCGACGTGGTGGACCGGATGACGATGGACGGGCCCGATGGGCTCGCCGGGCTGCGCGAGGTGCTGACCGCCGACACCGGCCGCGGCCTCGACTGTGACGGGGTGTTCCTGGATACCATCGACACCGCGGCGCCCAACTCGTACACGAACGCGCAGAGCCCGAACGAATCGAAGTTCGAATGGACCGCGCCCGGCTTCGGGGCCTTCATCCGTCGGGTCCACGAGACCTACCCGGACAAGCTGATCCTGCAGAACCGGGGCGTCTTCTTCTTCGATCCGCGGCATCCGCAGTACGCGTACAACGCGCGCGGCGCGGTCGATTTCGTGCTGTTCGAGAGCTTTCGACTGAGCTCGAGCACGAGCGAGCAGTGGGATCCGGTCGAGTACCCGGACAACCGCTACAACGTTGCGCCCAAGCTCATGGCGGAGGCGAACCGGCCGGACGGATTCCGGGTGCTGTCGCTGGGCTACGCGGCGGGGCCGGGCATGTCCACGCAAACGCTGACCGGCGCGTCGGGCGCGGGGTACGACTCGCTGATCGAGGACATCCACGTCGCGCAGGAGCTGACCGGGTTCCGCCACTACTTGACGGACCCCCAGGTCCGGCTCGTCAACGACTTCGTGCTGCAGCACGGTGCGCTGGACGACCACGCGCCGCCGGTCTGGACCAGCACCTTCAACGATCACGAGGCCGCCCCGGCCGGCGCGCCGACGCCGCGCGTGGGCATCCAGAAGGCGCAGGGGAGCAACGGGCAGATCACCGTGTGGTGGGACGTCGCCCTCGACATGAACCGCGTCACGTACGAGCTGTACGCGCAGCCGCAGCCGTTCGACTTCACGGGGGACCCGGCGTTGAGCGGGGCCACCAAACAGGTGCTGACGCCGGCGTTGCCGGACGACTATGCGCAAGGCGTGGGGCCGGACCGCTTCCCCTACCAGGCGACGGTGTCCGGCTTCGCGCCCGGCGTGCAGCAGTACCTGGTCATTCGCGCCGTGGACCAGTCGCCTGCGGCGAACCGGGACGAGAACACGACTGTCCTCACGGCGACGCCGTGACCTGACCGGAGAAGCTGCTTTTGGTGGGTGGCACCGACTGCCCGATCCTCGCTCGGACGCCAACTTTGGGGCGAGGTGGATCATGCAACTGCGTCGCACCGTGATGATGGGCGGACTGTGGGCCAGCCTCGTGTTCGGCGGCTGCGGCCTGTTTCACGAGAGCCGGACCCAGCAGACCTGGACACTGAACACCAGCCCGCGCGTTCCGGCGGCCACCGGCAAGGTCAGCGTGAAGCCGGGTGACGACGGGAACCAGACGCTGAAGCTGGACGTCGAGCGGCTGGCGGCGCCCCCGCGGGTCTTCGACGGCGCGAACACGTATGTGGTCTGGTTGATCGTGCCGGGCAACGCGCCGGAGAACATCGGTGTGTTGCCGCTGGACGACAAGCTGAACGGACATCTTCAGACGAAGACGCCGTTTCGGACGTTCGACGTCCTCGTCACTGCCGAGCCATCGCCGACCGCGACGCGGCCAAACGAGAACAACCGCGTCATGAGCGCCTCGGTTCGTTTGCCGAGTTAGGGCTGTCTCCGAGCGGGCGCGCGCCCGGGTCGTGGGCATGAGACCGGCATCGGTGTCCCATCCAACCGTGTTCCGGCCCGGCTGCGCCCGCTCGGGCAGCCCGTTACTTGGTCCCCCAGGCAGGAAATTTTTCGGCTCGTCTCCGTTGTGGACGAAACGAAACTGGGCCGTGCGGTGCAAACTGCTGGTACCATCCCGCCCGAGGAGAGGACATGAGCCGACGAACATGGAC
>CAZPUH010000025.1:0-3470 GCA_964589215.1 uncultured Myxococcales bacterium | reverse complement strand
CGTGGTCTCCGTTTCGGTCCACGAATTCGGTCATGCCCTGGTGGCGGACCGGCTGGGCGATCGCCTGCCGCGCCAGCAGGGGCGGCTCACGCTGTCGCCGCTGGCCCACATCGACCTCATCGGGACCATCCTCATGCCGCTGCTGGGGGCGCTGCTGCCGGGCGGCTTCCCGCTGATCGCCTGGGGCAAGCCCGTCCAGACCAACCCCCGCAACTACACCGACAAGCTGCCGCGCAAGGTCGGCCGCATGCTGGTGTCGCTGGCCGGGCCCGTCATGAACCTGCTTCTGGCGGTGCTGGTCTCTATCGTCTTCGTGTTGCTGGGAAGAGCCGGTAAGCTGCCGCCTGCCGTGGCGGACGCCCTGGTCCGGTACGTCATCGCCCTCAACCTGGTCCTGATGTTCTTCAACCTGATCCCGCTTCCGCCGCTGGACGGCGCGGCCGTGCTGGCCGGCCTTCTGCCCGACGCCGCCCAGGTGGTGCCGCGTACGCTGGAGAAGTACGGCTCGCTGCTGTTCTTCATCCTGTTCCTGTCTGGCGCGCTGGGCTTCGTGATGGCGCCCGCCTACCGGGTGATCGGCGCGTGGGCCGGGGCGCTGCAGCGGCTCGTGCCGGCATGAGCGTGGAGCCGGGCGCGTATCGCGTTGCGCTGCCGGAGTTCGAGGGGCCGCTGGATCTGCTCCTCCACCTCTGCAAGACGCACGAGATCGACATCGTCAACATCCCCATCGCCTTCATCACGGAGAAGTACCTGGAGTACCTGGACGTGATGCAGTCGATGCCGTTCGACGTCGCCGCCGACTACCTGGTCATGGCGGCGACGCTCGCGTACCTCAAGTCGCGCGAGCTGGTGCCGACGCCCGAGCCGCTGGAAGCGGTGGGCGACGAAGAAGACGGCGAGGTGCTGGACCCGCGCGAAGAGCTGATCCGGCGGCTGCTCGAGTACCAGAAGTACAAGGACGCCGCCGAGCGGCTGGGGGGGCGTCCCATCGAGGGGCGCACGGTGTTCGGGCGCGGCGTGCCGCTGGAAGCGGCGGCCGAAGCGCCGATGAGCGAGCAGTCGGTCTGGAAATTGATCGAGGCGTTCGGGCGAATCCTGGAGAAGGCCGGCGGGCCGGCCCGCACCCACGACGTCATCGTCGACCGGCTGTCGATCGGCGATCGCATGACGCAGCTGCTGGATCGCATCGAGGCGGGGCAGGGGTCGTTCCGGTTCGAGTCGTGCTTCGACCTGTCGCTGCCCGAGCCCGAGCTGCGGCACCAGGTGGTCGTGACGCTGCTGGCGATCCTCGAGCTGGCCAAGCTGAAGGTCGTGCGCGTGCTGCAGTCGCCGGACGCCGAGACGCTGTTCATCACGCAGGCGAGCGGCGTGTCGATGGAAGCCGCCCGCAAGGCGGCCCGCACGGCGGTGTCGTCCGACGGCAGACCGCCCGAGGAGCCGGTGGAGGCCGAACCAGCCGAGGCGCAGCCGGAGGACGCCGCGCCGGCCGACGAAGAGTCCGCGCCCGCGCAGCCCGATCAGGAGAAGAATGAGCAAACGGAAGAATAAAACCCAGGCGCCCGCGCCCGACGGCGAGCCCGCGGCCCCCGCCGAAGCGGCCTTCGACGAAGAGGCCACCGAGGAGTCGACCAACCCGGATCTGGACGCGGCCCCCGTGGCCGTGGCGGAGGGCGAGGACGACAACGAGGACACCGCCCCGTTCGAGGCCGGAGACACCCAGACCGGCGATGCGCCCGTCTCCGACTGGGACACCACCGCCGGTGTCGAGGCAGGCGCCGACACGACGGCCGTGGAGCCGGCAATGCCGGCAGCGGAGGAGTCCGGGGCCGAGGCGCCGTCCGAGGCGAATGCCGGCGACGCGGGCCCGGCCGAAGCCGTCCCGGCGGGGCGGCTCGGCAGCATCATCGAGAGCCTGCTCTTCGCCAGCGACAAGCCGCTGGGGCTCAACGAGCTCAAGCGCCTGCTGGGCGAGCGCGACGGCGCGAAGGTGACGGCGGCGATCGAGGAGCTGCAGGAGCGGCGCCGCGAGACCGGCATTCACGTCATCTCGGTGGCGGGCGGCTGGCACATGCGCACCAACCCCGAGAACGTCGCCTGGGTGTCGCGCATCCTGGCCGGCAAGCCGCCGCGTTTGTCGCGCGCGATGCTGGAGACGCTGGCGATCGTCGCCTATCGCCAGCCGATCACCCGCCCCGAGATCGACGAGATCCGCGGCGTCGACTGCGGGCCGGTCCTCAAGACGTTGCTCGAACGCAACCTGGTCCGGATGATCGGGAAGAAGGAAGAAGTGGGCCGCCCGCTGCTGTACGGCACCACGCCGGAGTTCCTGCGGACGTTCAGCCTGGGCGATCTGTCGGAGCTGCCGACGCTGCGCGAGTTCCACGAGCTGGGCGAGGCCGAGATGGCCAAGGTCGACGCGGCCGCGCCGGCGCCCGAGCCCGTCGCGCCGGCGGCGCCTCCGCCGCCGAAGCCGGTCGTCCGCACGCTGGACCCCGCCGAGGAAGACGAGCTGATGGACGAGCTGGAGCGCGCCACGGAAGCGGCGGCCAGGGCGGCCGCGGCGCCTCCCACCGAGGGCGAGCAGCCCCCGGCCGAAGAGAAGCCGGCCGAGTAGCCCATGCGACTGCAAAAATTTCTCGCGCAGGGTGGGCTGGCCTCGCGCCGCCGCGCCGAGGACCTGATCGCCGCCGGGTCGGTGAAGGTCAACGGCAAGGTGGTCACGACGCTGGGCACGACCATCAACCCGAACAAGGACCGGGTCGAGGTCGAGGGGCGCCGGGTTCTCGTCGAGGACCCCGTCTACCGGTTGCTGCTCAAGCCGCGCGCCTGCCTGGCCACGCTCGCGAAGTCGGGCGAGCGCCCGACGCTGGCGCGCTACGTGAAGGACGCGGAGGCGGGCTGGCAGGTGGCCGCGCCGCTGGATTTTCCGGCCGAAGGGGTGGTCCTCGTCACCAGCGACGGCGCGCTGGCGCAGGCGCTGACCAAGCCGGGCAAGGTCCCGATGACCTACCACATCAAGCTGCAGGGGCTGGTCGGCGACGCGATCCTCGAGCGGCTGCAGCGCGGCTGGCGCTGGGAGGGGCGGCCCGTGAAGCCGACCGCCGTCGAGGCGCTGGCCGTCACCGAGAAGAACACCTGGATCGAGATCGTCGTTCCGGAGGCGCGGCCGCGCGCGCTGAAGGCGGTGGGCGACCTGGTGCGCCACTCGGTCCTCAAGGTGTCGCGCGTGCGGCTGGGCGGCCTGTCGTTCGAAGGGCTGAAGATGGGCGAGTGGCGGGATCTGACCAAGGGCGAGATCGCCGATCTCCGTAAACGCGCGGGGCTCGCGGCGCCGGCCTGAAACGCTGATCCCACGCTGCCCCGGAAGTGATAAAACGCCGCCGTGGCAAGCACCAACCTGGCGAAGATTTCCCGCGCGCTGATCTCGGTCTCCGACAAGACGGGCGTGGTCGACCTCGCGCGGCGGCTGT
>CAZPUH010000024.1:0-16715 GCA_964589215.1 uncultured Myxococcales bacterium | reverse complement strand
CGAGCCGCCGTGCGTCCACAGCTCCTCGACGTCGAAGATCGTCATGTCGTGGGCCGCGAAGATCCGCTCGGCCGCGATCAGCGAGAAGTAACAATAGTGCTCGTGATAGATGGTGTCGAACTGGTTCCCCTCGACCAGGCGCTGCAGGTGCGGGAACTCGATCGTGCAGGTGCCGGTGGGCTTCAGCAGCGTGCGGATGCCCGCGACGAACGAGTTGAGGTCGGGAACCTGGGCCAGCACGTTGTTGCCCAGCACCAGATCGGCCTGCCGCCCCTCGGCCTTGAGCGTGGCGGCCAGCTCGCGCCCGAAGAACTTCACCAGCGTGTCGACCCCGCGCTGCTCGACGGCGACCTTGGCCACGTTGGCGGCCGGCTCGATGCCCAGCGACGGGATGCCGCGCTTGACGAAGTACTGCAGCAGGTAGCCGTCGTTGCTGGCCAGCTCGATGACCAGGCTCTTCGGCCCCAGCTTCAGCCGGTCGCTGATCATCGCGACGTAGTCCTCGGCGTGCTTCAGCCACGCCGTCGAGTACGACGAGAAGTAAGCGTACTCGCTGAAGATGTGCTCGGGGCTCACGTACTCGTCGAGCTGCACCAGCAGGCACTTCGTGCAGACCCACACGTGCAGCGGATAGAAAGGCTCCATGTCGTTCAGCTTGTCGGCCGGCAGGTAGCTCTCGCAGAGCGGCGACATCCCGAGATCGACGAACGATCGGCGTTCCGGCGATCCACAGAAGCGGCAAACGGAGGCTTTCGGCGCGGGCTTCTCGGGCGTGGTCATGGGCTCGTCCACGGTAGATGATCCCGGCTCTGCCGACAAGCGGACGGCGGCGGTTTCGAGGCCGAAAACGGGGCGGCAGCGGGGCGGTGATATGCTGCCGGCGTGCGATTTCGACCCACACCGCTGCCGGGCGCCGTGCTCGTCGAGCAGCAGCGCCACGAAGACGACCGCGGCTTCTTCGCGCGGACCTACTGCGACGACGAGTTCGCGGCGGCGGGGCTCCCCACCACCTGGCCTCAGCACAACGTTTCGCACAACGCGCGGGCCGGGACCTTGCGCGGCATGCACTACAACGCCGCCCCTCACCAGGAAGCCAAGCTGGTCAGGTGCGTGACGGGCGCCGTCTGGGACGCCATCGTCGACCTCCGGCCGGGCTCTCCCACCCACCTGCAGTGGTTCGGCGTCGAGCTGTCCTCCGAGGCGGGCAACGCGCTCTACGTCCCCGAAGGGTTCGCGCACGGGTTCATCACCCTGCAGGACCGGACCGACGTGTTCTACCTGATGGGGAAGAAGTACCAGGGGTCCGTCGCGCGCGGCTTCCGGTGGGACGACCCGCGGGTCGGGATCGTCTGGCCGGCGGCGCCGGTCGTCATTGCCGAGCGCGACCGCACCTACCCCGATCTGGATCCGGCCAACCCGGACGCCCTGCGATGAGCGACGCGACCGCGGCGGCGATCGACGGGGGCGCCATCACCGCGCTGATCGAGGAGCTGTACCCGATCTGCCGCAGCATCACAGGCGACGGTCTACGCGAAACGCTGCGCATCATCGGGCGGCACATCCCCCTGCAGGTGACGGAGGTGCCCTCCGGGACGCAGGTGCTGGACTGGACGGTCCCGCCCGAGTGGAACATCCGCGACGCCTACGTGGCCGACGCCGGCGGCCGCCGCGTGATCGACTTTCAGCGGCACAACCTGCACGTGGTCAACTACAGCACGCCGGTCCGGGCGCGCCTGTCGCTGGCCGAGCTGCGGCCGCACCTGCACACGATCCCGGCCCACCCCGACTGGATCCCCTACCGCACGTCGTACTACGCCGAGTCGTGGGGCTTCTGCCTGACGCAGCGGCAGCTGGACGCGATGTCGGACGGACCCTACGACGTCGTCATCGATTCGACGCTGGCGCCGGGGAGCCTGACCTACGGCGAGGTGGTGCTGCCCGGCGAGATCGAGGACGAGATCCTCATCTCGTCCCACGTCTGCCACCCGTCGCTGGCCGACGACAACCTCTCGGGCGTCGCCATCGCGACGCTGCTGGCGCAGGCGCTGCCGGCCCGACCGCGGCGACGGCACACGTTCCGCTTCGTCTTCGCGCCCGGGACCATCGGTGCCATCACCTGGCTGGCGCGCAACCGCGACCGCGCCGCCCGCATCAAGCACGGATTGACCCTGACCTGCCTCGGCGACGAGCACCCCTTCACCTACAAGCGCTCGGTGGGCGGGCGCGCGCCGATCGACCGGGCGGCCGCGCACGTCCTGTCCCACGACGGCGCCGCCCATCAGCTCATCGACTTCTTCCCTTACGGCTATGACGAGCGGCAGTACGGCAGCCCCGGGTTCCGGCTGCCCGTCGGCTCGCTGATGCGCGGCCGCCACGGGATGTTTCCCGAGTACCACACGTCGGCCGACAACCTGAGCTTCATCTCGGCCGAGCACCTGGCCGAATCGGCCAGCATCGTGGGGGAGATCCTGGACGTCGTCGACGGCGACCGGCGCTACCGCAACTTGCAGCCGTACGGCGAGCCGCAGCTGGGCAAGCGCGGGCTCTACCGGGCCATCGGCGGCACCAACATCCCGGACCTGCAGATGGCGATGCTCTGGGTCCTGAACCAGTCCGACGGGGAGACGGGCCTGCTGAACATCGCCGAGCGCGCGGGCATTCGATTCTCGGTCATCCAGGCGGCCGCCGACCTGCTGCGCGAGCACGACCTGCTGGCCCCCGTCTGAACGGGCTGCGCGCGCCCGCCGCAAACTTCACGGGCGCAGCGCGGCGTCGAGACGTAGCCTTTGCGTCTCGACGCCCCTCGCGGGCAGAAAAGGTGGTCGCCATGGTCAAGGTCGGTCTGCTGGTCCGCATCGAAGCCAAACCGGGCAAAGAAGCCGAGGTCGCGCGTTTCCTGGCGGGGGCGCTCCCCCTGGCGCAGGACGAGCCCGAAACCGTGAGCTGGTACGCGATCCAGATGGGTCCCTCGACGTTCGGCGTGTTCGACACGTTCGCCGCCGAGAGCGGCCGTCAGGCGCACCTGCAGGGACGCATCGCTGCCGCGCTGATGGCGAACGCCGCCGAGCTGCTCGCGAAGCCGCCCCAGATCGAACGGATCGACGTGCTGGCAGCGAAGACCTGAGGAAGAACCGGACGTCTACGACCACGTTCACGTACACGTCTACGACCACGTACACGTCTACGTCTGCGTCTACGAGAAACTGCAGTCTGCCTTCGTGGACGTAGTCTACGTCTACGTTTACGAGAAACTCCTTCGTGGACGTAGTCGTAAACGTAAACGTAGACGTGTACGTGGTCGTAGACGTGTACGTGGTCGTTGATGTTGACGTCAATCCGGCAAGAGCGCGACGGCCAGATCGGCGAGCGCCAGCGAGGCGGTGAGGCCGGGCGACTCGATCCCGAACAGGTTCACCAGGCCCGGGACCCCGTGCTGGCCGGGGCCGTCGACGCGGAAATCGTGGGCGGGCGCCCCGGCGGGACCCAGCTTCGGGCGGATGCCCGTGTATCCGGGCTGAAGAGCGCCGTCGGGCAGCGCCGCCCAGTACCGGCGGATGGCCGCATAGAACGACGGCGCGCGGCTGTCGTCGAAGCTGTAGTCGACGCCGTCGATCCAGGAGACGTCCGGGCCGAACCGCGCCTGACCCGCCAGGTCGAGCGTCACGTGAACGCCCAGCCCACCCGCCACCGCGATCGGGTAGACCAGCCGGCGGAACGGCGACGGGCCGGACAGCACGTAGTAGTGCCCCTTGGCGAAGTGCGCGGGCGGGACGTGCGCCGCCGGGAACCCCGCCAGGCTGCCGGCGACCTGCTGCGCGAACAGGCCGGCGGCGTTGACCACCGTGCGGGCACGGACCGTCACCGGCGCGCGGCCGCCGATCTCCAGCGTGATCCCGGCGCCGTCGACCGCCCCGCCGATGACGGGCGCCTCCAGCACCAGCTCGGCGCCGGCGCGGCGCGCGTCGCGGAGGTACGCCGCCATGAGGCCGTGGCTGTCGATGATCCCCGTCGACGGCGACAGCAGGCCGCGCACGCAGGTGACGGCCGGCTCCAGCGCGCGCGCCTCGTCGGCCGTCACCCAGACCAGGTCGTGAACGCCGTTTCGCTCGGCGGAGGTCTTGTACGACTCCAGCGTCGCCACCTCGGCGTCGGTGGTCGCGACCAGCAGCTTGCCCAGGCGCCGGTGAGCGACGTCTGCCTCGGCGCAGTACGCGTACAGCGCCTGGCGTCCCGCCACGCAGAGGCGCGCCTTCAGCGACCCCGCCGGGTAGTAGATGCCCGCGTGGATGACCTCCGAGTTGCGCGAGCTGGTGTGGGTGCCGATGGCGGCGGCCGCCTCCAGCACGACCACCTCGCGCCCCACCCGCGCCAGCGCGCGCGCGATCGCCAGACCGACCACACCGGCGCCGATGACGACGGCGTCGAGATCCCGGTCGGCTGCGCTCATGCGCCGATTCTTATCATGGTCATGATGACGGTCGCGCCGTCAGCGGCGGGCGACCGCCGCGCCGGCCGAGGCCGGTGGCGCCGCCGCGGCCAGGATGTACTGCTGGCCCGCCCGCTCGATGGCAAGCGCCGGTTGCAGCCCTCTCGACAGCGCGCGGGCCAGGGCGGCCCGGCTGGCAGCCGTGTGCCCGCCCGGGACACCCAGCATGTCGCCGGGCGCGACGCCCAGCGCCGCCAGCTCGCCCGGCTCGACAACGAAGAAGCGCTCGCGGCTCTGAGCGATCTCCTGCATCTGCTCGACCGTCAGCTCGGGGTAAATCGTCCCCAGCAACGCGAGCCGCCGGGTGACGCTGGCCGCCTGAAAGATCGGGATCTCGACGATCTGGAACGGCCGCGCGCTGGGCACCAGCCGCGGCGCGAATGTGGCCAGCGCCTTCTCGACCGCCGAGGCGATGGCCTCCAGCGCCGCGCCTCTCTTCCCCTTGACGCCCACCTCCGCCTCGTTCGGCATTCCGCTGGCCACCGTCTCGACGGAGCCGAGCACCTGCTTGGAACCGACGTGCCGCACCTCGATCCGGGCGTGGTAATCGACCACGACCCGCTTGCCGACGATGAACCCCGGAATGGCCGACGTCCCCGGGACCATTCGCCCGCCCATGCCGACGCTCAACGCGAAGGCCAGCGTGCGGGCAGGATCCTCGCCCAGGGCCCGCAGCGCGGCCGTCACGGCCGCCTCGTCCTCGCCCTCGACCAGCTCCTCGGCGATGACGGCGCGCCCGCCGGTCGCCTCGATGAGGAGGTCGCTGGTCCGGCGCTGCAGCTTGCGCAGGTCCACGTCTCCACCCCACCCGATGCTGATGGGTAAGCCCAGCACGGCGTCGACGGTCGGGGCCACGACCTGGGCCGCGGGGCGAACCTCGATGGTGGTCGAGCAGGCCGTCCCCAGCAGCGCCGTCAGGGCGGCCAGCGCCGGGCCGACGCCCAAGTTTCGCCTGGAATGCTGTTCGTGTCCGACCACCCCCGGATCATCGGCCCTGCCGGAGGTCGCCTGAACCTGGGCCGTGGTCCGCCGCGGTCGTCCTCAGAACACCACGGCCAGCGCCGCGTAGAGCTCGTTCGAGTCGCCGACCGAGATGACGGGCGGGCCGCTGGCGGCGCCCGCGACCTGCGGCGTGTAGAGCCCGATCGCGCGCCGGAACCCCAGGCGCAGCCGCAGCTCGCTGGGCCGGCGGGCGGGGGTCAGCGGAAGCTCGATCCGCGCCCCCGTGTGGATCTGGAAGCGGCTGCCGGCGCCGGAGGTTCGCCCGTCGCGCTCGTAACCCACACCTACCTCGGCCGCCAAGGTGCGCAGGACGCGCAGACCGTAACGCACGTCGTCGCCCCCGACCCCCGCCGCCGGGCGAAGCACGAAGAAGGCGTCCAGCCCCAGCCGGTCGACCGGCGCCGCGTCGCCGGCATGAAACCGCCCCGAAGCGGCGGTCGAGAAGGCGCCCAGCTCGAACCCCAGCCAGCCGTCCCCGAACCCGCCCTGCCCGAAGAAGGCCGGAATGGCGTGCGCGCCGTCCGTGAACCCGGTCGCGTCCAGCGAGGCGCCGAAGCCCACCGCCAGCGACATGCGGGGGCGCGGCGGCGCCTCGGGTCGAGCGGCTTCTTCCAGCGCCGGCACGGGTCCCGTCGAGAGCGGCGGCGACGTTCCGACCTGGGCGCGCGCGTTACCCGCCCAGAGGCAGACCAGCAGCGCCAGCGACCGACCTCTTATCGCGCGGGTGGGCGGGGCTCCCCGGGGCATGGTCCCGCTTTTAACACGTGCCCGCCCGGCCGTTCGAGCTATGCTCGCGCCGGATCGTGGAAGGAGGACGCCTGTGATGGAACCCGCCAGCCCCGAGGAGGTGCCGACGCCCGAAAAAGGGGTGGCCGACATCCTGGTCGAAGCGTTCAAGTTGTACCGAACGCACGCCAAGCCGTTGCTCCTCACCTGCGCGTTGCTGTTCGTGCCGGCAGCGATCGTCAACTCGCTGGCACGGGCCGCCATCCTGGGTCCGACGATCGCGCTGGCCCAGACGGGCGACCCCGCCACCGTGGCGATGGCCGGCACGTTCTGGGTCTACATGCTGGGTCTGGCCGGCACGCTGGTCACCGGCTTCTTCCTTTACGGGATCATCGTCCCGCTGACCAACGGCGCGCTCACGATTGCCGTCGCCGACCGCATCCTGGGCGGCAACGCCGGCTGGCGCGAGGTCTGGATGCTGCTGTTCCGGCGCCTGGGGCTGCTGCTGTCGGCGGTCGTGCCGGCCGCGATCGTCGTCGCCATCGGCTGCGTGTTCTTCCTGATTCCGGGGCTCGTGTGCGCCCTGTTCTTCGCCTTCGTGTCGCCGATCGTTTTGATCGAGGGCATCGGCGGCCGGGCCGCGCTCGAGCGCAGCACCACGCTGGTCCGCTCGGACTGGCTGCGCGTCGCGCTGGTCCTGCTGAGCTTCGCGCTGGTCCGCGGCCTCGCGCAGGTGGTGGGCACCGCGCTGGTCGCGCCCGGGTCCATCTTCTTCGGATCGCTGCTGTCCGACCTGGTGACGATGGTCCTCTTGCCGGTCCCGGTCCTGGGCGCCGTGCTGCTGTATTTCGACATCCGCCGCAAGCGGGAGAACTTCACGCCGGACACCCTGCGCACCGAGCTGGAAGCGTTGAAGACCTCGTAGCCGCCCCCCGGACTCAGTTCAAACACAGCTCCGAGTTCGAGTCGCAGCGCAGAAGGCCCGGTGTCGTCAGCGCGTAGCTGGCCGACACGTCCATTCCTCGCAGGGTCAGGCCGAAACCGCCGCCGGTCGCGGTCACGCGGTGCAGACAAGCACCCGAGGCCGCGCGGCAGGCCGGGACGGGCAGCTCGGCCAGCTCGAAGTCGTCACCGAGCGGTCGGAACATCGAATCCGAGACCGGCACACCGTCCAGGGCCAGGATCGAACCGGCCTGGCGCACGATGGAGACGACCTGATCGAAGACGGGCAGAGCCGCGAAGGCGATGTTCGTCAGCAGGGCGTTCGGGTCCGTGCTGATGGCCAGCGACAGGCTGGGCTCGCAGTCGATCCCCTGGGTGACCAGGACGGGCCGCGTCGCCGTGACCGTGAAGGGCGCGCTGGAGACGCGCGTGACCGACTGTCCAGCCCGCAGCCAGACGTGCTCGGGCGACGGCGGGCCGAAGTCGACCCGGGTGTCGTCCTGGTCTGCGACGACGCGCCAGATCGATCCGGCCCCCACGCCCTCGCTGTCGCCGAAGAACGACGTGCACCCGATGCTGGTCTGGGGGGCGAGCGGCGCGGCCACGTAGGATGTGCTCCAGCTCGACACCGGCGGCATCTGTTCGTGCGCCATGTCGGCGGAGTTGATGCCGCTGGCGTTCGACCCGTACGAGGTCGAGATGTTCCCCGAGAACACCGCCACGGGCGCGCCGGACAGGACCGTGACCAGGCTGCCGGTCAGGTCCTCGTCGGGAGCGTTGGTGTAGATCTGGAAAACGTCCCCGTCGTTGAGCGTGACCTCCAGAGGCTCGCCGGCCGCCAGCGGGGGAACCAGCTGCCCCGGCCCGGGATCGCCCGTGATGGCCTCGACGGGCTTGAAGCTGATCCGGGTACCGGGCTGCGTGCCGACGACGATCACGCGCGCCGCGCCGCCGCGGCTGCCGACGGCCTGCTGAACGTCGTGGGTGGCTTCTTGCGGATAGGTGACCGCGCGATAGTTGCTGCCCAGCGCCTGCAGCGGGAGCACGACGGTGCCGCTGCTGCTGGTCGCCGGCTGGGCGTCGTCGTCGCTCTCGATCTCGGCGACGGTGATGGGGCGATCGCTGGCGAGGCGCACGGCGCCCAGCGGGTTGATCCCCGGATTCGTCACCTCCAGCCCGGCGAACTGCAGGCGCCCCGAGCTGCCCGCGGGAACCTGGACGTTGTCCGCCGCCTGCCAGACCGTGGATTCGTTCGTGCCGGGCATCGCCTGCTGCAGCTGAACGTTGGCGGGATCGGTCCCGGCGTTGTTGATCACGTAGCTGGTCAGCGCGGCCTCGTCCGCGGCGACGTTGTCCGGCTGAAGCGTATAGAACAGACAACCGATCACGCTGCGGGTGCGGGCCTCGGCGACCTGGCAGGGCAACGAGGTGCAGCGCCCCAGGCTGCAGGCCTGTCCGCGCGCCGCGCAGTCGTCGATCACGCCGCCGATCATCTTCCCTTCGCACGAGTGAACGGCGCCGTCGTCGCCGCACACGAGCGGCACTGAACAGTTCGACGGGACGGTGCTCGCGTCGCGCGGCCGGGACGCGGACGACCCCGAACAGCCGAGCGCGATCGCGGTGACGAGGATCCACGTCGCCAGCGGCGACATGTGCGCCCAGCGGTCACACATCGGTTGCGCCACACGCGCGTGTGGCCGTTGCGCAGCCGCGCGCAACAGTTGCGCCACTTCCGCGCCGATGAGCAAGCCGCTGAGGAGCCTCGCGACGATCACGTGTTCCGACATCTTACCGTGCGATCCGACCTGCATTTCTCGTCGAGAAAATTCACGCCCGCCGACCGACGAACCTTGCCAAGCGCGGCGCGCAAGGGCTACGATTTTTTCGCGTTGCTCCGTGCTGCCCTCGCGTTCGCGCTCCTTTACGGGCTCACCAACGGGACACCGGCCGTCGCCGCGCCCCCGATGGGCGGCTCTGAGCCCAGCAACCCGTTCGAGGATCGCGGCAACGACGCAAGCCCCGACGCCGGCAACGACACGACGTCCGCCAGCAGCGGCACGGACGCCAGCGGCGACGACGACGCGGAGGCCGGCGCGGCCGAGGAGTCCGCGGAGTCGGCGCTGCACGGCCTCGCCTGCCTCGAAGGGGACGCCACCGGCGGGCGTCGAAAGGGCGTCCAGCGGCGCGACTTCTTGAAGCGCCATCGTTTCGAGCTGTCCGGCCTGGGCGGCTTTTACGCGTCCGACGCGCTGTCATCGACTTACAGCTACGGCGGCGCGCTGGCGTTCTACCCGTCCGAGGACTTCGGACTGGAGGTCCTGCTGACGCGCACGCCGATGCGATTCCGGCTGGAGCAGCCGTTCACGGCGTTCGACCAGCAGACGCACTTCCAGGCCAGCGTCGCCTGGCAGGGGATCGCCTCGCTGCTCTGGTCGCCGATCCACGCGAAGCTGAAGTTCAGCGAGGACACGATCCTGCACGGCGATCTCTTCGTCGTGGCGGGCGCGGGGCGTACCGCGGATCCGACCGTGCAGGGGCTGACGTGGGAGGCCGGCGCGGGCGCGAAGATCTACTTCAACCGGTTCATCGGGTTCCGGCTGGACGTGCGCGACTTCGTCGTTCCGCAGGAGGTGCTGGGGCGCGGGCGCATCACCAACAACCTCACCGTGCTGGCGGGTCTCAGCCTATGGCTCGGCTAGGAGCCTTCATGTGGGCGGCCGCGCTGGTGGCGGCCGCCAGCCCCGCCGCGATCGGCGCCGAAGACGCGCCGATGTCGACGGAGCCGGAACCAGCCGCGGAAGCCAACGTCTCGACGCCGCCGCCCGCGGCGGAACCGACCACGCCCGCTGGCACCGGCGCGGACGCGTGCATCGACGAGAACGTGAAAGCCGATCTGTTCGCCAAGCGGAGGCAGCGCACGACGCGCGAGCGGCTGTTCCAGCAGACCAACCGCCACGAGCTGACGGTGCAAGGCGGCTACTACGTGTCGGACCTCTTCGACGGCACGTACACCTTCGGCGGCGCGTACACGTATCACATGACCGAGGATCTGGGCGTCGAGGCGTCCGGGATGTACACGCGCCTGACCTCGTCGGGCGGCCCCGAGCTGGAGCGCACGTTCGCGGTGCTCAAGGACAAGCCGCGCCGCGAGCTGCTGTTCGACGCCGACCTGGTCTGGGTGCCGGCGCACGCCAAGATGCGGCTTGGCGGAGGCATCACGCACTTCGATCTGTACGTGGCGGCGGGCGCCGGCGTGGTCGACTCCGTGCTGTCGCAGAACGTGGCCGGCAACGCCGGCTTCGGCCTGAAGTTCTTCGGGCAGCGCGCCTGGGCCGTGCGCCTGGACGTGCGCGACCACGTCTACCGGCAGCAGCTGCTCTCGCAAGTGATGTGGGTCAACGACCTGACGGCCACCGTCGGCATCAGCCTCTACCTGCCCGTGACGGAGTGACGATGACGAACCTCGCCGCGACCTTGTTCTCCGCCCTGCTGGCCGGCAGTCCCAATCCACCGGCCGCCGCCGCGTCACCGGCCGCCGCAGACGCCGACCAGGCCGCCGACAGCGCGCACGAAGCGTCGCCGCCGCCCGCGCCCCCGGCGATCGATCTCGCCAAGCTGCGCGCCGAGTACGACAAGTTGCGCGACGAGCTGTTCCGCGCCCGTGCGCGCGCCGCGCTGGTCGAGCAGCAGATCTATGCGTCCCAGCTGGGCGCGACGCTGCGCTGGAAGGGGGCGCCCAACTTCCTGCTGCACCGGGCGGAGATCCGCCTGGACGGCAACGTCGTCTGGGACTCGGGCGAAAAGCCGATGGTCGACGACCTGATCAAGGTGTCGCAGCGGCCCACCAAGCCGGGCCCGCACACGCTGACGGTGAGGATCGACGTGCGCCCGGGCAAGAAGGCCGAGAAGGAGCACGCCGACCTGGGCTACGAATCCGAGCAGACCTTCGTCGTCAACGTTCCGGACGGCAAGACGACCACCGTGTCGTTCACGGCCGACGACGACGGCGACCTGCCCGAGTACGAACCCGAGATCGAGATGGAGCTGAAGAGCGAGAAATGATCGCCCTGCTCGTCGCGCTGCTCGCCCAGCCTGCGGCGGCCACCGCCGCGGCGGACGTCGATCCGGTGGGCCACTACCTGGCCGATCTCGAGAAGAGCGGCGCGCTGGGTGACGACAAGCAACCGGTCACGCTGGACCGGCTGCGCGTCGAGCTGGCCGGCGCCGAGGACGACCTGGTCACCGGCAATCCGGAGGTCGCCAGCATCCGGCTCTACCGGATCGTCGAGTCGCCGCGCTACGCGCAGTTCCAGTACGCGCCCGACTACGCCACCGCGGAGCTGACGCTGGCGCGCGCGCTGGTGCGCGCCGGCGGGTACAAGTCGGCGGAGCGGTACCTGCTGCGCGTGCTGGCCCGCGGCCCCGCCGCGCCGCAGTTCGCGCCCGCCTACCGCGCGCTGGTCGACGTCGCGCTGGAGACCAAGGAAGAGGCGGCCGTGCTGGCCGTGCTGGATCATGCGCAGCCCGCGACGCTGCCGCGCGACGCCGCCGCCGAGCACGCCTATCTGGCGGCCAAGGTCGCCTACGAGGCCGGCGACACGGGGCGCGCCGAGAGCCTGTTCGGGCAGGTGGATCGCCAATCGCGCTTCTACGCGGCGGCGCTGTACTTCCGCGGGCTCATCCAGGCGCGACGCGCCCACTTCGCGTCGGCGCGCGCCAACCTGTGCGAGATCGTCGAGCAGGCGGACCAGGACCGGTTCACGTTCTTCATCGACGGCCGCTACTTCGCGATCAAGGACCTGGCGTACCTGGCGCTGGGCCGCATCGCGCACGAGCAGGGCAAGTACGACGACGCCTACTACTTCTACTTCCGCGTGCCGACCGACTCCGATCGGCTGCCGGACGCGCTGTTCGAGGCGTCGTGGTCGATGTTCCAGAAGGGCGAGTACGAGGCGGCGCGCGCCTTCCTGGACGAATTCGATCACGACTTCCACACGACGCCGCTGGCGCCGGACGTGATGCTGCTGCACGCGATGATCGATCTGAAGTCGTGTCAGTTCGACCGCGTCAAGGAGACGCTGGCCACGTTCGTCACGACCTACGCGCCCATCGAGGCCCGGGTGACGGAGCTGCTGAAGAACCCGGGCCAGCGCGCGGCGCTTTATCGCAAGCTTCTCGGCAAGCAGTCGATCGCCAGCCCGCGCGACCCCATCGCCGAGCTGTTGAAGGTCGACCCGCGCTTCTACAAGTTCACGGGCGACATCCTGGCGCTGGACCGCGAGGCGGGAACCATCCCCAACGAGGTCGCTATCTGGGACGACCTGACGGCGCACCAGCAAGGCAAGGCCGGCGAGGCGGGCGGCGGCGACGCGACGGAGGCGGTTCGCCTGGTGCAGGACGTGGAGGCGCTGCGCCCGCTGGCGGCGGGCGATCCGGTGATGGAGGAGGAGGTCGCGCAGCTGGCCGACGAGGCGCACCGGGCGGCGCGCCTGAAGAACGTCGCCGGCGGACCGTACGCGAAGGAGGCGGCCGCCACGCTGGCGCTGGGGGCGGAGGCGCGCAAGCTGCGGGCGCGGCTGGTGGCCGCGACGGGGCTCATCGCCACCCAGGCGCTGGCCGACCTGGACAAGCGCCTGCGCGATCTGCTGCGCCAGGCCCGCCTCACCCAGATCGACGCCATCATCGGCAAGAAGAAGAAGCTGGAGATCGAGATCGAGCACCTGCGCGACGGCCGCTACCCCGCCGACCTCTTCGCGACCCTCCAGCTCGAAGGCCTCATCGGCGACGACGAAGAGTACTGGCCGTTCGAGGGTGAGTACTGGTCGGATGAGTACGAGAATTACAAATAGACTCCGTCGTGGCATTGGCACGGCGGTCGCGGGCGCGTTGTTGCTGCTCGCGCCCGCGAACGTGCGCGCGGCTGCGCAATCAGCCAGCAAGAGCGACGCGAACGCGGCGGCCAGCGACGAGGGCGAGAAGAAGCTGCCGCCGATCCTGCAGAAGGCACTTGAGCAGAAAGAGGGCGAGGTCGTCGCCGCGCGCCGCGAGGCCATCAAGCTGCTGGAGGCCTACCTGGCCGAGAACCCGCGCGGATCGGCCGGCTTCCGCGCCAAGGAGCAGGCCGAGGCGCTGTACAAGCTGGCCGAGCTCTACTGGGAAGAGTCGAAGGCGGTCTACCTCGAGAAGATGGGGGCGTACCAGGCCGCGGTGACCGCCTGCCACACGGACCGGTCGACCTGCCCGCGCGTGCCGCACCGGCCCCCGACGATCGAGCTGACGCAGGCGCAGGCGACGTACCGGCAGCTCATCAACGACTATCCGAAGTTCCGCAAGATCGACACGGTCATCTACCTCTACGCGTTCTCGCTGCGCGACCAGGGGAAGCTGGGCGAGTCGATCAAGTACTTCCAGATGATCCTCGATCGCTTTCCGCGCTCGCGCTACGTCGCCGACGCGTGGATGGCGATCGCCGAGTACCGGTTCTACGAGCAGCAGAGCTATCCCGCCGCCCTGGAGGCGTACGAGAAGGTGCTGAAGCACCCGAAGTCGACGCTGTACGACCAGGCCCTCTTCAAGACGGCCTGGTGCTACTGGAAGCTGGGCGACACGACCAAGAGCGCGCTGCGGTTCAAGGACGTGCTGGACCTCGCCAAGAAGAAGGCGGGCCGCACCGAGGCCGAGCAGAAGCGCGCCGAGGAGCTGCAGGGCGAGGCGCTCGAGTACCTCGTCGAGCTGTTCACCGAGGACGACACCAAGACGGCCCGCGACGCGTTCGAGTTCCTCGCGCAGATCGGCGGCAAGCAGTACTCGCGCAAGGTGTTGAAGCAGCTGGCCGACACCGTCTTCGACCAGACGCGGTACGAGCGGGCGGTGGAAGCGTACCGGCTGCTGATCGAGCTGGACCCGAACGCCGGCGACGCGCCTGACTACGCCGGCAAGATCGTCGAGAGCTACCAGCTGATGGGCGACACCAAGGGCGCCGTCACCGAGATGCGCAAGCTGGCGGGCGACTACGGGCCGCGCAGCGCCTGGGCCGCCGCCAACAAGGACCGCCCCAACACCGTCGCCCACGCCCGCACGATCGCCGAGGCGCTGATCCGCAACCTCGCGAAGACGATGCACGGCGAGGCCCAGCAGAACGAGAAGGCCAGCAAGGTCGTCGACCGCGACCGCTACGCGCGCGCCGCCGAGGCGTACGAATTTTACCTGGCGAACTTCCCGGACGCGCCCGACGCCGCCGAGCTGCGCTACCTGCGCGCCGACATCCTCTACTTCAAGCTGGGCAAGTACGAGGACGCGGGGCGCGAGTACCTGGCCGTCGGCAAGACGCAACCGGTGGGCAAGTACCACAAGGACGCGCTCTTGCAGGCGATGGCGGCGTTCGAGAAGGTCCGCAGGCCGCTGGCCTCGAACGCCGGCAAGCGGGAGATCACGGACAGCGACCGCCTGTTCGGCGAGGCGGCCGATCTCTACGCGACGCTGTTCCCGAACGACAAGGAGATCGTCACCGTCATCTACAAGAACGGACAGTTCTTCTTCGACTACGGCGACTACGACGAAGCGGTGAAGCGCTTCGGGCTGATCATCGAGCGCTACCCCGACGATCCGAACGCGGGCGCCGCCGGCGACCGCATCTTGGAAGCGCTCAACAAGGCCAAGAACTACGAGAACATCGAGGCCTGGGCGCGGCGTCTGAAGAAGACCAAGGCGTTCGCGTCCCAGACCGAGCAGGAGCGACTGGACAAGTTGATCGTCGGCGCCGTCATGAAGTCGGGCGAGAAGTACGCCCAGAGCGGCGACTACGACAAGGCGGCGGCCTTCTTTTTGCGCGTGCCGCGCGAATACCCGAGCAACGGCTACGCGCCAAAGGCGCTGAACAACGCGGCCGTCGTGTTCGAGAAGGCCAAGAAGGAAGACGAGGCCGTCGCCGCCTACAAGGAGCTGGCCGACAAGTACCCCAGCGCCACCGAGGCGCCCGAGGCGCTGTTCACGGCCGCGCGCATCGAGGAGAACGTGGCGTTCTACGACAAGGCCGCCACCCTCTACGAGCAGCTGGCACAGAAGTACCCGCAGGACGCGCACGCGGCAGACGCGCTCCGCAGCGCCGGCGTGCTGCGCCAGAGCCTGGGCCAGCACGATCGCGCCATCAGGCACTACGGCGAGTACGCGCGCCGCTACAAGGATCGTCCGGACGCCAAGGAGGTCGCGTTCCAGGCGGCCGTCGTGCGCGAGGACCAGAAGGACTGGCGCGGCGCCGCGGCCAGCTTCGCCGCGTTCAGCAAGACCTACCCGGGCGACGCGAAGACCGTCGAGGCGCTGGCGCGCGAGGCGGACGCGCACCTCAAGGCCGGCAACGACGCAGCCGCCAAGGACGCCGCCGCCAAGGCGCTGGCGCTGGCCAAGCGCGGTCACGCGGGCGACGAGACGTCGTATTACGCCGCCGAGGCGCGCTACATCCAGGGCGAGCTGGCGTTCGTCGACTACGAGCGCATCAAGATCGCGGGCAAGCCCAAGCAGCTGGCGAAGGTGCTGGAGGAGAAGGCCAAGCGGCTGGAAGAAGCGAAGGCGATCTACCTGGACGTCGTTGCGTACCACTCGCCCGAGTGGGCGACGGCGGCGCTGCTGCGCATCGGCCAGGGCTACGAGGCCTACGCGAAGGCGATGCGCAACGCGCCCGTGCCGCGCGACCTGAAGGAAGACGAGAAGCAGATGTACCGCGACGAGCTGGAGAAGGTCATCGTCGTGATCGAGGACAAGGCCATCGACGCGTACAAGTCGGGCTACGCGCGCGCGCTGCAGATCGGCGTCTACAACAAGCACACGCAGGCGATCCGGCAAGCCCTGTCGCGGCTGGCCGAGAATGAATATCCCAAAGAGGCGGAGCTGCGCCTGTCGACGCGCCCCGGGGAGCCGCGCGTGACCATGGACCGCATCGAGGAGATCCGCCGTGACCAGTAACCGGCAGCGTGTGGTCGCGAGCATCGCCGCCGGGCTGGCGCTCGCCGGCTGCGCGCACAACGCGCCGGCGCCGGGCGCGGCGCCCGCGAACCCGATCGCGCCCGTCGCGTTGCCCAAGACCAGCCCCGAGGCGCAGGCCGCGTTCGACGAGGGCGTGCGGGTCATGCGCATGGGACGGCGTCACTCCAAGGAAGCCGTCGAGCCCTTCACGCGCGCGACGCGGCTGGACCCGCGTCTTTACGAAGCGTGGCACGACCTGGGCGTCATCCACGCCGCGACGGGCGACATCGACGCCGCCGTCGACGACTTCAAGCGCGCGCTGGACATCCAGCCGGGCGCGCGCAAGACCGTGCTCGCGTACGGCGAGAGCCTCCGGCGCAACCACGAACCGAAGAAGGCGGCCGACGTCTACGCGCGCTGGCTGAACTCCGATCCCGGCGACTTCGAGATGCGCGCGCGTTACAGCCAGGCGTTGCGCGAATCCGGTAACGATTCGCTGGACGCGGCGCTGGAACAGGCGCGTCTCTTGCTTGTTTCCGCGGGTGGGAACGTGTCGCACACGGTAATTGCCTATAACGCTCTCGCGCTCACCTACTATAAA
>CAZPUH010000023.1:0-2423 GCA_964589215.1 uncultured Myxococcales bacterium | reverse complement strand
CGGGCCTGGCGCCGGGTGGGTGGATCCTGGTCGACCTGTTCCCGGGGATCACCTACAACCTGCGCACGTCCGTCATCCGCCTCGACACGGCGATTCCGCTGTCGCCGAACCAGGTGATGATCGAGTTCCGCGGGTTGGGGCTGAAGGACGACTCGCCCGAGACGCGGGCGGCGCGCGTGCGCGACCACAACCAGATCTGGGGGCCTTTCGGCCGCAACCTGCACGAAGACCTGCTGGGCGTGCAGGGGCAGGGGACCGCCATGCGCGACGGGCGCACCGACAGCCGGTGGGTGTTGCACGCGCGCGAGGAGGACCAGACCATCCACGACGAGATCGGGATGCGCCACTTCTACGCGACCTGGAGCCGCTACATGGGGCGCTCGCCTGCGGACCCCTTCGCCGAGGGCGGCAGCCGATGAGCGACGCACGAGCCGCCGTCAGCGAGGCAATCTGCGCGGCCAGCCTGCGTCTGGACGACGACGACTTCGAGGGCTTCCTGGCGCTGTGCGTCCCGGACTTTCGGTACAGTATCGAGGCGTACAGCCCCGAGATCCGGCGCGACATGACCTGGCTGGATCTCGGGCGCGCCGAGCTGGAGGTGCTGTTCCGGACTCTGCCGCGCCACAACAGCGACCACGCGCCGTTGACCCGCCACGTGTCGGTCTACACGGTCCGCGTGGACGAGGCAGGCCAGGAGGCGACGGCCGTGTCCGCGCTCCAGGTGTTCCGCACCGCGCTCGACGGCGGGGCGACCTCGCTGTTCGCCGTCGGCAAGATCTACGACGCGCTGGCCTGGGACGGCGCGCGGGCTCTGCTGCGGCGCCGGCGCGTGAAGCTGGCGACGCGCCTTCTGGGCATCGGCGGCCACAAACCTCTCTAGCGGAGCACTGCGTCTGACGATTTGTCTCGTATACAAGACGAAAGTTGGATATATCGCCGGCTCTGCATGAGCCGGCTTTTCTCCTGTACGTGGCCTCGGCGCGATGAGCGCGGCCGAGGCGAAACGACGCGCGCGTCACGCGCCGTCGCGACCGTAAGGAGAAAAGCAGATGAGTCCCTCACTTCGCTTCAAGCTCGCCGTTGTCTCCGTGTCCGTGGCCCTCACCTCGATCGCCGCGCCGGCGCGGCTGCTGGCGCAGGACGCGCCCGCGGAAAAGGCCGTCCCGTCCGAGCCGGCCGTGGCGGTGCCGCCCGCGGGATCGCCCGCGCCGGCGGTTCCGTCGGGTGGACCGCAGGATCGCGGTTCGGCCGCGCCGCCCCAGCCACCGCCCCCCGTGGCGCCCACGGCGGTCCCCGCGGTAGCGCCCTGGCAAGGCCGCTATGACGAGATCGAGCAGCGGACCCGCGCGCTGGAGCGGAACGCGCTGGGCCCGATCTTCCAGACCGACGAGAACGGCTTCGCGATCATCAGCCGCGAGGGTCTGTACCAGATCCGCTGGAAAGGGCTGCTGCAGGTCGACGGGCGCGCGTTCCTGAACGACGGGGCGCTGGCCAGCGCCGACACCTTCGTGGCTCGAAAGATCCGGCCCATTCTCGCCGGCACGGTGCTGGGGCTGACCGACTTCTACTTCGCGCCGGACTTCGGCAACAACACGCAGATCGTCGCGGACGCTTTCCTGGACACCCACCCGCGCCCCTGGCTCCGGCTGCGCGTCGGAAAGTTCAAGCAGCCGTACGGGCTGGAGCGGCTGCAGGCCGACCAGGACCTGGTGTTCATCGAGCGCGGTCTGGATCAGAACTTGACCCCGCAGCGCGAGGTCGGCGTGCAGCTGTGGGGCGACGTCGCGGGCGGGATCGTCCGCTACGAGGCGGGCATCTTCAACGGCAACCCGGACTACGGGCTGAACGACGTCGACGACAACAAGTACAAGACGTTCGGCGGACGGATCTTCGTCCAGCCGTTCAACACGCCCGGCCTGCGCGCGCTGGGGCGTCTGGGCGTGGGCATCGCGGGCAGCACCGGGGTCGAGAACGGCTCGCCCGCGCTGACCAACGGCGCGGCCTCGAACACCTGGCTGCCGGCCTTCAAGTCCGCCGGCCAGCAGACGATCTTCAGCTACCTGTCGAGCACCACCGACCCGACGCTGACGATCGTCGCCAGCGGCCGTCACAGCCGGGTCAACCCGCAGCTCTACTACTACAAAGGCCCGTTCGGGTTGCTGGCCGAGTGGGTCCGCGAGCACCAGAACATCGCGCGCGGCGGCGCGTCCGGGGCGTTGAACAACTCGTCGGGGCACGTCACCGCCTCGGTCGCGATCGGCGGCGAGGTGACGTACGAAGGCGTGAAGCCGCGCCGCGCGCTGGACCTGGCCCGGGGCGGGTACGGCGCCCTGGAGATCGGCTTCCGCTACAACTGGCTGCGCCTCGATCAGGCGGCGTTCCCCACGGCGGCGGATCCGAACAAGTCCGTCGCGAAGGCGGAC
>CAZPUH010000022.1:0-6659 GCA_964589215.1 uncultured Myxococcales bacterium | reverse complement strand
AGCGGCGGGCGGCGCCGCGGGCGGGGTCGGAGGCGGAAGCGCGGGCGGCGCCGGCGGCGCGCCTGCCTGCAACACGCTGGTGAACGGCGCGTCGACCGTGAACAAGGACCACGACGCCGGCGCCCCACCGGCCATGACCGGCGGGACCATCGTGAGCGGCACCTACTACCTCACCAAGATGGTCCAGTACAACGGCGAGAACGGGAACACGGCGCACCGCGAGACCTGGGTGCTGGCCAACGGCACGCTCCAGGGGGTCGCGCTGGACGGCTCGCGCTTCTCGGGCACCTACACGACCAGCGGCACCAATCTGATCTTGAGCATCACCTGCCCAGCGACGCAGACGGTGACCATGCCCTACACCGCGACGGCGACGCAAATCACCACGGTCAATCAGGACGACGCCAACGAGGTCCACACGCTGACGTTGCAGACCGGCGGCGGTGCGGGCGGCGCGGGCGGCGGCACGGGGGCGTGCACGAACATCACGGCGACGGGCGCGGCCGTGTTCGAGACGATGGGGACCGGCAGCGTCGGCACCCCGGCGGGCGGCTCGATCGCCAACGGGACGTACGTGCTGACCGGCTGGACGGTCTATTCGCCGGCCACGGCGAACACGAGCCAGTCCCGCAAGCTGACGCTGCGGATCACCGGTTCGGCGCTCGAGCTGTCCGGCATCGACGCGAACGGCGCGTCGCTGAACCTGTCGGGCTCGTGGTCCGCGTCCGGCAACATGGTGACCACGACCTGGGGCTGCGGCAGCACCACCTCGCAGACGCAGGGCTACACCTTCGCGAACAACACGCTGCAGATCTTCGACCCGCAATCCGGCGGCGTCGACCTGGAGATCTGGACCCTTCAGTGACCGCCTGAGTCGCGCGCGATCGGTGGCCGAGGCCGGCGGGTCGGTCGCCCGCCCACCGATTCGCGCGAGTCTGCCCGCGCCGCCGGCGCCGCCCGTGGCGGTTGCTCCCGCCACAACGCCATCACTCGATTGTTAGCGCCGCGTTTCCGCGGGGTCCGCAGTTCGTATGCGCGAACCGCCGTCCGTCAGCGCAGCTCCGACAGAAAGAAGCGAACGGGCACCACGACGAGGCTGGAGACGGGAACACCGCCGGCGCGACCGGGCTCGAACGTCCAGCGGCGGACGGCATCCAGCGCCGCCTGATCGAGCAGCGGGTGTCCCGAGCTGCGGTTCAGCGAGACGGCCGCGGGCCACCCATTCGGCTGTACGGTCACGTTGAGGTAGACGATTCCCTCTTCGCGCCGGCGACGGCTGGGGATCGGGTATTCGGGCACAGGGTTGGTTCGATAGCGGGGCGTCGCGGAGGCGGTCACCCCCGCTGACGTCCCGGCGACCGCGGGCCTGGCGGCGGTGCAGTTCCCTGCCGCGGGCGCGTCGTGCGTCACGAGCGGCTCAGGCTGGCCCGACGCGGCGTCCGTCGGGTGCATCGCCGTCGCGAGTACGCCGCGCGGGACGGCCCGATGCCGGTGGATCGCCGCCGCCGGTCTGGCCGCGTCTCGCGCCGTCGAGGGGGCCGGCGCGCTGGCCGACTCGCTGGCCGGCTCGGGCCGCGGCGCGACGACATCCACCTCGATGGCAGCTCGCACGGGCGCGACAGGTCGGCTCGAGGACAGCACGGCCGCCGCCACGCCGAACACGACGCCGTGAAGGGCCGCCGCGACCAGAAGGCTCTGTGCCAGCTTCATGCCGTCGCCGATCAGAAGTGAGCCGTCAGGCTCGCGCGCACCTGGATGGGTTCCGCCGGGTGAACGACGAAATCGTTGACGCCGCCCGCCGGCTCCGGCGGAAGGCCGCGCGTGGCGAGCAGCGCGTCCGGCAGACGCGACGGGTAGTAGTACGCGATGTCGTCCGACCGGGAGTCGAACAGGTTCAGCACCTCGGCCGCGAGCTCGTAGCGGCCGAAGCGGTAGCCGACCAGCGCGTTCACGATGGTGGACGCGGGCTGGCGCTGGCTGTCGTCCTCGATGACCGGCTGCGAGCTGAAGTAACGCAGGCGGGCGCCGGCGAAGAAGCCGCTGGGCAGATCGATCACAGCCGCCGCCGACACGACGACCGGGATGGAGTTGGCGATGTACACGCCCGAGGTCCCCGTCACCGTCTCCTGCGGCGACAGGTACCGCGCGTGCGCGAAGGAGAAGTCCGCCGTCAGCGTCAGCCACCGATTCGGCTTGTAGAAGTTCGCCCACTCGAGGCCATAGCGCCGCGACGGGCCGTTCGCCTCCGTGTCGCCCGAGTCGCCCGAGAACGTGAGCTCGGAGCTCGACTCCAGCACCCACAGCGACAGGGTGCTGACCAGTCCGGGCAGGATCGACGTGCGCGCGCCGACCTCGGCCCCCTTCGTGCGCACCAGCAGGGGCACGCGTTCCTGCGGCAGGCCGGCGGCGTCGACGCTGATGGTCGCCCCGCGGGCGTCGTTGCTGTGAAAGCCGGTGCCGGCGTCGAGATAAAATTCCGTTCGCTTCCAGGGGCCGAACACCAGCGTCGCCTTCGGGCTCAGGATGCCGCTGCTCGCGTTGCCCGAGTTCGCCGCGTCCGTCGTGCTATGGACGTGAACCCCGAAGACGTCGCCGCGCAGGCCGATCGCGCTGCGAAGCCAGGGCGTCCACTGGATCTCGTTCTGTCCGTAGAGGCCGGCGTTCGCCTCCTCGATGCGATCGTAGATCTGGACGGTCAGGACGCGGCGGCCGCTGGTGGCGTTCAGACCCGAGTCCGGGATGTAGTCGTTGCGGACCTGCAGGCCGACCGTGTTCCTGACCTTCCGGCCCCACCAGAAGCGGTCCCAGACGCGCTTCAACTCACCGCCGGCGACGAACCGGCGGTCCACCTGCTCGAACTGGTCCAGGTTCACCGGGTCGGCCAGCGCGTAATCGAAGTCCGACCACAGATTCAGCTGGTAGTAGAAGCCGTAAAGCAGCAGCCGCGTCGTCGTGTCGTTCTCGCGGCGCGTCCAGTCGAACGACAGCGCGTCGCGCCCGGTTCGCCCGCCGTCGGTGGGATCGATGCTCCCGAACCGCCCGATGAGCCCCTGCTCGATCGCCCGCTGCGCCACCTGATCGGTCGACTGCCAGGACGGCGCCCAGTACGCGCTACCCGTCACCGTGTACTCGTCCGCGCCCGTCACCAGGTGGTACCGGAGAAGAGCGTTGTAGCGGCTGGAATTCTCCGGCAAGTCCCACGGCCCGTCATAGTGATTGTACTCGAGCGCGTAGAGCAACGTGCCGGGACCGACGCGGGGGCTCTCGGCGAGCAGCGCGCGCGCGTAGCCGAATTGCCCGACCTGCACGGTGGCGATGCCCTCCGGCAGCGTCGTCGCCAGGCGGACGTTGGCGGCGCCCGCGCCCGAGAAGTCGCCCACCTCCGGGTAGAACGGCCCCTTCTTGAAGTCGATCTCGCTCACCAGCTCCGGGATCAAGAAGTTGAGGTCCGAGTAGCCCTGGCCGTGAGCGTGGCTCGGAAGGTTCAACGGCACACCGTCGATCGAAAACGCGAAGTCGGTGCCGTGGTCCAGGTTGAAGCCGCGCAAGAAGTATTGATTGGCCTTGCCGTCGCCCGAGTGCTGCGTCACGACCATGCCCGGGACGGTCTCGAGCAGCTCGCCCCGGCGAAGGAGCGGCAGATCTTCGAGATCCTCCTCGCCGATCGCGCCCTGGGACGCGCTGGTCGCCTGGCCCAGGATGTCCTCGGCCCGTCCGCGAACGACCACCTCCGGCATCTGCACGGCGCCCGCCGGCACCG
Source organism: uncultured Myxococcales bacterium (assembly GCA_964589215.1). Lineage (GTDB taxonomy): Bacteria > Myxococcota_A > Polyangia > Fen-1088 > Fen-1088 > JADGRB01. The sequence goes on along the minus strand of CAZPUH010000022.1, from coordinate 2,899 downwards.
CGGGAACAGGACTCGCGACGGAGCTCCCCGGTTCCTGCGCCTGCAGGCCAGGTTCACGGATGGTGGCGACCGCCGCCATCGCGGCGACCGCGACCAGAACCCGATGCCTGCTCATGCGCGCGCAGTGGTAGCACGAATCTAAAAAAAGGTAACCACGCGGATGACACGATTGTGAAAATTCGTGCCGCGAGTCAGCCGCCCACGACCGGCGCGCCCCTGCGCCAGGGCGACGCGCTATGGCGCGGGGCGACGGATCTTCACCAGCGCCTGCGGCGCGCGCGGCGGGGCGTCCGGCGCGTCGAGCGGTTCCTCGACGAGATCGAAGGTTCCGTTGTCGAACGGAAGTCCCGGCGCGGCCGTCTTCGGGACCAGCCGCTCGCGGCGGCCGGCGCGCGCCAGCGTCCGTGCGCGGTAGTGGCAATAAGGGTTGTTGCCGGGGCGTCCGAAGATGGAATGGGCCGTGAAGGAGCACCCGCCCAGGCAGGTCGCCGCGAACGTGCAGGTCCGGCAGAAGCCCCAGAGATCGGCGACGGTCCGTTCGCGCGCGAACGCGAGCTGCGGCGCCTCGTTCCAGATCTCCGCGAGCTTCGTCTGTCGAAGGTTGCCGCCGACGTAATGAGAGGTCTGCAGCGACGGACATCCTTTCACGGCTCCGTCGGATTCGATGCCCAGCACGAACCGCCCGGCCTGGCACCCGCGCCAGTGGTCGCGATCGTCGGCCGCCAGCGATCGGAGCGTGGCCTCTTCGGGGCCGAAGTAGCCCAGGTTGTTTCCGGGCATCAGCAAGATGCCGTCCTCGCGCGCCCGCACCTTCAGCGCCGTCACCCGCGGCACGACGTCCAGCAAGTCCCACGGCTGCAAGATGAGGTCGGGGCGATCCGCGGCGCGGCCGAGCGGCGCTGTCAGCTGCACCTGCCACGAAGAGATCCCGAGCGGCGCGAGGTGCGCGTAGATGCCCTCCAGGTCGGGCGCGTTCAGCCGGTTCACGTTGGTGTTCGCTGCCGTCAGGATGCCCGCCTCGCGCAGATGGGTCAGGGCCGCCGTCGCCGACGCGAAGCTGCCGCGCGCGGCGCGCATCAGATCGTGCGTCGGCTCGAGCCCGTCGATGCTGACCGACGCCGCGTGCAACCCCGCCGCCTTCATGCGCGCCGCCAGCGCCGGCGTGATGCCGCGCCCACCGGTCGTCAGCGTCGGCCGGATGCCTGCCTGCGCCAGCGCCGCAACGATCTCGAGAAACCCCGGGTGCAGGTAGGCCTCGCCCCCGATCAGGACGACCTCGCGCGCGCCGGCCGCCGCGAGCTGCGCCACGACGCCCAGCGCGGCGTCCGTCGACAGCTCGCTGGCGCGCGCCTCGCCCGCGCGCGATCCGCAGTGGGTGCACGGCTGGTCGCAGGCGAGCGTGATCTCCCACACGACATAGGCGGGATGCAGCGGCGTCGAATCGGTCAGCTCGAGTCGGCGGAGGGCCACGTCACTTCATCATTGTCCCCGCCGGGCGGCCGCGTCTACAGTTGGCGGGTGGAAGCCTTGCAGACGTGTGGCGGGTGCGGTGGGTTTGTCGGCGACAGCGCGGCGGCCTGCCCGCACTGCGCCGCGAAGCCGTCGCGTCGCCGGCGCTGGGCCGTCGCTCTCGGGTTGGCCGGCTCCGCAACGCTCGGCTTGACGATGATGGCCTGCTACGGAGCCCCGCCGTGCGTGCGCTATCCCGAGGGCTGCCGAACGCCGCAGGACGCGAGCAAGGACGCCCGGCCCGACGCGGGCGTCGACCGCTGAATCGCGGCCTCAGGGGCCGGTGACCTTGCGGAAGAAGCGCGGCCCCGGGGTCACCAGCCAGACCGAGCCGGCGTCCCCGGTCACGAAGGTGTTCGATAGCGCATCGGTGCTGCGCGCGGACGGGGGCGCGTCGGGGACCAGAGACCAGCCCTCGCCGTCGTAGTGGGCGACGTCCTCGCCCGCCGACCAGACGTCGTTCGCGCCGTGGCCGAAGAGGCTGGTCATGAACGGCTGTCCCTGGTTGGCCGGCACACCCGCGATCGCCACCGCCGGCGCGTTCGTGCCGTCGAACGCCCGCAGGCTCAACCTCGCCGTCTGGCCGTTGAGCACCGCCAGCGTCGATTGCGCGAGCCACAGCACGGCCCCGGCGCGCCAGATGGCGTAGACCTGGTCTACGCCGACGCCGTCGTGTGTCCAGCTGGTTCCGTCGAAGTGGTGAACGAACCCGAAGTCCATGGTGTTGCCGACCTGGTCGCTGGGCCCGACCACCCAGACGCTGGTCGGGGAATCGATCCAGATGTCGTTGAAGCTGAAGCCGATGGTCGCGCCCATCGCCGGATAGTTGGCGTCGTCGAAGTTGTAGGTCGTCCAGGCGCCTCCACTCAGGTGCAGGACGTTGCTGGTCGCGGCGACCCAGACGTCGCCAGGCGCCGCCGCCCGCACGCGATTGAATTGCAGCGGCTCCATGAACGGAGGCTGGCGCACCATGTTGCGCCACGTCTCGTCGGAGAAGCGGGTCCACCCGCTTGCGTCGCGGTGGTAGAGGAGATCGGCGGCGACCGCCCAGACGTCATTGGGCCCCGTGCCGTGAACGCTCGCGTGCGGCGCCTCCGTCACCGTCGGATCGATCATCAGCTCGGTCGTCCAGCAGCCGTCCGTCCAGCGAACGATCTCGGCGTTCGCGGGTGCCGAGAGCCCCATGGAGACGAACGTGCTGCCAGCGAACATCAGGTCGTTGGAACCGACGGCGAACGCGTCGGTGGCGGTGAACCCGGCCAGCCCCGCGGGAGCCGGGATCTCGACCCACGTCCCGGCAGGGCCCACCGGCAGCGCGCAACCGGGTTCCCCCTCCCCCGCCGCGCCCGTGGTGCCGCCGGCCGGCGCGCCCGCCGCGGCGCCCGCCCCC
>CAZPUH010000021.1:0-5723 GCA_964589215.1 uncultured Myxococcales bacterium | reverse complement strand
TCGTCGGCGCTGATCGTGTCGCCTTCGGCGTGCTTCCAGGCGCCCAGGGTCGCTTCACGCACGGACTCGCCCAGTGCCGGGACCCGCAGCTCGATCGCCATCTTCAGCTCGCTCCTTTTCCGAAGGCTTCCGCCACCAGGCGGGTCTGCTCACGCGTGTGCCGCTTGGCGGACCCCGTCGCCGGGCTGGCCGACAGCGGCCGCGTCACGCCCGACCAGGGGTGCGCGCCCGCCAGCAACGCGGGCAGCTCGCGGTTCATGTACGCCCAGGCGCCCATGTTCTTCGGCTCTTCCTGGACCCACACGACCGGCGTCCCCTTGGGGAACCGCGCCAGGATCTCCATCAGGTCGTGGCGGCGCAGCGGGAACAGCTGTTCGATGCGGATGATCGCCACGTCGTCGTAGCTGCGCGCGTCGCGCGCCGCGACCAGGTCGTAATAGACCTTGCCCGTGCACAGCAGGATCCGCTTCACCTTCGACGGGTCGGTGATGGCGGGGTCCGGGATGATGTGCTGGAACTTGCCTTCGATGAACGCCGACAGCGGCGACGTCGCCGCCGGGTGCCGCAACAGGCTCTTCGGCGACATGATGATCAGCGGCTTGCGGTACGGCCGCAGCACCTGCCGCCGCAGCGCATGGAAGTAGTTCGCCGGCGTGGTCAGGTTGCAGACCTGCATGTTGTCGTTCACGCACAGGTTCAGGAATCGGTCGAGCCGCGCGTTCGAGTGCTCGGGACCCTGCCCTTCCATGCCGTGCGGCAGCAGCATCACCAGGCCGCTGACCCGGTGCCACTTGGCCTCCGATGAGACGATGAACTGGTCGATGATGACCTGCGCGGCGTTCACGAAGTCGCCGAACTGCGCCTCCCAGATCGTCAGCCCCTCGGGCATGTCCAGGCTGTAGCCGTACTCGAAGCCGAGCACGCCCCCCTCGGTGAGCGGGCTGTCGCGCACCTCGAACGCGCCCTGCTTCGGGGCGATGTGCGCCAGCGGCGTGTACTCGTGGCCGTCCTCGTAGTCGGCCAGCACGGCGTGGCGGTGGCTGAACGTGCCGCGGCGCGAGTCCTGCCCCGACAGCCGCACGCGCGTGCCGCCGGCCAGCAGCGTGCCCAGCCCCAGCGCCTCGCCCATGCCCCAGTCCAGCGGCTTTTCGCCGGCGCCCATCGCGGCGCGCGCCTCGATGATCATCTTCTGAAGCTTGGGGTGGACGTGGAAGTCGGGCGGCATCTTGACCAGCGCGCGGACGACCTCTTGAATGACCGCCGGGGCGGCCGCCGTCGGCACGTCGGGCGCGTCTGCGTCGGACCCGCCGCGCAGCCGCGACCAGGCGCCCGCGAACTGGCTGGGCCGCGGCGGCGCCTCGAGCCGCGTCGCGACCTCCAGCTCCGCTTCCAGCTCCTTGCGGCGCCGTGCGGCGATCGCGTCCGTCTCCTCGACGGTGATCGGCGCGCCGCCGTCGGGCGCCGGGTTGGCGGCGTCGTAGGCCAGATAGGCGGCCCGGATGGACGGCTTGTGCGCGATGACCCGGTACATGACCGGCTGCGTGTAGCTGGGCTCGTCACCTTCGTTGTGACCCAGCTTGCGGTAGCACCACAGCTCGATGCTGGCGTCGCGATGGAACCGCTGCCGGAAGTCGACGGCCAGGTCGACGACGACGGCCACCGCTTCGGGGTCCTCGCCGTTGACGTGGAAGATCGGGATCTGCAGCATCTTCGCGACGTCGGTCGCGTAGGTGGTGGACTTGGCGTGGTGGGGCGAGGTCGTGAACCCGACCTGGTTGTTCAGCACGATGTGGACCGTGCCGCCGACCGTGTACCCCTCGAGGTCGGACATGTTCAGCGACTCGGCGACGATCCCCTGCCCCGCGAACGCCGCGTCGCCGTGAATCAGGATCGGCAGGCAGCGGGTGCGGGCGAGGTCGACCAGACGATCCTGCTTGGCGCGCACGCGCCCCTGCACGACGGTGTTCACCCACTCGAGGTGGCTGGGGTTGAAGGTCAGCGACAGGTGGATCTTGTGCTCGTCGTTGCCCTGCCCGAACACGCGGTCGATCGAGTAGCCCAGGTGGTACTTCACGTCGCCGCCGCCGCTGTTGTCGTCGGGCGCGACGTTGTCCAGCTTGTCCTGGAACTCGGCGAAGATCTGCGAGGCGGGCTTCTTGAGAACGTTGGCCAGCACGTTCAGACGGCCGCGGTGGGCCATCCCGATCACGATCTCGGTCACGTTCGAGCGCGCCGCGCGCTCGACGATCCGCTCCAGCATCGGAATCAGGCTCTCGGCGCCTTCCAGCGAGAAGCGCTTGGACCCGAGGAACTTGTTCTGCAGGAACTGCTCGAACACCTCGGCGCCGATCACCTGCTCGAAAATCTTCATCCGGTCGGCGCGGGTCAGCGCCAGGCGGTTCCGGGCGGTCTCGATCCGGTGCAGCAGCCAGGACCGCAGCTCCAGGTCGTGGAGGTGCCCCAGCTGGACGCCGATCTTGCGGCAGTACGTCTCGCGCAGCAGCTCGACCAGGTCGCGCAGCGTGGTGCGATCCGGACCGGCCACGTTCTCGCTGCTGAACACCAGGTCCAGGTCCTCTTGCGCCAGGCCGTACTCGGCCAGCGACAGCTCGGGCGCGCCCCGCTTGAGCAGCCCCAGCGGGTCCAGGTCGGCGAAGAGGTGCCCGAACTCGCGGTAGCCCTCGACCAGGCGCTGCACGCGCTCGGACAGCAGGCGGACCGAGATGCGGCTCTGGATGGCGCCGGGCGCCGACGGCGGCGGGCCGTCGAAGACGCTGCGCGAGAATGACGTCGGCGGGACCACGCTGGCGGGCGAGGTCCCCGCGCCGTTGCGCGCCGTCGCCCGCTCGAGCTGCTCGAAGTACCGTCGCCACTCCGGTGTCACGGATCCCGGATCGCGCGCGTACTGGTAGTAGAGGTCCTCGGCGAACGCCAGGTTCGCGGGCGAGACCGTCTCCAGCGCGTCCGGCTGGCCCGGCCCGGGGGCAGGTGTCACCAATTTGACCGGGGTGGCGGCCGCCTGCGGCTTCACACCCGAACCATTCAACTTCGTCTCGGCTTCCAACATATTCGCCATCGCCCTCTGCCCGTCGGAGCAGGGCGTCTAAGTGTACGTCACGCCTGGGCGGCTGGAAGGGTGAAAAAGAAGCGCGTTCCCCGCCCGGTCGAGGCCGCCGGGCTCTCGGCCCACATGCGCCCGCCATGCGCTTCCACGATGCCTCGGGCGATGGAGAGGCCGATGCCGATCCCGTCGCGATTTCGCCGCTTGGCCTGGTACGCGCGGTCGAACACGTAGGGGAGCTCTTCGGGCGAGATCCCCGGCCCCTCGTCGGTGACCGAAAATCGAACCATTGCGCCGTCGGGTTCGGCCGCCACCGTCACGCTGCCGCCCTCGTTCGAGAACTTCACGGCGTTGCCGACCACGTTGTCGAACATCTGGATGACCCGGTCGTGATCGCATGACACGCGCAGAGGGCTTTCGGGGCTTCCGTCGATGAGCTTGAGCGATTTGGCCTCCGCCTGGGGCGCCAGCGCGTCGAACACCTCGCGCACCAGCTCGCCCACGCCGCGCGGGTGCGAGCTGACCGTGAGCCGACCGGCCTGAATCGCTGCAAAATCAAGGAGATCTCGGATCAGGCGGTTCATGCGCGTCCCGGCGCGCTGGATGGCCTCGACCTGACGGCGCGACCGCCCCTCCTTGCCCGGCGGGTCGGTCAGCGGGCTCTTCAGCAGAAGCGCGCTCGACGCCATGACCACCCCCAGCGGGTTCCGGAGGTCGTGCGAGACGATGGCCAGCAGGTCCTCGCGCGAGCGGGCCGCCTCCTGCCCCTCCGTGCGCAGCTGGATGTTCTCGATCGCCAGCGCCGCGCGACCGGCGAGCTCCTCGGCGGCGACGAGATCGGCGGGCTGGTAGCCGCGCGCGTCCTGCTCCAGCACCAGCGCGCCCGATGACTGCCCGCGCAGGACCAGCGGAACGACGATGGTCGACCGGCCCCCGGCGTGCGCCAGCGTGCCGCGGCCCGCCTCGACGGCCGCAGCGGCCAGCTTGATCTGCGCCGCGGCGGCCGCGGGATCGGCGGCGGGGTCGGCCGCGACGCCCGCGCGCGCCAGCGCCGACAGCCGCAGGTCGCCACCGCGCTGGCGCAGAGCCACCGCACAGTTGGTGGCGATCGAGCGGCAGGCGACCACCGCCAGGTTCTCCAGGGCCGGCCCCAGCTCGCTCGCCCCCCGCAGGGCGGCATCGGCCGCGCCCAGCAGCTCGGTCCATTCCTGGTGGCGGCGGTCGACGGTGACGTCCCGCAGGACCATGACCACCCGGCGCGCGCCCCCGGCGACCACCTCGGCAGGCGTCGCCTTCACGGAGATCCAGTGGTCCTCGGCGGGCGAACCGACCCGGCGCACGCGCAGCACGCGATCCTCGTTCTCGCCGCGCGCGGCGCGAGCCCCCGGAACGTCATCGGCCCCGACGGGACGCCCGGCGTCGTCCCACATCTGAAAGGTGTCGGCCATCTCCGCCGCCGAGGCGCGCTGCAGCTGCGCGACGGGCGTGCCCGCCTCCGCCGGCGCGGGTTCGTTGGCGTAGACCACGCGCCCCGCCCCGTCGCGCACGGCGACGACGTCGGGCAGCGCGCGCAACACGGTCTCCAGCTCGTCGCGCGTCCGTTCCAGCGCGCCCAGCGCGGCGGTCTGCGCCTCGATGCGGCGCCGCACCAGCGCCAGCTGGTGGCCGATCGCCGTCATGAGGTGCAGCGCCCCGTCGTCCGCCGCGCGCCGGTCGCGCGCGTAGAGCTCGACGACGGCCAGGACCGTGTCGCGTTCGCGCAGCGGGAACGCCGCCACGCTCTGCAGCCCGGCCGCCGCGGCCAGCTGCAGGCGCGGGCTGAGCGTGCCCTGGGCCAGCTCTTCGATCCAGATCGGCTCGCGCGCCGACATCGCCTGCCCAGGCGGATCCTCGCCCGCGCGCAGGGACGCCGTGCGGGTCGCTTCCACGACCGGCGCGCGCAGGACGCTGTCGTCCGCCCAGATCCCACGGCAGCGCAAGACGGGCGGGGACCCGGGGCCCTGGTCCGCGGCCCAGTAGACCGCGAGCGACCAGCCCAGCTGCGTCGCGAGGAGCCGCAGCACCTCGGACATGGCTTCGTCCAGCGAGTTGCTTTCGAGCAATACACGCGCCGCGGCCTGCTGGACGGCCAACCGCTGCGCTATCTGGGCTTCCTCGCCCTCGTTCATCGGGACCTTAAAGTAAGTACGGAAAACGGGTGGTGCGACATCCGCCCACCCGGTTTCTCCGCAATGCCTACTTTTAGGAACGCCCGACGAGGGACTTAATTCAGGCGACGGCGTCCTTGGCAGCCTTCACGGGGCGCGCGCGGACAATCTTGCGGGCGGGGCGAGCCTTGAAAACCGTCGGCTCCTTCGTGAACGGGTTGATTCCCTTGCGCTCCTTCGTGGCCGGCTTCTTGATGACCACGAACTTCGCGAATCCCGGAACCAGGAAGGTGCCGTTCTTCTTCAGCTCTTTGTAGCCGACCGTCGCGAGCGACTCGAGAACTCCCTTCACTTCCTTCCGAGACAGCTTCCCGTTCTCCTCAGCCAACTTGGAAATAAGGTCCGACTTCGACAGCGGCTTGCCCATTCTCTCGATCTCCTCTCGGCGAATTACCGGCGGGGCCGGCGAAAAGTCTCGGCATTTTGGGTGAATCCCGAGGAACTTGGAAGAGAAA
>CAZPUH010000020.1:0-13979 GCA_964589215.1 uncultured Myxococcales bacterium | reverse complement strand
CCGCGCCGCCTGCCTGACCGCCGCCAGCCTGTCCTGCCAGCCCCCCGGCCTGACCGCCGGCGCCGCCCGCGGGCTGACCGCCACCCTCGCCGCCGGCGCCGCCGGCCAGCATGCCGCCTGCGCCGCCCGTGTGGAACCCGCCACCTTCGCCGCCTCCGGCATGGCCTCCGCGGCCGGCTGCCGCGCCGGCGCCGCCCGTCGAGGGCTGTCCCATGGGACCGCCATCGGAGCCGCACCCCAGCAAGAAGGCGCTGCTCAGGAAAACAACGCCGCATTTTCCAAGATATCGATGAGCCATGGGAGACTCAGGATTATAGAACGCCCGGCACGTGACTCTGAGTTGATTGGGTAACGGCGCATTCAGCTGGACGGCGATTTTCGTGCGTTGCGCCGTCCGCCAGTCATCTGCCACTGGTAGCGAGCCAGCGGAATTGTCGCTCCGGTAAAGCGCACATCTTCCCGGCGCAGCAACTCGGCCTGCAGGTCCTCGTGGCCGAAGAGGTCGCCCCGCGGGCTGATCTTCCCCTGGGCGTTGACGACGCGGTGCCAGGGGAGATCGCTGTCGGCGGGGAGCACACGCAGCGCGCGCCCGACGAGCCGCGCCCGGCGCGGCAGCCCGGCCAGGGTGGCCACCTGCCCGTAGGTGGCCACCCGCCCCCGCGGGATTCGCGCCACCACTTCATAGATGCGGCGCAGGGCGGGGGAGACGGCCGGAGGCATGCGGCCAGGTCACCGGATCGTCAACGGAGGATCGCTTCCAGGGCGGTAGTCATCAAGAAGCCGGCGACGAGCCCTGCGGAGGCGGTCCCTTCGTTGCCGTGACTGTGCGATTCGGGAATGATCTCCACGGACGTCACGTAGGTCAGCGTGCCGCCCGCCAACGCCAGCACGAACGGCATCGTCGCCAGCGCCGCGTCGGCGAGCACGTCGCCCACCACGGCAGCCGCCGGGATGACGAGACCCGTCAGGGCCACGATGGCCAGCCCGCGCCAGCGCCCCACCCCTTCATGCCGCAGCGGGGCCGACATGACGATCCCCTCGCACACGTTCTGCACGCCGATGGCCACCGCCAGCACGATGCCGAGGTTCGAGCTTCGTGGCGCGAAGCCGGCCCCGATGGCCAGCCCCTCGGGAATGCGGTGCAGGCTCAGCGCGCCGACCACGGCGTAGGCGCGTCGCGCGTCGTGGCCCTCGTCGGCCGCGACATGGCGATCATGGACGTCGTGTCCCTCTTCATGACCGAGGTGCTGGTGGTGCCCACCCGCGTGTCGGTGGGGGATCAACCGATCCATCGCCGCGGCCAGCGCCGCGCCGGCGGCAAACCCGGCCAGCACCAGGGCCAGCCGCCCGGCATGGAACCCGCCGGCGTCCGTGACGCCACGCAGGCTCTCGGCGACCAGCCCCAGCGTCGCGGCCGCCAGCATCAGTCCGGCGCCGAGACCGAGGATACCGTCGTAAGCGCGGCGCGGAAGCTCACGTACGAAAAGGAAAGGCAGCGCGCCGAGACCGGTCGCCAGACCGGAGAGCGCGGCGGGAATGGTTCCAGCGGGCACGGTTCGGCCACACTATACAGTCGGTGATGAAGGTCGCGTATCTCGCGTTCGGCGCCAACCTGGGCGATCGCGCGGCAACGATCGCCGAGGCGATGCGCCGGCTCGCAGCGGGCGGTGCCGTCGTGCGCGCCCGGTCGACGGTGTACGAAACGGACGCCGTTGCTCCTGACCCGCAGCCGCTTTATCTGAACGCAGCGGCGCGGATCGAGACCGACCTCTCGCCGGACGCGCTGCTGGCTCTGTGCTTGAACGTCGAGGCGGCCCTGGGGCGGGTGCGCCCCGCCGGGGGGCACCACGCGCCCCGCTCGATCGACATCGACCTCTTGCTCGCCGGCGACCAGATCGTCGACGACCCTCCGCGGCTGATCCTGCCGCACCCCCGCCTCCTCCAGCGCCCCTTCGTGCGCATCCCGCTGGCGGAGGTGGCGCTGCCGGGCCTGGTGCACCCGATCAGCGGCGAGCGCCTGGACCGGGCCGTCCCCGACCCCTCGGTCAGACGCCCAGCCGGCGTTTGAAGTCGTCGATGGTAGCGGCCAATCCCTGCTCGAGCGGCACCACCGGCGTCCAATCACCCAGCAGCTGCTGGGCCCGCGAGATGTCGGGCCTGCGCCGCGTCGGATCGTCCTTGGGGAGCGGCGCGCGGATGATCTCCGAGCGCGACTTCGTCAGCTTGCGCGTCAGCTCGGCCAGCTCGAGCACGGTGGTCTCCCGCGGGTTTCCCAGGTTCACCGGGTCGGGACCGTGCAGGCTGGCCATCAGCCGGATGAACCCTTCGACCAGGTCGCTCACGAAACAGAAGGATCGGGTCTGCTGCCCCTCGCCGTAGACGGTGATGGGCTCGTTCCGCAACGCCTGCACGATGAAGTTCGAGACCACGCGGCCGTCGTTCTCGTGCATGCGCGGACCGTAAGTGTTGAAGATGCGCGCGATGCGCACCTCGACCGAATACTGGCGGGCGTACGAGACGGCCAGCGCCTCGGCGCAACGCTTACCCTCGTCGTAGCAGGCGCGGGGCCCGATCGGGTTGACGTTGCCCCAGTAGCTCTCGTGCTGCGGGTGCTCGATCGGGTCGCCGTACACCTCGGAGGTCGACGCGATCAAGATGCGCGCCCGCGCCTCCCGCGCGAGGTCCAGCATGTTCAGCGTCCCCTGGACGGCCGTCCGGATGGTCCGCACCGGGTTGCGCTGGTAGTGGATCGGGGACGCGGGGCACGCCAGGTGGAAGACCTCGTCGACCTCCATGGTCAGTGGTTCGGTGACGTCGTGGCGCATCAGCTCGAACCGGTGGTGGTCCAGGAGGTGCTCGACGTTGGACCGAGACCCGGTGAAGAAGTTGTCGAGGCAGACGACCTCGTGCCCTTCCTTCAGAAGTCGCTCGCACAGGTGAGACCCGACGAACCCGGAACCTCCGGTGACCAGAAACCGGCGTCGCTGCATCCCCCTCTCATACCCGAGCTGGGAGCCAAGTTCCAAGGTCGGTCCTGTGGCGCGGCCGCAGGCACGCGTGTACCATCGCGGCATGTCCGGAGCCGCCGAAGAGCGCCGCGGTGCCGCGCGCATCCCAGTCGAAATGTGGGTCGAGGAGACCACCGGGTCCGAGCGCTACTTTCGCCGCGCGGGTAACCTCTCGCGCGGCGGCCTGCGCCTGGAGCACACGATCCCCCTGCCGGTCGGCACCGGCGTGAACCTCACGTTCACGCTGCCCGGCGACGACGTGCCGATCACCCTGACGGGGGAGATCGTTTCCGCCACGCCCCCCGAGGACCTGCGCATGGGCGTGAAGTTCGTGACCGTGAGTGACCAGGCCCGCGCGCAGATCGACGCCTTCCTGAGCCGTGCAGGCGCCTGACGCACGCATGCGGGCAGGTCGCTCGATCCTCGCGCTTCTCTGGGTCGGCGCGGTCGCGGCGTTCTTCGCGGGCACGGCGCGCGCCGAAAAGAAGGGCGACAAGGGCGCCTTGAAGCCGCGGGAGCCGCGGGCCACGCTGAAGCCGCCCGTCGGCGAAGGCTACTTCGACGAGGTTTTCGGTCTCGACGACGCCGGTACGGTCCTGGCCGTCATCCGCGAGGACGGCGCCACCTTCGCCAAGCTGGAAAGCTACGACCTGTCGAGCAACCCGCCGCGCCAGACGGCGAGCTTCGACCTGCCCGACAAGACGCTGGTCCCGGTGCGGCTGGAAGTCCTGCCCGCCGGCAAGGGGCAGGTGCTGATCGCGCGGACCAGGCCGGACGACAACGCGCCGGTCTTTGCCCTGTTGCTGGACGCCACCGGCAAGCTGGTGGCCAAGGCGGGGCCGGTCACGACGTTCGCCCGCCCGCCCGGGCCCGGCGGTCTGCTGGTCGGGTTCGACCGCAAAGCGGGCGCACACGGGGCCGAGGCCACCTACACCGTCACCCCGTTCACCCTCGGGACGCTGGCGCCCGCCGGAAAGCCCCACGTCTTCCACACCGACGCGACCGGGGACCTCAAGCCTCCGGCCCCGCAGGTTCGGCTGATCGGCTTCTTCGACGGGTACACGCGGATCCTGGCGGAACGGGCCGGCGCCTACGACAAGGCCGCCGACGTGCGCGACCGCCCGCGCAAGACCATCATCGACGCCCTCACGGGCAAGACCATCCTCGAGGCCGCCATCCCCGACCTGCTGGGGTGGGAAGTCACCGGGCAGCTTCGGCGCGACCGCCCAGGGCAGTCGCTGTTCGTCGACCTCAATCAAGACGGTTCGGGTGTCGATGTGATCGACGCGATGGGGAAAAAGGTTCCGGCGGCTCTTGCGGTTCCGTTCCGCCTCTACGATCCGAAATCGCTGGTCGTCGAGGAAGGCCCGGCGCCGAACCAGCTGACGTTCAGCCTGGCGGTCGATCCGCTGAACGTCGACGCCGTGAAGCGGCGCAAGCCGGACCTCCCGATGCTGGACCTCTATTCCGCCGACGCGTCGAACGGCGACGTCAGCCTGCGCGGGCGCGTGTTCACGCCCCGCGCCGTGACCTACCGGACTCGTGCCGACACGCTGGTGGTGCTCAAGCGGTTCAAGAGCTTCGCGCGGGGCGGCGATGAGCTGCAGGTCTTCGATCTGCGCTAGGTCCGGCGCTCTTCTGGCGCTGGCGGCGCTGGCGGTCTTTCCATCCTGCTCGGAGGTCCGCGGGCGCAAGCGGATCCAGGACGCCAACGAGCTCTATCGGCGCGGCAAGTACGTCGAGGCCGTGGCGAAGTTCGAGGAGGCCGAGGCGTTCGTCCCCGGGCTGCCCACGTTGTGGCTGAACAAGGGGTACACCTGCCGGCAGCTGATCGCCCCGGGCGGCCGTGACCCCGAGAGCCGGCGCGCCGCCGAATGCGCGCTGGCGGCTTTCAAGCGGCTGGGCGAGGTGGCGCCGAACGACCCGCGCGCCTCCGAGCTGACGCTGCAGACCTGGTTCGACATCGGCGCGTGGAAGGAGCTGGAGGCGACCTACCTCGACCGGCACCGCCGGAATCCGTCGGACCTGGAGGCCGTTCACGGGCTGCAGGACGTCTACTACAAATGGGGCAAATGGCAGCAGGCGCTCGACTGGTCGAAGCAGGCGGCCGGCTTGCGGCCGGACGACGCGGAGGCGCAGTACGGCGTCGGCACCTTCGTCTGGCAAATCCTGTCCGCGCACGGCGGCGGCGACAAGGTGGCGAGCCTGTCGCCCTGGCCGGCCGTCATCGCTCACCCCGACCAGCCGGCCCCGGAGCCGCCGCCGGCCGCCGACGACGTGAGCGGCGCCGCCCGCATCGCGCTGGCCGACGAGGGGATCGCGTACCTGCATCGCGCGCTGGCCCGGCGGTCACGCTATCCGGAGGCGATGACGTTCCTGGCGCTGCTGTGGCGCCAGAAATCCTTCGCCCTGTTCACCGACCCCATCGCCTGGCAGACCGCGGTCGACGAGGCCGACGACTGGCAGAGACGGGCGCTGGACGCGCGCGGGGGAAAGTCATAAGCGGTGGCCTTCGAGGGCTTTCGCGCGCAATCGGGTAGGCGGCCGCGGCGCAACCGGCTGACGCTGGCGCTGTCGATCGCCTTTCACGGCGCGCTGCTGGCCGCGGGCGTCGCCTATTCCTTCTGGCACGTCGACGAGCTGACGCCTCCGTCGGTCAAGGTGACCTTCCTGTCGTCGGCGCCGCCGCCGCCGCCCCCGCCGCCACCGGCCGGAGGTGGTGGCGGCGCCAAGAAGCGCGTGGTCATCAAGCCCAAGGTCGTCACGACCAAGGTCCCGGACATCGTTCAGCCGCGGGAGACGCCGAAGGAAGAACCGAAGGAGACCAAGGTCGCCGACAGCGGCCCGGAGGGGGTCAAAGGGGGTCAAAAAGGCGGCGTCATCGGCGGCACCATCGGCGGCACCATCGGCGGAACGATCGGCGGCAAGGCGGGGGGGACCATCGGCGGCACCGTGGGCGCCACCGGCGCGCCGGCGGTCGGTCGCAAGTTCCTGCCCCCGAACATGGGCGCGCTGCAGAAACAGTCCGGGGACGAGCCGGCGTTCCCGCCGTCGTTGCGTCGCGCCGGGGCGCTGTACGTGGTCAGCGCGAAGATCTGCGTCACCCGCGGGGGTGACGTCGACAGCGTATCGCTGATGCAGCGGGCGGACCCGTTGCTGGACGACAACGTCGTGCGGGCGGTCAAATCCTGGCGCTACCGGCCGCTGATGGCCGACGGCATCCCTGTTCCGTTTTGTTACTTCGGCCGATTCGAATTCCGAGGTCAATGAGGAGAAACGATGGACTTCACACTGGTCGGACTGTGGCACGAGATGGGCTTCACGGCGCGCGCCGTCGTGGTGGTCCTGGTGGGGATGTCGCTGTACGCCCTGGCCGTTGCCGCCGATCGCCTGGCGGCGTTCGCGCGCGGCCGCAAGCAGTCCCGCCTCTACATCGACGCGCTGGCCCCGCTGGTCGAGGAGGCCGGCCGCTTGCGTGAGGCGGCGGGGCTCGAGAAGCGATTCGCGGGCAGCCCGCTGGCCAAGGTGATCGGCGCGGGCGTCCACGAATACACGCGCGGCCTCGATCGGCCGAACGCCGCCAGCGCCTCCCCGTTCGACGTGGCCGAGATCGTCAACCGAGCCATGGAGCGCAGCAAGGACCGCGAGCTGGCCGGCCTGCGCCGCGGGATGCCGGTCCTGGCCACGGTCGCCTCTTCGGCGCCCTTCGTGGGGCTATTCGGAACGGTCGGCGGCATCATCACCGCGTTCCAGAAGCTGGCGGATCCGACCAAGGGCGGCGGCGGGATCGGGACGGTGTCGGCCGGCATCGCGGAGGCGTTGATCACGACGGCCGTCGGACTGGGCGTCGCCATCCTGTCGGTCTGGTTCTACAACTACTTCACGGCACGCATCGACGATCTGACGATCGACATCGACGAGACCGCCTCCGAGCTGGTCGACACCATTCTGCGCGGCGAGGCCGGGTGAGCAGCGCAGCCACCCCCGCCCCGCCCCGGCGGCGGCACCGCCTGACCGTCAAGCGCCACCCCAAGGGGCAGGTGCGCGCCGAGATCAACGTGACGCCGCTGGTGGACGTCGTGCTGGTCCTTCTGATCATCTTCATGGTCATCACGCCCATGATTGTCCGGGGGGTGAACGTCGATCTGCCGATCACCAGCCACCACGACCGCAAGAACGACGACAACAAAGACCTGGTCGTCTCAATCAACAAGGACGGCGACATTTACGTCAACGCGGACAAAGTGCCATTGGACAAATTGACGGCGGCGGTCCAGGAAGAACGGCGCCGTTTCCCGGACAAAGGCGTCTTCGTGAAGGCCGACCACCGCGTTCATTACGGGCTGGCGCGCGCCGCAATGGAGGCCGTTCACAAGGCCGGCGTGGAGGACGTTCAGCTGGGAACGGAAGAACAGAAACCGGCGGGGGCGCACTGATGGCGTTCTCGGTTGGCGGGGGGCGCAAAGGCGCGCCGCAGGCGGAAATCAACGTCACGCCCCTCATCGACATCGTGCTGGTCCTCCTCATCATCTTCATGGTGATGACGCCGGTCATGCTGAAGGAGATCGTGGCCAAGGTGCCGCAGAAGCAGACCGAGAATGTCCCCCGCCCACCCGGTGACAACCCGATCGTCGTCGAGATCGACGCCCAGGACCACGTCGCCCTGAACGGAGACCCCGTCGCGCCCGAGGCGTTCCCCGAGCGTATCGCCGACCGACTGGCGCACGATCGCCAGAAGGTCGTGTTTTTCAGGGTGTCGGACGACGCCAATTACGGGCGGACGGTGCGAATCATGGACGTGTGCAAGGGAGCCGGCGCGAAGACGCTGGGAATCGTCACCAAAGACGACCGCTGAGCCCCTCGGCGGCGAATTCCGTCAACTCGCGCCGTTGTTCTGTCAACTGGCGGTCCGGTGAGCGAACCATCGCGCACCCACAATGAGGCGCGCGTGCGTGCGTATGGGACCGTATGGGTCAAGAAACGTCAGACACCCGCCGAATTCCCAGGCGCGTGATTCGCTGATACGATGCGCCCAACGTGTCGTGTGACCGCCCTGCAATGTCCGTTCACAAGGAGACCTGAATGAAACGGCCCTTCCGTGGGTTCGAGGTCCTCGGCCTCGCCGCGGCGCTGGCAGGCGCCGGTGCGTGCACCCCCAACAACTCCGTGAAGCCCGGCGCTCCGGTGCTGATCGAGGTCTCCATCGTCGAGGGCGGCGGCGCAACGATCACCAGCATCCCGCCCTCTGCGCCGGTGTGCGCCGCGGGAACCGTCTCGGGCGGCGCGTGCTTCACGGCAACGGACAAGACCTGCTTCCTCACCAAGAACTGGTGCCGTTGCGGGGCCGCCCCGGCGGCGCCGATGCCCATGCCGGCGCCGACCTGTACGGACGGGGGCGTGGCCGACGCGGGCGCGGCCGGGAGCGCCGGTGGAGCAGCGGGTGCGGGTGGCGCGGCGGGCGGCGCCGCGGGCGCGGCCGGTGGTGCCGCGGGCGGCGCCGATGCCGGGGCCGCCGCGGACGCGGCAACTCCGCCCGACGGGATCTGGAACTGCGACCCGTTCGCGCCGACGGCCCAGGTCCTTTACACCTTCGATCGCCTGCTGGACACGCGACCGTTCGACGCCGACGCGGGCGCTTCGGTCGCCGCCACGGTCACCAGCGGCACCCCGCCGGCCGCCGTGCTGGCGACCACCGACTACACCCCGAACGGCTCCCCGCACGAGCTGATCTTTCCGCTGTTCGGCGACTTCCGGGCGGACGGCCCCAGCCTGCTCGTGACGCCGGCCCCGGCGCTGCCTGCCAGCGGCACGGCCACCGTCAGCCTGGTCCCCGCGAACGTGCTCGCCAAGGACGGCAAGACGCCCTTCACCGACAACGGCAACTTCGCCGGCGGCGTGCTGGTCTTCACGACCGCCGCGTTCTCCGCCACCGTGACGCCTCCCGCACCCCCGCCGCTGCCGGCAGACGCCGGGGCCTGCGCGACGCCGAACACCGACGTTGCCCTCGACGCGCCGGCGACCATTACCTTCAATAGCCCGGTCGATCCCACCGCGCTGATGACCGCCGTGACCGCGACGGCCGGTCCCGCCGCGACGCCGGTGCCGGTGATGCTGTCGTCGATGGACGGGCTGAACGTCACGGTCGCGCCGATGGACAAGTGGCCGGCCGACGCCGACATCACCATCACGGTGGCCGCGACGGCGGCCGACCTGGCAGGTGACCTTCTCAGCGCGCCGCCGATGCCCGCGATGTTCCACACGGGGGCCCTCTGATGGAAACCACCCGCCCCACCACCGAAAAGAGAGGACCGATGAACCGCATGCGTCCCCGACTCCACCGGGCAAAGCCCGGCTCCGTCAGCGCGGTGGCGTCGGCGCTGGGCCTGGCCCTGCTGCTGGCGGGCGGCCTGGCCCTGGCGCAGGAAACCACCGGCCGCGTCACGGGCCGCGTCACCGATCGCGACTCCGGCGCGGCGATGGGCGGTGTGACCGTCATCGTCCAGGGCCCGCAGGGCGAGGACGCGACGCTGACCAATGAGAAGGGCGAGTACAACTTCACGACGCTGCCGATCGGCACCTACGCGATCCGCTTCTACGCGGCCAACACGGCCGTGCAGGTCGAACAGCTGGGCGTCAGCGTGTCGGCCGAACAGACCGTGCGCGTGAACGCCAAGATCGCCGGCGCCGCCCAGCAGGCCACTCAGCAGACGTACGTCATCACCGGCCGGGCCCCCACCATCGACGTGGGCAGCGCCCGGATCGGCGCCACCTTCGACCAGGACTACACGCTCAACGTCCCGGTGGGCCGCACCTTCGGTGACGTCATCGAGCGCGCGCCCGGAGCCTTCATCGACGGAAGCGGCAACGTCTCGATCGGCGGCGCCACCGGCCTCGAGAACCAGTACACGATCAACGGGATGAACGTGACCGGCCTTCGCTACGGCAACGTGGAGATGGGCCTGGCCAGCCACTCCGGCGGGACCAACCTGCCCGTCGAGTTCGTCAGTCAGATCGACGTCAACAGCGGCGGCTACCAGGCCGAGTACGGCGGCGCGATGGGCGGCGTCATCAACACGGTTCTGAAGTCTGGAACCAACGAATGGCACGGCACGGCGTTCGGCTACTGGTCGCCGTACTGGCTTTCGACGGACCCGAAGCTGGTCCTGCCGCGCGGCAGCTCCCTGGGCGGCGTGCGCAAGCCCGACTACGACGACAGCATCGGGGTCGAGGCCGGCGGCCCTCTCATCAAGGACAAGCTGTTCCTGTGGGTCGGCTTCGCGCCGCGCATCACGAACACTCACGTGCTGCGTGAGGCCTTCGCCCTGCAGAACGACGGGACGGGAATGCCGGTGCTGGACGCGGCGGGCAACCCCGTGCTGAACCGCCTGGACTACACGGCGCGCCTGGACGAAACGCACCGCACCTACTACACGGCTGCAACCCTGGACTGGGTGCCGCTGCCCGAGAACCGACTGACGCTCGCCATCCTGGCGATGCCCAACACGAACACCGAACTCAAGAATCAGTACGGAGTCGATCCCTTCAGCTCCGACCCGCGTACGGCGCTGGAGTCGCTGACGAAGAGCAACACGGACGTCACTGCTCACTGGGTCTCCAAGCTCTACGAGCGAAAGTGGCAGATCGACGCGCTGGCCGGCATGCACTACGAATACTTCTACGACCGCTCGCCGTACGACGACCTCAACAACCTGAACCAGCTGCAGATCGGCGGCAGCGATCTCTGGAGCGTCGAGCGCGTGGGGGACTGCCGGCCGCAGGGGTCGTTCATCCCGTGCCCCATCGCCCCGTACTACTATGCGGGCGGCGTCGGCGAGATCGACAAGTCCAGCGCATACCGCTGGTCGGCCGAGCTCAAGTCCACCAACGTGTTCGAGGCCGGCGGCCGCCACGAGCTGAAGTATGGCTGGCACCTCGACTTCAACACCCTGGATTTCTCCCGCGCGTACACGGGCCCGCTCGGCGCGCGCGGCTTCATCTCGCTACCGGGCGACGGCAGCTACTCGTCGCAGAACTTCTTCGCGCTGCCGAACACGGAGTCGCCCGTTCAGTACAATTCGGGCGCGCTCGACGCAACCCAGCTGACGATGCCGCCGCGCTACGTGGACACCCTGCACTCGTACGTCAAGAGCATGTCCAACGCCTTCTTCCTGCAGGACAGCTTCAGCCCCGACCACCTGCGGAACCTGACCGTCAACGCCGGCGTCCGGCTGGAGCTGCAAAAGGTTTACGACAACAACGGCCACGGCGTGTTCGATACGAACAACTGGTCCCCGCGTCTCGGCGCCATCTATGACCCGTTCGACGACGGCCGCTCGAAGATCTCGGTTTCCTACGGCCGGTACTACGAGGCGGTGCCGCTGGACGTGCCGGCGCGCTATTTCGCCAGCGAGCAGTATGTGACCTCCTACGGCAGCCTCAGTTCTTGCTCGGGCAACCTTTCGACCCAGGGCAACTGGGTCGGTGCCGGCGAGTACAGCAAGTGCACGCCGAACAACGCGACGGCGACCTTCAACACCGCTTACGCCCAGCCAGACATGCAGGGGCAGTACCACAACGAGATCGTCGCCACCGTCGAGCGTCAGGTCATAGAAGACATGACGGTCCGGCTCGACTACCAGCACCGCTGGCTGGGCAACATCATCGAGGACGGCTACGGGCCTGCGGTCAATAGCGTGCTAGGCAATCCCGGCAATGTTCCGCAGTCGGCGATCGACACCGCCAACAGCCAGCTGGCGCAGGCCGCGGCGGTCGCCGCCGCCAATCCCAACGACCCGGTCGCGCAGGCAAACTTTCAGAACGCTCAGGTCAACGCGGCGGGACTGCAGACGCTCAAGGACGCGCCCAAGCCCGAGCGAACCTACGACGCGCTGACGCTCTCGCTGAACAAGCGCTTCGCGAAGAAGTGGTTCGCGCGCGCCTCGTACACCTACTCGCGCCTGATCGGCAACTACGAGGGCCTGTACCAGTACGAGACCAACTACATCTCCCCGAATGGCACCAACGCCTACGACGCACCCGAGCTGACTGTGAACCAGAACGGACCGCTGCCCAACGACCGGCCCCATCTGTTCCGTTTGGACGGTTACCTGCGGCAGCCGGTACGCAAGGGGCACCTGGTGTTCGGGTTGTCGTTCACCGCCCGGTCGGGCCAGCCTCGTAACTACGTCTCGAACCTCATCCCCGGTTCCGTGTTTCAGATCGTCATGCTGCTGCCGCGTGGCGAAGGGGGGCGGACTCCGACGGTGACCCAGCTGGATGCCAAGATCGGGTACGCGCGGCCGCTGGGGCCCCGGATGAACCTGGAGGCGTTCATCGACCTGTTCAACGTCCTGAACCAGCAGACCACCCTGCAGACCGACGACAACTACACGTTCCAGGCGGCGCCCCCGATCGTGAACGGTACCCCGTCGGATCTCAAGTACGCCAAGGACCTGAGCGGCGCGCCGATCAGCAAGAACCCGAACTACGGGCAGCCGATCGCGTTCCAGACGCCGTTCAACGCGCGCCTGGGCCTGCGCCTCACGTTCTAGCGCGTGGTTTGAAACCGTCCGGGGCGGCCGGCCCCCGGACGGGTTGACCAGCCGGCGGCCGGGCGGCGGCGTGTAACGCGCGTTCGGACGGGCCCGGCGGTTGGCACCCGGCTCGCAAAGACCCGCGGCATGTTTGCTCGGGTCACCTCCGCGGCGGTGGTCGGGATCGAGGCGGCCGCCATCGACGTCGAGGTCGACGTGGCCGTCGGCCTCCCGGGCTGCAACATCGTCGGGCTCCCGGACGCCGGCGTGCGCGAGGGGCGGCTCCGGATCCGCGGCGCGCTGGAGAACAGCGGCTTCAAGCTGCCGCCTCGCCGGGTCACGGTCAACCTGGCGCCCGCCGACCTGCGCAAGGACGGGGCGGCCTTCGACGTGCCGATCGCCGTCGGCATGCTGTGCGCCGCGGGCGTCGTCGATCCAGCCGCGCTGGAGGGCACGCTGTTCGTGGGCGAGCTGGCGCTCGACGGAACGTTGCGGCCCGTTCGGGGCGTGCTGCCCATCGCGGCCTGGGCGCGCGGACGCGCCATCCGCCGGCTCGTCGTTCCGCCGGGAAACGTGGCCGAGGCGGCGGTGGTCGCCGAACCTCCGGGCCTGGAGATCCGGGCGCCCGGGCACGTTGCGGAGCTGGTGGCGTTGCTGCGCGGGGAGGGGGTGGCCGGCAGATTGGCCGAGGCGCCGCCCGCCCTAGCGCAGGTCGCCCCGCCGATCCCGGACCTGGCGGACGTGCGCGGCCAGGAGGTCCCGCGGCGCGCGCTGGAGATCGCGGCCGGTGGCGGTCACAACCTGCTGTTCGTCGGTGCGCCCGGCTCGGGCAAGACGATGCTCGCGCAACGGCTGCCCGGGATCCTGCCGCCGCTGACGTTCGACGAGGCGCTGGAGACGACGATGGTCCACTCGATCGCCGGCCTGCTGGGCGGTGGGGGCCTCGTGCGGGCACGGCCGTTTCGGGCGCCGCACCACACGGTGTCGGTGGCCGGCCTCATCGGCGGCGGTCCGCACGTCCGCCCCGGCGAGATCGCGCTGGCCCACAACGGCGTGCTGTTTCTCGACGAGCTGCTCGAGTACCCGCGCTCGATCCTCGAGTCGCTGCGCCAGCCGCTGGAGGATCGGACCGTCACGATCGTGCGCGCCCGGCGGGCGGTCACCTATCCCACCGACTTCATGCTCGTCGCCGCGCTGAACCCCTGTCCGTGCGGCTACCTCGGCAGCACCGTCCGGACCTGCGTCTGCGGCACGGCCGCCATCGGGAACTACCGGTCGCGCCTTTCGGGTCCGCTCCTCGACCGGATCGACCTCCACGTCGACGTCCCGGCCCTGCCCTACCAGCAGCTCGCAACCGCCGAGGCGGGCGAACCGACGGAGGCGGTGCGCGCGCGGGTCGCCGCCGCCCGCGAGCGCCAGCGGGCGCGCGGCCGGAGCT
>CAZPUH010000019.1:0-6533 GCA_964589215.1 uncultured Myxococcales bacterium | reverse complement strand
CTCCCGCAGCGTCGGCGGATAGCCCCGCTCGCGAATCGACTGCGTGATGAACTCGAGGATTTCGCGCTGGCGGTCCGTCAGGACGCCTCGCGTGTCGTCACGAACCAGCGTCAGCGAGCCCATCGATTCCTCCTCGGCGTTGTGTCCGTCCCCATACCTGAACATGCGTAAGGTACGGAACAAATGTCCGGTATGTCAAATAAATCGGTCGTTGGAGGTGGGATTTCGTACGTCCGACCGGCGGCGACGGCCGTAGTTCATCCATAGTGATGAGCGCAAAAACGGCAGCTCTTCCGTACTTTTGGCGTGCGAGCGGCGAATCCGTCGCAAATACTTTTCTCCCGTTGAGCAAGTCGATTGCCGCCGCCTTGCTTCCCGCCTTCGAGCGCGGGAAGGAAAAGGCCCGCGACCGAGAGTTGCTCGGTCGCGTGGCCGACGGAGACGTTGCCGCGCTCCGTGTCCTGTACGACGAGCAGGCCCCCCGCGCGCTGGCCGTCGCCCGCCGGATCCTCCGCAACGCGGAAGAGGCGGAAGATATCGTCCAGGAAACGTTCCTGGAGCTGTGGAAGCGCGCGCCTCAGTTCGACGGCCGCAAGGGCGGCGCGGTCGCCTGGGTGATCACCATCGCCCGCAGCCGGGCCATCGACCGCCTGCGCGCCGCGGGCACCGCCGGTCGCGCCATCGAGGGCGCCGAGACCGCGGTCGACACGCACCCCAGCGTTCCGCTCTCTCCCGCCGAGCACACCGAGCGCCGCTCGACCGAATCGCGCGTCGCGGACGCGCTGGCCGCCCTTCCCAAGGAGCAGCGGCAAGCGATAGAGCTGGCTTATTTCGACGGGTTATCCCAGACGGAAATCGCCACCAAGACGGGCAGCCCCCTTGGGACGGTGAAGATGAGGGTTAAGTTGGCCATCGGAAAATTGGCAACCCTCCTCAAAGACGATCTCGCGTGAACGGCCGCGACGTCATGATGACCTGCGACGAGTTCAAAGAGCTGGCGCCCGCCTACGCGCTGATCGCGCTGGACGAGCACGAGCACCGGGCGTGCCTGGATCACCTGTCGAGCTGCGTGCATCACCGCGGCTGCGTCGAGGCGGTCGAGCAGGCGTCGCTGGTGGCGGCGCGCCTGGGCGCTGCCCTCGCGCCGTCGATGCCGCCACCGCGCGTGTGGCAGAACATCGCCGCCGAGGTGCGGGCCCACCGCCCCGGCGCCGCCCTGGCGACGACCGCGGCCGTGACCTCGCTGGAAGAGGCGCGGCGCCGCGGCTTCTACCAGATCTGCGGCTGGCTGGTGGCCGTCGCGCTGCTGGGCCTCTATCTCTACGCGTTCCCGTTCGACTTCCGCCGCCGGCAGCCGGGCGGGCTCGGCACCTCGGGCGAGCCCGAAACCGCCCAGCGCGGTGAGGGCCTGGGCCCCGCCGGGCAGCTGGTGCCCGGCCATCACTGACCGGACGCCCGCCGCTACGACACCCCGAACGGCTGTGACTGGAAGGTGTCGAGCACCAGCGTGCTGAGGCGCCGCCGCACCAGCACGACGCCCACGCTGGCCGTGAGCGCGCACGCGACGACGTAGCCGACCACCGGGAACCAGCCGGCCGCCCACGCCGCCAGCGTGAACGCCGCCTCGCCCGCCAGGAGCCCCGTCGAGATGAGCAGCGCGTCGCGCCGCAGATCGAAGTAGTAGAGCAGCAGCACCTCCAGCAGCGTCAGCATCTGAGCCGCCGCGCCGATCGCCGCCATCCGGAACAGCGGCGTCGCGTCGGGCGACAGCCCCACGGCCTTCACCAGCAGGGGCGCCGCCGCGATGGCGATGCCGCTGGCCGAGGCCTGCACGATGCCGGCCCCGCGCAGGATGCGCTTGGCCTCGACGGAGATGCGGTCCGCCCGCTCCTTGAGCTGCTTCAGCGAGGCGCCCACCTCGATGTCGGCGTAGAAGGCGCGGAACCGCTGGTAGAACGAGGTCTCGATCTGCACGTAGATCCAGGCGAACGCCGGGATCACCGAGAACCAGGCGATGGCCGCGATGGCGGCGTAGAACGCGGCAGCGTCGCCGCCCATCACCAGGTAGACGACGATCTTGTCGGCCCAGATCGACAGGTAGTAGGCCAGCGCCGAGAGCGCGAGCAGCCGGTACTCCCGGAAGGCCGGCAGCAGCTGGGCGCCCTCGTCGGCGTGGCCGGGCACCGCCCGCGCGATCCCCTGCACCAGCATCCCCAGCGTCGCCAGCTGGCCCGCCGCGAACCCGTAGAGGTAGCCGGCGGGACCGAATCCGAACGACCGGTCGAACACCCAGGCCGCCAGCAGGCTCAACGGGGCGCCGATGCCGAACGCCCGCAGCACCACCACCGGCGAGGTCATGCCGCCGCCGACCGACAGCATCAGCCACTGCGCGCCCACGATCGCGCACAGCGGCGCGCCGACGACCGCCAGGGACAGCGGAAGGCGCATGAGCGCGACGACCACGATGCCCGTCGCCGCGAACATCAGCAGCGTCAGCGCGGTCGCCCGGCGCAGCGGCGCGCCGATCTTTTCGACGTGGTGGTCGTACAGCCGGTCGGCCGTGTAGCGCGACACCACCACGTGCACGGGCGCCGACAGCACGACGGTGACCGCGTAAACCACCGTCAAGAAGCGCTCGATGACCTCGAAGTCCGTCCCACTGCGGCGGGCGACCAGGCGCAAGCTGGTCAGCACGGCCGTCGTCAGCAACCAGGGCGCGCTGGTGACGGCCACGCCCGTCAGATAGGCGCCGATCGTGCCCGCCAGCGACCCGCGGTCGATCATTCTCTGCAGCTTCCAGCCGATTCCCGCCACGTCTAAGCCTCCGCCGTCGCGCCGGACGCGCCGCTCACCACCGTGCCCGCCGGCCCGCCCGCCCCCATCGACGCGTAGAGCGCGCGGTACGAGGCCAGCATGTCGCGGCGCTGGTAGAAGGTCGTGACTCGCTTGCGCCCGGCGGCGCCCATCCGCCGTCGCAGCTTGGGATCGCGGGCCAGCGCGATCAGCGCCGTCGCCGTCTCCTTGGGGATCGCGACGCGCGTGACGAAACCGCTGGGCCCGATGGCGCGGTCGGCGGGCGTCCGTCCCTCGATCATCTCGCGGCAGGCGCCCACGTCGGTCGCGATGACGGGCACGCCGCAGGCGTACGCCTCCAGGATGACCAGCGGCTGCCCCTCGCTGAAGCTGGTCAGCACGACGACGTCCAGGTCGGGGTAGATCTTCGCCGGCGGCATCGGCCCCAAAAAGCGGATCTGCTCGGTGCGGCCCAGGCGCGCGACCAGGTCGCGGCAGCGCCCGGCGTAGCCGCCGTCCTCGTCCATCGGGCCGATCACGCGCACGTCCAGCTCGACGTTACGCAGCGCCTCGTCGCACGCGCGGATGAAGGTGATGAGGTCCTTGATGGGGACGACGCGGCCGACGAAGCCCACCCGCATCGGCGGCGGCCGCAGCTCGATGACGTCGTCGCCCGACGCCGCGGCCGCGTCCCCTTCCAGCAGCGGCGGCGGATCGGCCGGCAGGTCGACGCCGTTCGGGACGATGTCGATCTTCTCGATGGGCGCGCCGTCGGCGATCTGCTTCTTCCGGTTCACGTCCGACAGGGTCAGGATGCGGGTCGACTGCGCGTAGGTGATGCGCGACAGCCCGCGGAAAAAGCGCGACCAGATCCGGCGCAGCGGCGAGATGCGCGGCGCCCAGGTCGCCGTGCGCAGGCCGAACCCGCCGTCGTCGGCGTCGGCCGCGTCGCGAATCCAGTCGGCGCGCGCCAGCTCCATGTCCCGCTCGCGCGAGTAGATGCCGTGCTCGGTCAGCGCCATCGGGCGCCCCGTGCGGTGGCTCCACACCGACGCGACCAGGCCCGCGTAGCCGGTCGAGACCGCGTGGTAGCAGGCCGCCTCGACGACCGGCGCCGCCAGCAGGCGCAGGACCGGCACGTGGATCGCGCGGTAGTGCCAGAAGAGATCGAGAAACGGCGCCTCGGCGGCGATCTGCTCGGCGATGTTGGTCAGCAGATCGAAGCTGGCGCGGCCGTACAGAAACTCGGGCATGCCCAGGTCGTTCGTCGCCAGGTCCGCCAGGATGCTCCGCCAGATCTCGGGATCGGGGTCGTCCTCGAGGTGCATCCGCCGCAGCCCCTCCAGCACGCGCGGCGTGGTGGCGCGCGCGTCGACGGCCGAGCGCAGCCGCCGGATCTCCTCGCGAAGCTCGGCGCGCTGGTCGCCGTCCAGCGGCGGCTTGGCCGTTTCCTGGCAGAACACCCGGTGCAGCCCGACGACGTTCTCGGGCAGCTGGTAGCGCGGCTCGCCGTAAGCGGCCGGGTGCGAGCCGACGTTCAGCACGGCGAACCGCAGCTCCGGATGGCCGCGGATGATGTCGTGCACCCACGACGAGACGCCCCCCGAGACGAAGGGGTACGTCCCCTCGACCAGCAGGCAGACGTCGGGGATGGCGCTAGGACTTGTCAACAGGGACCTCCCGTGTGCCGGCGGGCGCCGGAACCTGAACGACGCCGACGGTGACGCTGACGCCGTTCGTGCCGCGGCGGTGCAGACCGGACAGGCGGCGCGCGGCGGACAGCTTGCGGTGAACGGCCAGCGGCGGCGGCGCGGCCGGGTGATAGCTGGCCAGCGCCGACGGGCTCTCCCAGGGCAGCGCGTGCGTGGCCAGGACGGCCTCGTCGCGCAGCGCCAGCAGCACGCTCTTCGCCTCGACGCCGACGCGATCGACCGCCTCGTCGATGGCGGCCAGCGCGGCGTCGGGGCGCAGCACCGCCAGCTCCAGGCGGGCGCGTCCGATGGCCAGCTCGCCGGCGCGTGCCGGGTCGGCCGCCGCGGCGGCGGCGTAGAACTGCCGCGCCTCGTGGGCCAGCGACGGGACCAGCGCCGGCTCGGCCAGCCCCGCCTCGATGGCGTCCGTCGCCAGCTCGGCGGCGTCCTGCGCGTCGTCGGCCGACGGCTTGCGCGCCAGAGCCTGGCGCAGCTGCGCGATGCGCGCCTCGAACGACGCCGTCATCTCTTCCAGCGCCAGCGCAGCCTCGACGGCCAGATCGGGATCTGCCGCGCCCAGCGCCCACCGCAGCAGCGCGACGGCGTCGGCGTCCGCGCGCCGGGTCAGCGTCGCGATGATGGCGCGGCGTTCGTCGATGCTGCCGGTCAGCAGCGCCTCGCAGCACGGCAGCGCCTCGCCCAGGCGGCGCAGCTCCTCGGCGCGCAGCGGCTCGACCTCGGGGGCGGCGGCGTTCGGATCCGCCTCGACCACCTCACCGCGCCCCGACGTCCCCAGCGCGATCGCGGACAGCGCCGCGCCCGCGACCGGGATGGCGAACGTGAACGCGCCGCCCAGCCAGCGTTCGCTGCTGGTCAGCGACCGCCACAGCAAGATCGGGATCACCGCCGCCAGGTGCAGTCCTCCGGCGATCAGCGCGCCCGCGTGCACGGGACGCAGGACGATCACCGCCGCCGCCGCCAGATCGAGGACACCCGCCAGCACCCACGGGACCACGGGCAGCGGGCGATGCCGCAAAACGGCAACGTCGATCGTGCGGCTCGCGGTGCGCCCGCCGGCCGTCACGCCGTCCAGGTACGGCGTCCCGGCCCCCTGCCCGTCCACCTTCAGGTCGGGCAGTGTCTTCGCGTGGGTCGTATGTGACGCCATCTTTAGATCGTGACCAGAGAGAGGCCACGCCCCTCGGTGCCGATGGCCTCGGTCTCGCCAGGTTCGATCGCCGCCGCTTCGGCCGCGGGCGCCGGGAGCTGGCCGAGTCGGCCGCCGCCCAGAGCGCCGCCGTCGGCGCCCGAGCGCGCCTTGTCGAAGGCAGGGGCCAGCCACTCGGCCACGACGGCCAGGTCGCGCAGCGCGGCCGCGCCCATGCGCGACGCGCCGCGCGCCACCAGCACGCCCACCGAGATGCCGTCGACGACGATCGGCGCGGCCAGATCGCTGTCCGTCGGCCCGGCGCCCGTGAGCTCGACGGCGCGCACGGGTCGACCGCTGCGCAGCGCCTCGGCGGCCGTGGCGTCGGGGACGTCCGAGCCGCCCGCCGCGTGCCAGGCGCCGGCGGACGCCAGCGTCGACAGCGGCATCGAATCCGAGGACGCCAGCTCCACCGCCGCGGCCCGGGCGCCGAGGCGCGCCACGATCAGCGACAGCGCCGCCTCGGCCGCCGCCAGACGATCGCCGGTCTCGATCTTGCGGGCCACGTCGCGCAGGAACGTCAGCGACAGGTCCAGACGATCGTTGCGGGCGCGCAGCGCGAGCGCGGCCTGCCGCAGCTCACCCAGCGCGGCGGCGTCGCGGCTGGCCTTGGCGGCCACCCCTTCCAGCTTCTCTTCCAGCGCGCGGGCGTGACGCTCGTGAACCGAGGCAATCCACCCCACGATCAGCGCGCCGGCCAGCGCGCCCAGCTCGGACGGCGTCGCCAGCGCCTTCAACGCGAGCGCGGGCGCCGTCCGCCACGAACCACCCAGCAGCGCCAGCGCCGCCCACGCCACCGGCGCGCTGGTGACCATGCCGCGCACGCCGTAGCGCGCTGACAG
>CAZPUH010000018.1:0-11539 GCA_964589215.1 uncultured Myxococcales bacterium | reverse complement strand
GTCCGGTCAGCCAAGGGCTGGCCTCGACGGCATGGGCTTCGCACCTACGTTCGTTGTCTAACGAAGGGATGCGCCACCCATGAAGATCGGGATCGTTACCGAGTACTACTACCCCACGCTCGGTGGCATTCAGGAGCACGTGCACCACTTCGCGCAAGCGGCGCGCCGGCTGGGTCACGACGTCCGCATCGTGACCCCGGCGGTCAGCGACACGCTGGCCTCGGTGCAGGGCGGCCCGGGGGCGCGCCGCGATCGCGACGACGGCGTCATCCGGCTGGGGCGCTCGATCCCGGTGTTCTCGGGCGGATCGATCGCGCGGGTGTCCACGGGACCGGGGTTGACCGCCGCCGTCCGCGAGGTCCTGCGCAGCGAACGGTTCGACGTCGTCCACCTGCACTCCCCGCTGATGCCCACGCTGCCGCTGCTGTTCCTGCGCCAGTCGTCGGCGGTGACGGTGGGGACCTTCCACAGCGTGGTCGGCCGCAGCTTCCTATATGGGGCGCTGCGCGGGTCGTTGCAGCGCTACGCCGACCGGCTGGACGCGGCGATCGGCGTGTCCGAGACGGCGCTGGTGGACCTCAAGCGAACCTTCCGCGCCCCGTGGCACGTCATCCCGAACGGCGTCGACGTGGCGACCTTCGCGTCCGGCCGCCGCCGCCCCGAGCTGGACGACGGGCGCCCGACGGTCCTGCACGTCGGGCGCTTCGATCCGCGGAACGGCGTCGACCGCGTCATCCGCGCCTGGGTGCGGGTGCGCCGGGGCGGTACGGACGCGCGCCTGGTGCTGGTGGGCGACGGGCCGCTGCGCCCGGCCTACGAGGCCCTGGTCCCGCCCGACCTGCGCCCGGACGCCCACTTCGTGGGGTTCGTCCCCGGGGCCGAGCGCCCGTCGTACTACGCGTCGGCGGACGTCCTGCTGTGTCCGGCCGTCGGCGGGACGTTCGGCATCATCCTGCTGGAGGCGATGGCGGCCGGCTGCGCGGTCGTCGCGGCCGACACCCCGGGCTTCCGCAACGTCATGAGCGACGGCCAGCAGGGCTTCATGGTCGACGTGGCGGCCGACCCGGACTGCGCGATGCTGGCCGCGCAGACCACCCGCCTTCTGCAGGACGCGACGCTCCGGCGCCGCTGCGCCGCCGCCGGCCGCGCCACGGCGGCCCGGTTCGACTGGCCGGCGGTCGCGCAGGAGGTCATCGCGCTTTACGGCCGGCTCGGCGCCCCGGTCGCGACCCCTCTTGGTGACGTTCCGTTTCGCCAGCACGCATGACGCCGCCGGCGCAGACGGGGCGCGCGTGGGCCCGGCAGCGGACCAGCGATCGAACCGTCCTGGTGATCGCGGCGGTGCTGGCCGTCGTCGCCGGGGCGCTGACCAGCCGCCTGTCGATCAAGAGCGACCTCTCGTACTTGCTGCCGGAGTCGACGCCGTCGGTGCGGCAGCTGCGCGCGATCGAGAAGCGGGCGCGCGTGGCGGCGACCTTCATGATCGGCGTCGAGAGCGCCGACCCCGCCGCGCGCGACCGGGCCGGACAGGCGCTGTTGCGGCGGATTCGCGGGCTGGACGCGCGCGCGCTGGGGATCGCCGGCATCACCGCGGACGACGGGGTCCTGCGCCAGTACACCTGGGACAACCGCTTCCTGTTCGCCTCCCTGGACGACCTGACCGCCGCGCGCGATGCGCTGCGCGACCGCACGATGAAGCAGAACCCGCTCTACGTGCCGCTGGACGAACCCGCGACGAGCGGCGGCGGCGACTCTCTGGACGCGCTCCGGCGGCGGCTCGACGAGGCGCGCGCCAAGGCCGGTCACCCCCAGCCGCTGGTGTCGGCCGACGGACGGCTGCAGCTGATCGTCGTCCGCGCCGACTTCAACGGCGGCGATCTGGACCGGGGCGCGCGCCTGGCGGCCGCGCTGGGCGGCGCCGTCGACGCGACCGCCCGCGAATCCGGTCCCGCCGTCCGGTTCGGCGTGGCGGGGGACGTGGTCCGCGCGCTGGCCGAGCAGCACGGCCTGGTGCGCGGGATGACGATCGCGACCGTGCTGACGATCGCCGCCGTGCTGGCCGGCATGCTGCTCTACTTTCGTTCGGCGGCGGCCGTCCTGGCGCTCGGCTGGGCGCTGACCGTGGGGGCGCTGGCCGCCTTCGCCGTGACCGATCTGACCATCGGCCACCTCAACATCGCCAGCGCGTTCCTGTCGTCGATCGTCGTCGGGAACGGGATCAACTTCGGCATCATCCTGCTGGGCCGCTACCTGGAAGAGCGCCGGGACGGCCGCAGCCCGGACGAGGCGCGCTTCCGAGCGCTGGCGGGCACCCGGCGCCCGACGGCCGCGGCGGCGGCCACCGCGGGGGTGGCGTACCTGTCGCTGGCCGTGACCCCGTTCCGCGGCTTTCGCGACTTCGGGATCATCGGCGGCGTCGGGATGCTGTGTTGCTGGATCTCCGCCTACACGGTGCTGCCGGCGGCGCTGGCCGTGCTGGAACGGCGACGCTGGGTGAAAATTCGTCCCGCGCCCGCGGCCGTGTCGTGGTTCGAGCGGCGGCTGCCGCGGCGCCGCGCCGTCGTGGTCCCCGTGGCCGCGATCCTGTTCGTCGTCTGCGCCGTCGGCGCCTGGCGGTACCTGGCCGACGACCCGCTGGAGACGAACCTGCAGAACCTGGCCAGCACCAGCGCGGAGATGGACCGCTCGGCCGCGTGGATGGACAAGTTCGACCACGCATTCGGGCACGGCATCTCCGGCGGGTTCGCGCTGGCCGCCGCCCGTCGCGCGGAGGTCGAGCCGCTGGTCGCCCAGCTGCGCGCCGCGGACGCCGGCAAGCCGGAGCGGGCGCGCCTCTTCAGCCGCGTCAGCTCGATCGACGATCGCCTGCCGGCCGACCAGCCGGAAAAGCTGCAGGTGCTGTCCGAGATCCGACACCTGGTCGACCGCCAGCTCCGGCACCCCGACGCGCTGACGGCCGACGAGCAGCGGCAGCTGGAAGACGCGCGCCCGCCCGACGGGCTGCGCGCGCTGGGCGACGCGGACATCCCCGCCGAGCTGGCCTGGCCTTACGTCGAGCGCGACGGGAGCCGCGGGCGGATCGTGCTGGCCAACAACGGCCTGGGCATCAACTCGTGGAATACCCACGACCTGCGCCGCTTCGCCAGCGCCGTGCGGGGGTTGGGGCTGCCGGGCGACGTCCTCATCGGCGGCACCGCGTTCGTGTTCAGCGACATGCTGGCCGCCATGGAGCGCGACGGTCCGCGGGCGACGGCCGTGGCGGCCGTCGGCGCCGTGGTGGTCGTGCTGTTGCTGCTGGGGCCGACTCCGGCGGCGCTGTACACGCTGTTCTGCTGCGCGCTGGGGACGCTGGGTCTGCTGTTCATCGCCTCCCTGCTGCGGCTGAAGGTGAATTTCCTGGACTTCGTGGCCCTGCCCATCACCATCGGGATCGGCGTCGACTACGCGGTCAACATCATCAGCCGCGCCCGCGCCGACGCGGCGGTGGCCGGCGCTCGCGTCGAAGGCGTCCACACGGCGTCCGCCGTCGCGCTCTGCTCGTACACGACGGTGGTCGGCTACGGGTCGCTGTGGTTCTCGGCGAACCGGGGAATCCGCAGCTTCGGCGTGGCGGCCATGCTGGGGGAGATCACCTGCCTGGCCGCCGCCCTGCTCATCGCCCCGGCTCTGTCGTCGCGGGATTGAGGCGCGGCCAGGCCCGGCGCAGGCGCGGGGCCAGCGTCGCCGAGACCAGGCCCAGCGCCAGCCCGGCGGCGATGTCCGGCACCCAGTGGTGGCGCAGGTAGATGGTCGACAGCCACAAGCTGACCACCAGCGGCAGGCAGATCCAGAAGTAGAGGCGCGGCCGCCGTGGAAACAGAGCGTCGCCGAACCGCCAGGAATAGAAGAGCGTCAGCAGCCCGATCGAGCAGTGCAGCGACGGGAACGCCGACCGCACGCGCAGCGGATCGACGGCGTCGAACACGTTCTGCTGCATCTCGTAGAGGCCCGTCCAGGACCGCAGGTGGGCAGGATCGAACACCCCCGCGACCAGCGGCGGGTAGAAGCGCGGCGGCCCGGCCGGAAACAGCAGGAACAGCAGGAAACCGAGGCCCATCTGCAAGATGACGGCGGTCGACAGCTCGCGCAGATCCCGGCGCCGCCCGCGCAGCGACAGCGCGGCGGCCACCGCCATCGGCAGCACGAAGTAGAGGCCGTAACCCAGCGACATCCAGTCGGTCAGCAGCGGATGATGGAAGCGTCCCGCCCAGACCGTCGGCTCCACCCCGAAGAGGCGCAGGTCCATTCGATAGAGCGCGTCGTCGATGCTGGTCTTGCGGATGGCCCCCGTGTACGTCTCCATGCTCTCGAAGGCCCACATGATGATGGTGAACGGCCCCCAGTCGCGGGCGGCGGCGCGCGCCGCAATTCCCACATCCCGCCAGGCGCCGGCCTGACCCCGCGCGATGGCGGGCAGCCGCGAGAGCAGCGCGATCACCACCAGGGCCGTCAGGATCCCACCAGCCCAGAGGATCGGCCCCTTGGCCCACACGAACGAGGCCCCGAACGCGGCCACCAGCGCGGCCAGCGCCGTCAAGAACGCCAGCGTCAGGCTGAAATCCGGCCCCAGCGCGGCCAGCACGCGCACGGGCAGCGCGGCGCCGGGCGGTTTTCGGGCGGCGGCCGGGTACGAGGGCGCGGAGCCGGAGATGGCGGGCAGCGTCGGGGTCGTCATGGTCTCCGCGGGAAATGCAAACCTGGCACCAGGCTGCAGTCAGGAAAACAGGACCCGGCCACCCGATCTGTCAACGAGGCCATTGGCTGACTCGCCGTCGATCTTTGACGGACAATTGACGATTGAGAAACGGCCGCCCCTCTACGGTCGCGTGCGGAGGAACACCATGACCGCACTGACTTTTCACCGTTGGTTCCGAAACGCCGCCGCTTTGGCGGTCGCCTGTGCCGCCGGCGCGCTGGGGGGCGTCGCCCACGGCGCCGAAGCCGTCGCGCCGGAGGCGACCGCGGTGGCCGTCGCGCCGCCGGCTACGGCCTCGCCGCCCCCGCCGCCGCCCTACTCGATCCCCTGGCAGCTCCGCCCGGCGGCGGTCGCCAGCGTCGTGCGGTCGGACAGCTCGGTCGCGTTCTACGACAACGCCGGCGCGAGCGGATCGACGGTCGCCACCATGCTGCTGGGCAGCTACGCCGTGACGCCCCATCTGGCGCCGCTGGTGCGTCTGGGGTTCGTTCAGAACCAGGCGCCCGGTAGCGCGCCGGACGGGTCGTCCTTCATCAACCCGATCGTGGGGCTCACCTATGCGCGGCGCGTGGGCAGCCTGCGGTGGGCCGCGTTCGCGGGCGGGACCATCCCGGTCGGTGCCGGCAGCGGCGACCACCCCGACGCCGGCGTCGCGGCGGCGAACACGGCGGGGCTGCAGGCCCGCTCGGGGATGGACAACGCGATGTTCGCGGTCAACTACTTCACGGGGATCGTCGGCGGCGACCTGGCCTACGTCGACCACCGCCTGACCGTCCAGGTCGAAGCCACGCTGTTCCAGCTGCTGCGCGTGCACGGCGACGACGCGGGCAGCGGCAGCACGGACGCGGCGCGCACGAACTCCACGGTGGGCCTGCACGTCGGGTACTTCCTGCTGCCGTCTCTGTCGGTCGGCGGCGAGCTGCGCTACCAGCGCTGGCTGTCGACGCCCACCCGCATCGTGATGGGCGCCAAGGTCGACATTCCCTCGGCGAACCGGGACACCATGACCGTCGCGATCGGCCCCCGCGCCCACTTCGCCGTGGGGCGCGGCATGTTCCTGCGGCCCGGGATCTCCTACGCGCGCGCGACGGACGCGCCGCTGTCGAACATGTCGTACAACATGGTGCAGGTCGACGTGCCGCTGGTCTTCTGACCCCCGCGCCGCGTACGCCGGGCGCCCTCCGCCCGGCGGGTTCAGCCCGCGGCGGCGGCCGCCGCCGGGACGCGGGCGATCGACTCGCGCTTCAGGATCTGCGCCAGCTCGGTCTTGCACGAGCCGCAGCCGGTGCCGGCGCGGGTGGCCAGCGCCAGCTCCTCGACGCTGGCGGCGCCCGCGGCGATCGCCTCGCGGATGCGCGACTCGGGGACGGCGTTGCAGTTACAGATCAGCCGGTCGGCGCACGCGGGGGCGGCCGCGCCCGCGTTCGGGCACAGCGCCTCCAGCGGGTCGTCGGGCAGCGGATCGCCGCGATCCAGCGCCTGCACCAGCGCGGGCGCCGCCGCCGTGTTGCCGACCAGCATCGCGCCGATCAGCTCGTTGCCGCGCACGATCAGCTTTCGATAGGACCCGCGGCGCGTCTCGACGACCTGGATCACCTCGTCGCGCTCCAGCTCGGGATCGATGCGGCCCATCGACGCCACGTCGACGCCCGCCACCTTGAGGCGAGTGTACGTCTTCGAGCCCCGGTAGCGCGCCTGCGGGTTGGCGCCCGTCAGCACGTCGGCCAGCACGCTCGCCTGCTCCCAGGCCGGCGCCACGATGCCGTAGGTACGGCCGGCGTGCTCGGCGCAGTCGCCGATGGCGTAGACTCCGGCCGCCTCGGTCGCCAGGGTGTCGTTCACGACGACACCTTTGTTGATGGGCAGCCCCGAGGCGCGCGCCACGTCGACCCGCGGCCGCACGCCACAGGCCAGCACCAGCAGCTCCGCGGCCAGCACCTTGCCGTCGTCGAGACGCACGCCCGCGACGGACGCCTCGCCGACGACGGCCTCGATGGTCCGCCCGGTGCGCACGAAGATGCCGTGCGCTTCGATCTGGCGCTCGAGCATCTCGCCCCCCAGCTCGTCCAGCTGCGCGTTCATCAGTGTGCGCGCCGCGTGCACGACGGTCACGTGCAGCCCCGCGTCGCTCAGCACCTTGGCCGCCTCCAGCCCCAGCAGCCCGCCGCCCAGCACGACGGCCGCGTCGCCGGCGCGCGCGTGGGCGCGCATCCGCACGCAGTCGTCCATCGTGCGGTAGACGAACACGCCGGGCCGCAGATCGCCGTTCTGCCCGGTCATCCCGTCCAGCGGCGGGACGCGCGGCTGGCTGCCGGTGGCCAGCACCGCCAGGTCGTAGCGATGGGTCGCGCCGTCGGCGGTCTCGACCTGCTTGGCCTCGGTGTCCAGGCGCCGCACGGCGACGCCGTCGTGCAGGCGGACGCCGCGCTCCGCGAACCAGGCCGGCGGCTTGGTGACGATCGCGTCGGGTTCGTCGCCCGCCAGCACCTTGCTGAGCAGCACGCGGTTGTAGGCGCCGCCGCGCTCGTCGCCGAACACGCTGACCTCGAACCGGTCGAAGCCGCCGCGCCGCTCGAGCTCGTCGAGCAGGCGGCAGGTCGCCATGCCCGCGCCGACGATCGCGAGCCGCCGCTTGCGCGCGCTCACGACGCCGCCCTTTCCGTGGGCGCCGCCGGACGCGCGCGCACGGCGCACACCTTGAACTCCGGCATGCGGCTCAGCGGGTCCAGCGCCGGGTTCGTCAGCAGGTTCGCCGACGACGGGCCGCCCCAGTGAAACGGCGCGAACAGCGTGTCCGGGCGGACGTCCGCCGTGATCTCGACGGTGAAGGTGGCCGCGCCGCGCCGGCTCTCCAGCAGCAGCGCGCCGCCGTCGGCCACACCCAGGCGCGCCGCCAGCCGCGGGTGAACCTGCAGCCGCGCCTCCGGGCGGGCCCGCAGCAGCGCCGGCACGAGGCGGGTCTGCGCGCCCGAGTTGTAGTGCTCGCGGTATCGCCCGGTCGTGAAGTAGAGCGGGTAGTCCGCGTCGGGCACCTCCGCGGACGGCCGGTGGCGGACCGCGTGGAAGCGCGCTCGGCCGTCGGGGAACGCGAACCTCTCGGCGAACAGCCGCGGCGTGCCGGGGTGGTCCTCGGCCGGGCACGGCCAGAACACGCCTTGCTCGCGGCGGATCCGGTCGTGGGTGATCCCGCTGTAGTCGGCGCGCGCGCCGGCCGTCGCCGCGCGCAGCTCGTCGAACACCGCCTCCGTCGAGGCGAACTGGAACTTGTCCGCGTGTCCCAGCCGCCGGCCCAGCTCGGCGAGAATCTCCAGGTCGCTGCGCGGACCGGCGGGCGGCGCCACGGCCCGCTCGCGCAAGATCACCCGGCCCTCCAGGTTGGTCATGGTCCCTTCTTCCTCGGCCCACTGCAGCGTCGGCAGCAGCGCGTGGGCGTCGGCCGCCGTCTCGTTGTCGAAGGCGTCGCACACGACCAGCAGGTCCAGCGCCGCCAGCTTGCGCAGGATGTTTCGCGCGTTCGGCGACGCGACGGCCACGTTGGATCCGAACACCAGCAGCCCGCGGATGCCGCCCTCGGGCCCCAGGCTGTCCAGCAGCTCGTACGCGCTCTTCCCCTTCGGCGGCAGCGCCGCCGGGTCGACGCCCCACACGCGCGCGACGGCCGCCCGGTCCGCATCGTTGTCGATCATCCGGTAGCCCGGCAGCTGGTCAGCCTTCTGGCCGTGCTCGCGCCCGCCCTGTCCGTTGCCCTGCCCCGTCAGGCAGCCGTAGCCGCTGTACGGGCGCCCGACCTTGCCCAGCGCCAGCATCAGGTTCGTGAACGCCAGCACCGTCTCCGAGCCCTTGGCCTGCTGCTCGGGGCCGCGCCCTGACAGCAGCATGGCGCTGTCCTCGACGGCCAGCCGCCGCACGGTGCGCAGCTGGTCGTCGATCGACACGCCGGTCAGCCGCTCGACGTGCGCGGGGTGGACCTCCATCACCGTCCGCCGCACGGCCTCGAACCCGACGGTCCGCGCCGCGATGTAGGCCGTGTCGATCAGCCGCTCGTCGATCGCCAGGTGCAGGAGGCCGTTGGCCAGCGCCAGGTCCGTCCCCGGCGTCAGCTGCAGGTGCAGATCGGCGCGGCGCGCGGTCTCGGAGCGGCGCGGATCGACGACGATCAGCTCGCCGTGCGCCTGCTGTTCGCCGAGCCACTGCGCCAGCGGCGGCATCGTGTCGACCGAGTTGGCGCCCCACAGCAGCAGCGTCTTCGTGCGCCCGATGTCGGCCACGGGAAAGGGCAGGCCGCGATCGACGCCGAACGCCCGGTTCTGGCCGGCCGCCGCGGACGCCATGCAGTAGCGCCCGTTGTAATCGACGTGCGGCGAGCCCAGCGCCACGCGCACGAACTTGCCCAGCAGGTAGGCCTTCTCGTTCGTGAGCGCGCCGCTTCCGAACGCCGCGAGCGCGGCCGGCCCGTGCGCCGCGCGCAGCGCCAGCAGCCGCTCGGCGACGAAGTCCAGCGCCGCCTCCCAGCTGGCGTCGACCAGGCGCCCGTCGCGGCCGCGGACGCGCGGCGCCGTCAGCCGCGCCGGGTGCGCCAGCAGCTCGCCCGCGGTGAATCCTTTCACACACATCTGACCGCGGTTGACCGGGAAGTCCGGGTTGCCCTTGATCTCGCCGGCGCCCATCAGCATCCCGCACTGGAAGGCGCAGTACGGGCAGTGCGTGCGCGTCGCGGCGTCGAGACTCATCCCGATCAGCATCCGCCGGCGCACGTTTCGCGGGCGTCAAGATTCGGCCAACAGCCGTAAACAGCGCTCCGACCGGCGCGCTCGCACAATTAACGACCTTTGACCGTCTCTTGACCGTCGAGAAACGTGGACTCTCCTACCGTGAACCTCGATGGCACCTCAACTGGTCGTCGTCGGAAACGGGATGGTGGGACACCGCCTGGTCGAGCTCTGCCGCGACGCCGGCGGGTTCGACATCACCGTCGTCGGCGAAGAGCCGCGCCCCGCCTACGATCGCGTCAACCTCACCAAGTTCTTCGACGGCGGCGCCGAGCCGCTGGCGCTGACCTCGCGCGACGCGTACGAGTCGGCAGGCGTGCGTCTGGTCCTGGGCGACCCGGTCGCCACGATCGACCGCGCCGCCAAGGTGGTGCGCACGAAGGCCGGGCTCACTTTGCCCTACGACAAGCTGGTGCTGGCCACCGGCTCCTCGCCGTTCGTGCCGCCCGTCGAGGGGCGCGACGCGCCGGGCTGCTTCGTCTACCGAACGATCGAGGACCTGGAGGCGATCGCCGCCGCGGCCTCGGCGGCGACGGCGGGCGTGGGCGTCGTCATCGGCGGCGGCCTGCTGGGACTGGAGGCGGCGAACGCGCTGCGCAACCTGGGCCTGGAAACCCACGTCGTCGAGATCGCGCCCCGCCTGATGGCCCTGCAGGTCGACGACGCCGGCGGCGCCATCCTGCGCCGCCACATCGAGACGCTGGGCGTGGCCGTTCACACGGGCGTGTCGGCCAAGCGGGTCCTGACCGACGAGACCGGGCGCGCGATCGGGCTGCAGCTGTCGGACGGCGGCGCGCTGGACGCGTCGCTGGTCGTCTTCTCCGCCGGCGTGCGCCCGCGCGACGAGCTGGCGCGCGCCGCCGGCCTGGCGCTGGGGCCGCGCGGCGGCATCGAGATCGACGCCCGCTGCCGCACGGCGGACCCCGACATCCTGGCCATCGGCGAGTGCGCCGCCTGGGACGGGCGCTGCTACGGCCTGGTCGCCCCCGGCTACACGATGGCGCAGGTCGCGGCCGACGAGCTCGCCGACGTTTCGGGCCGGCACCTCGGCCACTTCGACATGAGCACGAAGCTGAAGCTGCTGGGTGTCGACGTGGCCAGCTTCGGCGACGCGTTCGGGCTCGAGGGCGGCGCGCACACGCTGCGGCTGATCGACAACGTGGCCGGCGTCTACAAGCAGCTGGTCGTCTCGGCCGATCGCCAGCGCCTGCTGGGCGGCATCCTGGTCGGGGACGCCTCGCAGTACGGGCAGCTGGTCGCGATGGTCCAGAGCAAGGCCGCCCTGCCCGTCAAGGTCGAGGCGCTGCTGCTGCCACCGGGCGAGGCGCCGGCGGGAATGGGCGTCGACAGCTTGCCCGCGTCGGCGACGATCTGCAGCTGCAACAACGTCGACAAGGGCGCCATCTGCCAGGCGATCGCGGGGGGCGCGCAGGCCGTCGGCGCTCTCAAGAGCTGCACGCGCGCCGGAACCAGCTGCGGCTCCTGCGTGCCGCTGCTGAACGACCTGCTGAAGATCGAGCTGAAGAAGGCCGGCGTCGCGGTCAACAACGCGCTCTGTGAGCACTTCTCGGGCTCGCGCCAGGACCTCTACCAGCTGGTGCGCGTCCACAAGCTCAAGACGTTCGACGAGCTGATCGCGCGCCACGGCCGCGGCCGCGGCTGCGAGATCTGCAAGCCGGCGGTGGCGTCGATCCTGGCCTCGGCCTGGAACGAGCCGGTGCTGGAGCGCAAGCACCGCCCCCTGCAGGACACCAACGACCGATTTTTGGCCAACATCCAGCGCGACGGAACGTACTCGGTCATCCCGCGCGTCGCCGCGGGCGAGATCACGCCCGACCAGCTGGTGACCATCGGCGAGATCGCCAAGCGCTACGGCCTGTACACCAAGATCACCGGCGCGCAGCGCATCGACATGCTGGGCGCGCGCCTCGAGCAGCTGCCGCTGATCTGGCGGGACCTGGTGGCCGCCGGGTTCGAGTCGGGGCACGCCTACGGCAAGGCGCTGCGCACCGTGAAGTCCTGCGTGGGCGACACC
>CAZPUH010000017.1:0-22961 GCA_964589215.1 uncultured Myxococcales bacterium | reverse complement strand
CTTCTGTTCGATGCCGCCGACGTTGGCCAGGTCCAGCCGCTGCAGCAGCTCGCGGACCCGCTCCATGATCTCGTCACGCGACAGCTTGTAGCGCTCGATCAGCGGAAAGGCGATGTTTTCGACGACGTTCATCGAATCGAAGAGCGCGGCGTACTGGAACACCATGCCGAACTTCCGGCGCAGCTTGCCCATCTGGCGTTCGTCGAAGGGGACCACGTCCTCGCCGTCGACCCAGATCTCGCCCTCGTCGGGCTTCAGCAGGCCCATGAGGTGCTTCATCAGCACCGACTTCCCCTGCCCGGAGCCACCGATGATGATGTTCGTCCGCCCGCGCTCGATGTCCAGGTCGACACCGCGCAGAACGTGCTGCGGACCGAACGTCTTGTGCAGGTTCCGCACGCGGATCTGCCACCGCTCGTCGCGGCGCGCGAGGTTCTCCGCCCCGGACAGCGCTGCCGGCGGTCGTTCCGCCGGTGAAGGGTCGGGAGGCACGGGCGTCGGCGTCACGATTTTGCCGGCCAGAGGATATGGAACATGTCGATCAAGAAGTAGTCGGAGACCAGGACCGAGACGGAGCCTGCAACCACGGCCTGCGTGGTGGCAAGCCCGACCTCCTTGGCGCCACCCCGCACGTTGAACCCCTCATAGCAGGCGGCGACCGACAACGTCAGGCCGAACACGGCCGCCTTGGTCGCGCCGATGATGTAGTCCTTGGGATCCGTCCAGTAGGTGAACTGCTCGATGAACTGCCCCAGATCGATGTGTTCGAGATAGATCGAATAGAGGTACGCGCCGCAGAGGCCGACGATGTTGAAGACCATCGTCATGATCGGCATCATCAGGATCGAAGCCACGATCCGCGGCGTGATCAGGTACTGGATCGGATCGACGGCGAACGTGGTCAGGGCGTCGATCTGCTCCGTGATGCGCATCGAGCCGAGCTCGGTGGCCATCCCCGATCCGGCGCGCGCGGTGATCATGAGCGCGCAGAAGACCGGCGCCAGCTCCTGGGCCAGGGACAGGCCGACGGTCGCGCCGACAAAGCGCTCCTGGTTGAAGATGCGCAGGGCCGCGATTGCCTGCTGCGCCGACACGGCGCCCGAAAAGAACCCGACCAGACAGATGATCGGCAGCGATCCGACCCCGATGAACTGCGCCTGCTCCAGGTACAGACGGAGGCGAAACGGTTTGCGGAACACGCCCATCAACGCCTGCCCCAGCATGATGGCGTGCACGCCGACGTAACGCAGCACACCCCGGACGGGCGCCACCGCCGCGTCGAGGAGCGCGGCGGCGATCGTGTTGCCCGCCTCGGCCTGGCCGGGCGGGTCCTCGACCGAAGAAGACGCGCTCATGGGGTGACCGACAGGGGCGCCCGCACAGGGCGGATCGCGGCCGCGTCGCGTAGGACCCGCGGAACGCGTTTCGAGATGCCGCACAAGATCTCGTAGTTGATGGTGCCCGCCCAGCCAGCCAGCTCGTCGACGGAGATCGCGCCGGGTCCGTCGCGCCCGATCAGCGTGACGGGGCCGCCCAGAGCGGAATCGGGCAGGTCGGTCACGTCGATCATCAACATATCCATGCAAACGGCGCCGATGACGGGGACGCGCCGTCCAGCGAGCAGCACCGACGCCCCGCGCACGTGCCGAGGATAGCCATCCGCATAGCCGATGGGGAGCGTCGCGACGCGCGTGCGTCGAGCCGCGCGCCAGGTGCCCCCGTAGCTGACGCCGGTGCCCGGCTCGATCTCGCGGACCGCCATGATCCGGGTGCGCAGCGCCAGCGCCGGCTCCAGCCCCGGCAACGGCACGACGGCCGAGGGCATCGCGCCGTAGAGGGCCAGACCGGGGCGAACGGCGTCCAGCCGTGCCGCCGCGAACCGAACGGCGGCAGCGCTGTTCGCCGCATGGCGGACGGCGCTCGCGAAACCGAGCTGGCGCGCCTGGTCCACCGCCCCCTGGAACAGGGCCAGGGCAGCCTCGGTGGTCGACGGATCGTCCGCGTCGGCGCAGGCGAAGTGCGTGCAGAGACCGGCCAGGCGCAGCTGGGGAGCCTCGCGCACGGTCTTGA
Source organism: uncultured Myxococcales bacterium (assembly GCA_964589215.1). Classification (GTDB taxonomy): domain Bacteria; phylum Myxococcota_A; class Polyangia; order Fen-1088; family Fen-1088; genus JADGRB01. The sequence goes on along the minus strand of CAZPUH010000017.1, from coordinate 20,891 downwards.
GAGCCGCGGCGAGCTCCCGCGGGGCCATCCCCAGCCGGCTCATGCCCGTGTCCACCTTGAGGTGGATGTCGACCGGCCGGCCGAACCGCTTGGCGGCGGCCGCGAAGCGCTCGAGCTCGCCCTGGTCATAAATGACCGGCGTCAGGCGCTCGGCCAGGACCTCGTCCTGGTGGCGGTTGTAGTAGGCCCCGAGCACCAGAATGGGCGCGCGGATGCCCGCGGCACGCAGTTCGAGCCCCTCTTCGACCAGCGAGACGGCCAGGGCGTGACAGAGCGGCTCCAGCGCGCGCGCGACCGGCACCGCGCCATGACCATAGGCGTCAGCCTTGACGACGCCGAACACGCGGACCCCCGGCCCCATGGCGTCGCGAACCCGCGCGTGGTTGCGCTGCACGGCGCCGAGGTCGATGTCCGCGACCGTCGGACGGATCGACGTCCGGATGTCGATCTCGGAAAATCGAGCCCCCGCCCCCTCGGGGGGCGTGTCGAATACTTTGGGTTGGCTCGCCAAACCCTGCAAAGTTTCACCCGCGCCCGCCGCAGCGTCAATTCCGTCGCCAAATTCGCGCGCGTCCGACCCGGCCGCCGCGACACGGGCGGGGCCTCGCCGGCCCGCGACGAGGCTCAGGCGGCCGACTCGACGAGCTGCTTGCTGACCAGCAGTGACCGGCCGCGCGGCGTGAGCAGCCCGCGGCGAACCAGGTCGGACACCGTGCGTGACACGGTCTCCCGGCAGGCGCCGATCTGGTTGGCCAGCTCTTGCTGGGTGGGCCGGTTGCGGATCAGCAGCCCGTCCGGACCCGGCGCCCCGTCTTGCCGGCCGATGGCCAGCAACCGCGACACGACGCGCTCTTGAACGCCGGCCAGCGCCAGCCCGTTCGCGAGCTGCTTCGACCGCTCGAGCCGGCCGACCAGGTCTGCGCCCACCGCCAGAGCCAGCTCCGGGCTGGCCCGCAGGCAGCTGACGAAGGCGTCGCGCGGGATCAGGAGCACCGTCGATGGCTCGGCCGCCTCCCAGTCATGTGGAAGAGCGGTCTCGGGCGCGAACGCGCCGTCAGCGATGAGGTCGCCCGCGCGGAACGTCTCGACCGAGATCTCGCGCCCGTTGGCGGCCCGGCAGACGGCGCGGACCCTGCCGCGCACGACGAGGATCGCGGCGTCGAACTGCCCGCCTTGCGCCGCGACGATGCCGCCCCGGCCCAGCGAGCGAACCGTCGCCGCCTGCGCCATCGCGCGGAGTGCGTCGATCGTCGCCCGACGCAGCTGGACACACCCCCGAAGCGCCTCGAACGCCGAGGCCTCCGCGCTGGGCGGCGGCGTCGGCATCTTTCCAAACGGATCGAAATCGAGCGTTGCAGTCGCGATGGCCATGACCCCTCCTTGGGAAGCGCCGCCTTTCATCGCAACAGCAATGCCAACCTGGCCGCCCCGCATTCCCGCCACTTTGCCCCCCCGGCGGGGCACCCCGTGTCCGGCGCGCCACACCGCGACCGTGAAAGATCGCTCGGCGCCGGTTCCGGAGGGAACTTTCCGGTCCCGCGGCGTTTCCGTCGCGCGGAACCGGCGTCCAGGTCCGACGGGAGCTCAGGAAGGGGCCCCTCACCCGCCGATCCACAGAGAGGCGCGCAACAGCGGCGCGCCCAAGGCCACGAGGCGGCCTGTCGGACCGACCTCGCTCTCAGGCGGCCTTTTTGGCCTTTTCCTTCTGCTTCTGAGAGCGACGCTGCTCGCGGTACTTCTTGATCTCCGATTTCGGCAGATCTTTGTGCTTCGAGCAAACCATTCCGAAAACGGGCGCCGCGCGGTTCGTGCAGCCCGGAACGGGACAGAGTTGAATCGGCCCTTTGCGCCGCTTGCGCCCGCCGATGGACGAGTTGAGCTTGCCTGCTCCGCGAAGCTGCAACCCCGCCGGTGCACGACCGCCGAAAGCATTGAGAACGGCGTCGCGTGCGCGAGAGACGGTGTCCTGCTCGATCAAAGAAGACAATCGATCGACGAACTGCTGAACGAGGTCCTGAACATCGGTCCTTCTGGGCATCTGCTTTTTCCCCCTTTGTTGCGGGGGCAGACTAGCCGCGAAGATTCGACGATGCAAACGCAAAAGCTTGCGCGCAGCAGCTGCCATGTCAAAAGGGACCGGTGGGTCGATTTCTGACATTCATTGCCGTCGCCGTCGGACTGCTGGCGTCCATTCATTATTATCTTTGGCGGCGGTTGGTGCGCGATCCCGCTTGGCGCGCGCCATGGCAAGCCATTGGCGGACTTGGTTTGGCGATCCTGGCGCTCAGCGTCGTCGCGTCCATGATCCTGGGCCGCGGGTCGGGCGAATTCCGCAAAGCTCTCTCGTGGCCCGGTTACGTCTGGTTGGGCGCGATGTTTCTCTTCCTCGTGGCATGGGGCGCCGCCGATCTCGCGCGCGCGGGCGCCGCGCTGGCCCGGCGCGCAGGCGGAGCGGCGCCCGTTGCCCCCGCGCGTCGTCGCTTTCTGGCGCGCGCCGCCGCTGCGGGCGTGACGACGCTCGTCGCCGCTGCGTCCGGCGTCGCCGTGCGCATGGCGCGGCGGCCGGCACCGGTGCGTCCCGTGACCATCCGACTCGACCGACTGCCCGCGGTGTTGCACGGATTTTCGATCGTCCAGCTCACGGACATTCACGTCGGCCCGACCATCGGGCGCCGTTTCGTGGAGGACGTCGTTGCGCGCACCAACGCGCTGCAACCGGACATGGTGGCAATCACCGGCGATCTGGTTGACGGGCACGTGAGCGATCTGGCCGAAGCCATCGCGCCGTTGGCGCAGTTACGCGCGCCTCACGGCGTATTCTTCGTGACCGGCAATCACGAATATTTCTCCGGCGCAGGCGAGTGGGTGAACGAGCTGACCAGGATCGGAATTCGCGTATTGCAAAACGAACGAGTCGTCATCGGCAACGGCTCGGCGAGCTTCGATCTGGCCGGCGTCGACGACCCGTCCGCCGTTCATTACGGCGGCCTTCCGCCGAGCGAAGCGGTCGCCCGCGCCCTGGCCGGGCGCGATGCAACGCGCGAGCTGGTGTTGCTGGCGCACCAGCCCCGCTCGGCGCTGGACGCCGCGCCGTTCGGCGTGGGGCTGCAGCTTTCGGGGCACACGCATGGCGGCCAGATCTGGCCCTTCGGCCTGCTCGTCACGCTGCAGCAGCCGTTCACCGCCGGGCTGCACCGGCACGGCCAGTCGCAGGTCTACGTCAGCCGCGGCACCGGATACTGGGGACCGCCGATGCGGCTGGCCGCGCCGTCGGAGATCACCCACCTCCGCCTCGAGAGCGCCCGCGCGGAGGCCTGATCAGCGCGCGGCAGGGTCGGCCTGCAGATCCTCGACCGAGATCACCACTTTGTGGGTCTCGCCGCGCCGGACGAACGAGACCGGCACCCGGGCCCCGACCTGCGCGCGCCCGATGATGGTCACCACCTCCGCCGCCGCGGGGACCTCCCGCTCGCCGACGGCCGTGATGACGTCTCCGGGGCGCAGGCCGGCGCGGGCCGCCGGGGTCCCCTCCCCCACGCGACTCACGAGCGCGCCCTCCGGCGGCAGCGCGCCCAGACGCGAGCGATCCGCGGCCGGCAACTCCTCGACGTTCTTCAGCGCCACGCCGATGTACGGATGGTTGGCGTGCCCGTCCTTGATGATCTCCTCGGCGACGCGCCGGACCCGATTGATCGGCACCGCGTACGCATAACCGCCGCCCGGCCCGGCGCTGATGAGCGTCGTCAGCCCGACGACCTGCCCCTCGAGGTCGACCAGCGGTCCACCGGCGTCGCCTGGGTTCACCTTCGCATCCGTCAGCAAGAACCCGCCCGCGGAGACGCCGTCCAGCTCGGGCCTTCCGCTCACGATGCCGGCGGTGAACGTCTCGGCGAGGCCCAGCGGATTGCCGACCGCCAGCACCCATTCGCCCACCTCGGCCTCGTCCGAATCGCCGAACCGCGCCGCCGACAGGTCCCCCGGCGGCTCCTCGAGGCGAACGATCGCGACGTCGCTGGCCGCGTCGGTCCCGACCAGCTCGGCAGGCAACCGGCGGCCGTCCGCCAGCGTCACCTCGATGCGCGGCCTCGCCGCCCCAGCCATCGCGCCGGCCCGGAACGCGCGCGCGCTGGTGACGACGTTGCCGCGCGTGTCGAGCACGATCCCCGAAGCGTTCGTGTCGCCGTCCGGCCGCGACACCGCCAGTTGGACCACCGCCGGGCCAATCGCGTGCGCGACGGCCGCGAACGAACGGGACAGCGCGCGCCCCGACGGCGACGACACGCCGACGGCCGGCGCGCTCGCAGCCGGCGCGAGCTCTGCCGCGAACGCCGGGCCCACCGCGGCCGTTCCCCACAGGGACAGCGTCGCGGCGACGATCCAAGATCTGTGCATGCCCGAGCCTCGCGATCCTTCCAAGGGATGCTGCAAAGCATCGGGCGTGCCCCCGGCGGCACCCGCCAGACCCGCGGAATGACGGGGTCGGCGGCGCGCGCCGGACCGGATCCGTAACGGCGCTCCGGAGAGACGCCCCTAGGGCGTCACTTGATGGTGACGAAGCGCGTGCCGCTGCCGCTGCGCACCCGGAGCAGGTGGCCGCCCTGCCGGGGGGCTCCGCGCAGCGCCGCCACCGCGTCGTCGGCCGAGCCGACGGGCCGCCGGTCGACCTCGACGATGACGTCACCCGGATGCAGGCCTGCCTGCTCGGCCGCGCTGCCGGCCAGCACGTCGGTGATGACGGCACCCTTGGTGTTGCCGCCCAGGCCCAGCGACGCGGCCACGTCGGGGGTCAGCGTCTGCAACGCCATCCCGAGCTTCCCCTGCTGCGCGTCCGCCGTCTGGCGCGCGTCCTCGTCCGGCAGCTCGCCCAGCGCGACCTGCGTCTCGGCGGGCCGGCCGTCCCTCACGTAGTGCAGCAGCACGCGCGCGCCGATGGGCTGCGTCGAGACGTAGTCGACCACGTCGCCCGCGCCCTGGATCTTCTGGTTGTTGACCTCGGTGATGACGTCGCCTGGCCGCATGCCGGCCTTGCCCGCCGGGCCGCCAGGCGTGGTCTCGGCGACGAACGCCCCGGCCGCGGGCGCGGCCTTTCCCAGCTTGGACTTCTGGGCGTCGTTCAGGTCCTTGACGTCGGTGAGCATCAGGCCGAGGTACGCGTAACGGACGCGTCCCTCCTTGACCAGCGCCTGCGCGACCCGCCGCACTTCGTTGACCGGGATGGCGAACCCGTACGCGCCGCCGGCGCCCACCTGGATGAGCGTGTTCACGCCCACCACCTCGCCCTCGAGGTTCACGAGCGGACCGCCGGAGTTCCCCGGGTTGATCTTGGCGTCGGTCTGGATGTACCCGCGCACGCGGCGCCCGGACATCTGCACGTGGCGGCCGGGCCGCCCCTTGCCGCTGACGATCCCGGCGGTCACGGTCTGCTCGAGACCCAGCGGGCTGCCGACGGCCACGACCCACTCGCCCACCTCCAGCTTGTCGGAGTCGCCGAGGCGCGCCACGACCAGGTTGGCGGGCGCGTGATCCAACCGGACGACCGCCACGTCCGTCTGCGCATCCTTGCCGACGACGTGGGCGGGGAATTCCTTGCCGTCGTTCATCGTGACCGTGACCTTGGTCGCACCCTGCACGACGTGCCGGTTGGTCACGATGTCGCCGTTGGTGTCGATGATGAAGCCCGACCCGACGCCGTGGCTGGGACCCGGCTCCGGCATCCCGCCGCCGCCGCCCGGCCCGAACTGGAAGAAGTGCTTGAAGAACGGCGGCACGTCGCCGTTGTCGTCGCCGTCGTCGTCGTTGTTCGGTCCGGGCATGCGCCCGCGGCCGCTCGCGACCTTCGGCCCGCCGACCTCCACCTCGATCCGGACGACCGAGGGGGCCAGCGCCTTGGCCACGTTCGAGAACGCGTGCGAGAGGGCGCGCGCCTCGTTGGGCGCCTCCGTCTTCGGGGTGACCGCGGCGCCGGCAGCCTGCGCCGTCGAAAACGACGTGTGCGGCGCCCGCACCGCCAAACCGACGGTCGCGCCGAGCACGGCCACCGAGAACATCGCACGCAGGGAGGTCCTGGTCATTGCGTTCCTTTGTATCGACTTGGATGAGCTGTCAAGCGCGCGGGATGCCTGCCTTCGCGCCGTCGAGCCTTCGAAAAAAATAAATGCGGTGTCGGCTGGATAACCGGCGCCCGCCCGTGAAACATTCCTGGAATACGATGCGCTGGTTCAGGGGGCTCAAACAGGCGCCGGTCACGGCAGCGCTGATCGCCGTCAACGTTCTGATCTACGCGGCGATGGCGGCGCTGTCCGGGCGCGTGCTGTCGTTCGATACGCCCATCCTGGTCGCCGCCGGCGCGTCGGTGACGGCGCCCGACGTCGTCGTGTCGCACTGGCGGTGGCTGACGGCGGCGTTCATCCACGTGAACCTCCTCCACATCTTCATGAACATGTGGGTGCTCGGGCAGATCGGGGCGATCTCGGAAAAGGCCATCGGGCGCGGGCTGTTCGCGGCGACCTACGTCGTCACCGGGGTGCTGGGAAACGTGCTGTCCAGCGCGCTGGCGGCCCGGACGGGCCCGACCCTCTCGGCGGGCGCGTCGGGCGCCATCATGGGGCTCATCGGCATGGCCGCGACGTTCGCCTGGCGGTCGGGGCAGCGAGCGGCGGCGCGCGCGCTGGCCTTCAACATCCTCTTCGTGCTGGGCGTGGGGCTCTCGCTGTCGGCGCGGGGGGTGCACCTGGTCGACAACGCCGCGCACATCGGGGGGCTGGTGGCGGGCGCCCTGGTCGGGCTGGCGCGCGTGTCGATGCGCCGCCCGGTGCCGCCTCGGCTGGACCGGACGCTTCTGGCGGCCTCGTTCGGCCTGGCGGCAGTCGGGTTCGCGATCGTCCAGCTGTCGGGCGCCTGACGATTCGCCCGACCGCCTTAGATTGGAGGGAGCAATGCCGATCGCCAGCGTGAATCCGGCCACCGGGCAGCTCCTGCGGTCGTTCGACGAGGACGGACCCGAGATCGTCGAGCGGAAGCTGGCGGCCGCGGCGTCGGGCTGGGAACGCTGGCGCCGCAAGCCCGTGGCCGCCCGGGCGGCGGTCGTCGCGCGCGCGGCGGAGATCCTCGAGACCGAGCGGGAGGCGTTCGGGCGGCTGATGACTCTGGAGATGGGCAAGCTGGCTGCGGCCGCCGCCGGCGAGGCTGCCAAGTGCGCGACCGCCTGCCGCTTCTACGCCGAGCACGCCGCCGCGTTCCTGACCCCGGAGGTCGTCGGCGAAGGTCCCGGCAGCCGCGACGAGATCCACCTTCAGCCCCTGGGCCCCGTCCTGGCCGTGATGCCCTGGAACTTCCCGTTCTGGCAGGTGATCCGTTTCGCGGCGCCCGCGCTGGTGGCGGGCAACGTGGGCCTGCTGAAGCACGCGTCGAACGTGCCCCAGTGCGCGCTGGCGCTGGAGGACCTGTTCCGGCGGGCGGGCGCCCCCGAGGGTGTGTTCCAGACGCTGCTGATCGGGTCGGGCGCCGTCGAGAAGCTGATCGGAGACCCGCGCATCGCGGCCGTGACGGTGACCGGCAGCGAAGCGGCCGGACGGTCCATTGCGGCGGCAGCCGGCCGTAATCTGAAGAAGAGCGTCCTCGAGCTGGGGGGCAGCGACCCGTTCCTGGTCCTCGCCAGCGCGGACCTGGACCAGGCGGTCGCGACCGCCGTGAAGGCGCGCACCATCAACACCGGCCAGTCCTGCATCGCCGCCAAGCGCTTCATCGTGGTGAGCGGCGTCTACGACCGCTTCGCCGCGGCCTTCACCGAGGCGATGAGTGGTCTGGTCGTCGGCGATCCGAGCGACGGGCGCACGCAGATCGGTCCGCTGGCGACCGGGTCGATCCGGGACGGGGTCGCCGACCAGGTCGAACGGTCGATCCAGGCGGGCGCCCACCTGCTGACGGGGGGACAGGTCATCGATCGCCCCGGCTTCTACTACCAGCCGACGGTGCTCGCGGACGTGCCGCCGGACGCGCCGGCAGCCCGCGAAGAGGTCTTCGGGCCGGTCGCGGCGCTATTTCGGGTCCGCGACACGACCGAGGCCATCGCCGTCGCGAACAGCACCGCCTTCGGCCTGGGCTCGGCGGCCTTCACGCGCGACCGCGCCGAGGCGGACCGGCTCGCGCGCGAGCTGGAGGCCGGCAGCGTCTTCATCAACGGCATGGTCGCCTCCGACCCGCAGTTCCCGTTCGGCGGCATCAAGAGCTCGGGATACGGTCGCGAGCTCTCCATCCACGGTCTGCGCGAGTTCATGAACGTGAAGACCGTCCGGATGGCGAACCTGCCCGGCTGACCTCAGAGGACCGACTGGTCTTCCAGGCGGTCGAGGCGGCGCAGCGCCGGGACGCGCCAGGCGGTGACTGCCGTGACCAGCACGGTGACGACGCCGCCGAACACGACCGACGGGACGGTGCCCATCAGCTTGGCCGCCAGCCCCGACTCGAAGGCGCCGATCTCGTTCGAGGACCCGATGAAGATCTGGTTCACCGCGGAGACCCGCCCGAGCATGTTGGACGGAACCAGCACCTGGCTCAGCGTCCCCCGGAAGTACACGCTCAGCATGTCCGCGGCGCCGCTGGCCGCCAGGATGGCCATCGACACCCAGAACCACCGCGAGAGCGCGAACGCGATCATCGACGCGCCGAACAGCGCCACCGCCCATAGAAAAAGGCGCCCCGCCCCGCGCGGCGGCGGCCGCAGCGCCAGCAGGCCCGACATCAGCACGGCGCCGACGGCGGGGGCGGCCCGCAAGGCCCCCAGCCCCTGCGGGCCGACGCGCAGGATCGTCTCCGCGAAGATCGGCAGGATCGCGACGGCGCCGCCGAACAGGACGGCGAGCAGGTCCAGCGTTATCGCGCCCAGGAAGATCGGCTTGGTCAGCAGGAACGACAGGCCCGCCCGCACGCTGGCCAGCAGCGGCTCAGCCCGCGCGGGGCCGGGCCGGGGTGGCACACGGATGCGCGCCACCGCGCTCAGCGCCACCGCCATCAAGATCGAGGCGATGGCGTACGAGGCGGTCGGGCCGACCCCGGCATACAGGATCCCGCCGAGCGCCGGCCCGCTGACGGCCGCGACCTGCCAGATACCGGTGCGCCAGGCCACGGCGCTGGGGTAAAGCGGGCGCGGCACCAGGTCGGCGCCCAGCGCGTTGCGGGCCGGCAGGAGGAAGCTGCGCGCCGCCCCGCAGACGACGATCACCGCGTAGATGGTCCAGCGAATCCAGGCGGCCGGGCGCCCGCGCCCCAGCAAGAGCCCGCTGGCGGCGGCCAGCGCCACCGCGGCGGCGAACAGCACCGCCAGCGCGACCAGCGCGACCCGGCGGCGATCCAGGACGTCGGCCACGTGCCCGGCGTAAAGCGCGAACCCGATGAACGGCGCGGCCTCGGCCAGGCCGACCATTCCCAGCGCCAGTGGATCGTGCGTGAGGGCGTACATTTGCCAGGCGACGACCACCCCCTGGACCTGGGCGCCCATGGCCATCGCCAGGATGCTTCCAACGAACCACCGGAAATTCGGAATGCGCAACGGGGCGTACGGATCGTGGGGGACGGCGACCGCTCGAGACATCCGTCCCTAACATTACGATGATAACCGCGACGCCGGCGACGGACTGTGCTCGACGCAGCCGCGCTCCGTTCGCGTGGTACAAAGACGTTCCGCCCACCCGCCTCGAGGACCCGTGACGCTCGGAAAAAACTTTCGCCTCCCGACGGATGTAAGACCCAAGAGCTATCAGGCCGATCTGCGCCTTGATTTGCCCGCCGGCCGCTTCGAGGGCCGGCTCACGATCGACCTGGCGCTGGCCGCCGCGCGCGATCACATCAGCCTGCACGGTGTCGGTCTGGACGTGCTGTCCGCCGACGTCGAGCTCGCGGGCGGGCGCCGGGTCGCCGCCCAGGCGACCGCCGACGCGGAGAGCGAGACCGTCACGCTGGCGTTCGCCGAATCGCTGCCGGCCAGCGCCGCCAAGCTGATCATCGGGTACCGCGGCCTCTTCAGCCCCGGGCTGCGCGGCCTCTACCGGGCGGGGCCGCTGGCCGTCACCCAGTTCGAGGCCGCCGACGCGCGTCGGTTGTTCCCCTGCTTCGACGAGCCGGCGTTCAAGGCGACGTGGCAGCTGACGGTCGCCGGCGTCCCCGACGGGCACGTGGCGATCTCGAACAGCCCCGCCGGGCGCGAAGACGGCGACCGCCCCGGCACCCGCCGCGTCACCTTCGGGCCGACGCCGCCGCTGTCGTCGTACCTGATCGCGCTGGTCGTGGGCCCGCTGGTGCCCAGCCCGGTGGCCCGCGTGCGGGACATCCCGATCTGCACCTGGACGACGGGCGAGAAGCGCCACCTCTCGGCCTTCGCGCAGGAGACGGCGTCGGCGGTGCTGCCGCGCCTCGAGGACTACTTCGGCCTCCCCTACCCGTTCGGCAAGCTCGATCAGATCGGCGTGCCCGACTTCGAGGCCGGCGCCATGGAGAACGCCGGCGCGGTGACGTTCCGGGAGGTGGCGCTGCTGGCCGACCCCGCGACGGCGCCGCTGGCCGTGCAAAAGCGCATCGCCGAGGTGATCACCCACGAGCTGGCGCACCAGTGGTTCGGGAACCTCGTCACGATGGCCTGGTGGGACGACCTGTGGCTGAACGAGGCGTTCGCCACCTGGATGGCCTACAAGATCGTCGACGACTGGCGCCCGTCGTGGCGCATCTGGATGGACTTCGAGGCGGGCAAGGGCGCGGCGCTGGCGCTGGACGCGCTGGTGTCGGCGCACCCGATCCGGGCGGAGATCCAGAACGCCGAGGAAGCCGGCGAATCGTTCGACGCCATCACGTACGAAAAGGGCGGCGCCGTGCTGCGCATGCTGGAAGGCTTCCTGGGCGAGGACCGCTTCCGCGACGGGATCCGCCTCTACATGCGCCGCCACCGGGAGGCGAACGCGACCGCCGACGACCTGTGGGCGGCGCTGGGCGAGGCCTCCGGCCAGCCGATCCTGGCCATGGCGAACGGCTGGATCCGCCAGACCGGGTACCCGCTGGTCAGCCTGGCGATCGAGCGCGGTCCTGGCGGCACCGTCGCGCAGCTGCGGCAGCGCCGGTTCTTCGCCGAGCCCGGGGCCGCCGCGCGCGCGCCGGCCGACACGCGCTGGCTGGTGGCGGTGGTGTTGGGGTTGCGGGACGCCGCGGGCGTCCAGGAACAGCCGGTGCTGCTGTCCGACGAGGTCGGTCGGGTCGCGCTGAACGCCAAGGGCGAGGTCGCCTGGTGCATCGGCAACGCCGAGGCGCGCGGCTTCTACCGGACGGCGTACGACGCCGACGGGCTGGCGCGCCTGTTTCCGGCGGTCGGCGAGCTGCGCCCCGCCGAGCGTGTCGCGCTGCTGTCGGATTCGTGGGCGCTGGTGCGGGCGGGCGAGGCGCCGATCAGCGGGTTTCTGGATCTGGTGGCCAGCCTGCGCCACGAGACGGACCACGTGGTGCTCGACGAGCTGGTCGGGCGCCTGTCGCTCATCGAACATCGGTTCGTCGACGAGGCCGACCGCGGGCGCTTCGCGGCGTTCGTGGGCGACCTGTTCGGCGGCGCGGCGCAACAGCTGGGCTGGGGCGCCGGCGGCGCCGGCGAGGACGACGAGACGCGCCTGCGGCGGGCGGTTCTCCTGCGCGCCCTGGTGCTGCTGGCGCGCGACCCAGCCCAGGTGAGCGAGGCCGAAGCGCGCCTGCCGGTGGCCGGCGCCCCCACCGAGCTGGATCCCAACCTGCTGGACACCGTCGTGACCGCCGCCGCGCGCAACGCCGACGAGGCGCGGTTCGAGGACCTGCGCGCCCGGGCCCGCGCCGACGCGGACCCCGCCGCCAAGCGCCGCTACCTGCACGCGCTGGCTCGGGTCGAGTCGCCGGCGCTCGCCGCGCGCGCCGTCGAGCTGGCCCTTTCGGATGACGTCCCCATGCAGGACTTCTCGTCCTACGTGGGCGTGCTGCTGGGCAACCGCGCCACGCGCGAGGCCGCGTTCGGCCTGGTCCGCGATCGGTGGACGGAGACCCGCGCCAAGGCCGACTCGCCGATGATCCTGCGGCGGCTCGTCGAGGCGCTGGGGGCCCTGCCGGAGCGGCGCCACGCCGAGGAGGTCAAGGCCTTCCTGGCGTCACATCCGATCGAAGGCGCGCGCCAGGCGATCGCACAGACGCTGGAACGCATGCAGATGGATTCGGACCTCCGCGACCGGCTGCTGGGACCGGTCGGCGACTGGCTGCGGGCGCGCGTCCCGGACGGCGGCGGTCCGCCGGCGGCGCGCCACCCGCAAGCGGGCCTCGCCCGCGCCGGGGGCCTCTTCGTCGCGGCGGTCGTCGCGGCGGCCACGTTCGGCATCGGCCTGCAGCTGGTGCCGAAGCGGGCCGCCGAGGCGCCCCGACCGGCCTGGCCGACTGCCGACGCCTCTGCCGGTCGCGCGCGTGACGGGGCGACGACGCCGCCGCATGACGGGGCGGCCGACGCCGCCGACGCGCGTCCCACCTCCGACGGGGCGTCCGACCTGGTGGCGGACGGCGCCGGCGGCGAAGCTCGACCAAGCGCCGGGCCGGACGCGGCCGCCGTACCACCCGGCAAGGAGGTCGCCGCGCCGAAGCCCGGCGATCCCGAGCGCCCGACGGACAAGGACATCGCGCGGGAGGCCTGGCGTCACAACGTCCCCGACGTGCGCGTCGAGGACGTGCGCGCGTCGCTGCTGGTCCCGCTCAAGGGTTCGTCGGAGGGCGCGACCTTCCACATCACCAACCGCCCCCACGCCGTGATCGTCAAGCTGCCGAAAGCGGCCGCCCTGATCACCATGAAGCTCTATCGCCTCAAGAAGCACGGCTTCAAGCAGCTGTGGATCTATCAGAACGAGACCGACGCGAAGCCCGAGGACGGAACGGTGCTGAAGGTGATCGTCACCGACCCCGGCCCTCCCGAGGTCGAGATCCGCGACGACTTCGTGCGGATCACGATCCGCGACCCCGCCGCCGGGCCGCCCGAGGTGGCCGAGTGACGACCGGCGCGCTCCGCCTCAGCTGACGTCTTCCAGCACCCGCGTCAGGATCTCCCGCGCCTCTTCGACGTCGGTGCCCAGGAAGATCTCCACGCGCGACAGCGCCTCTTCCGCCCTACGGCGCGTGTTCTCGTCCGGGACCGCCGGATCGATCTGGCTCTCCCCGACGAACGCCTTGGCCATCTGAAGGACCAGCTTGCTGCGCTCCATGGCTCGCGACCCCTCTCCCCGATTCACGCAATATAGGGACGTCGGGCCTACACGGAAGCGTGTACGTCGACGCCCTGAGCGACTCCGTCAGCCCGCGCCATGCGCGCGCAGCCAGCTCTCGACCTCGGCCAGCTTCGGTTTCACCACCGCCTTGGCGTAGCCGTCGCGGGCCTGCTCGGCCAGAGCTCGCGCCCGGGCGCGGTCGCGTCCCGCCTCCCACAGCCCGCGCGCCAGCGCGAACCGCGTCTCGGCGCGGCGCGCCGGGTCGTTCTCGCGCTGCTCGCGGATCCGGAACGCCCGCTCGAGGGGGACGATCGCGCTGGTCGCGTCGCCCTCCGCGATGTAGCTGATGCCGATGCCCGTCAGGGCGTAGGCCAGGTTCCGGTTGTCCAGCCCCAGCTCGCGCTCCCAGATGACGCGCGCCCGTTCGAAAGAGGCGCGGGCGTCGCGGTACCGTCCCAGCGAATTCAGGATCTCGCCGCGGTTGCTCAGCTGAGTGGCCAGCTCCGGGTGCCCCGCGCCGAGACCGGTCTCGAGGATCTCGATCGACCGGTCGACGTGCTCCAGCGCTTCCTGACTGCGCCCCAGCGCCTGCAGCGCGACGGCCAGGTTCCCCTCGGAGGCGCCCACGTCCGGGTGGCTGCGGCCGAGCGCTTTCTCTTTCAGCGCCAGCGCCTCCTGCTGCGCCTTCAGGGCGGCGTCCCCCTCGCCCCGCATCTCGTAGATGCCGCCCAGGTTGTTGAGCAGCCAGGCGCGGAGCTGCTCGTGCCCGCCCAGCCGCTGCAGCACGGCCTCGGCGTTCTTGGCCCAGCCCTGCGCCTCCTCGTAACGGCCCTGCAAGTACCCGACGACCCAGACCAGGTTGGTCGCGTCCTGCGCGCGCACCTCGTCGTGCTTGGACGCGTCGGCGGCCAGGTAGGATTCGGTCAGCGCGGTCTCTGCCGCCCGCGCGTCGTTGGCCTTCAGGTACAGCGTCCCCATCAGCGCCAGCGTTTCCGCGATGAGCGGCTGATACCCGACCTTCTTGGACGCCGCGACCAGCGAGGGTCCGCGCGCGAGCCCCTCACGCCAGCGCCCGGCGTCGAACAGCGCCTTCAGCTGCGCGAGCTGTCGGTTCAGGCCGGCCACCTGCGCGCGCGTCGCCGGATCCTCGGGCGTGCGCAGGACCGAACGCAGCAAGGGCACGTCCTCGCAACGGGTGAGCGCGCCCAGGCTGTTCGCCGCGCTGACCGCGTTCTCGACGACAGCGCCGTTGGCGTCGCTGAACACGTCCGTGAGCGCGCGCAGGCCGCCCAGCCGCTCTTGCAGGCACGTCATGCGCAGATCCAGCACGTCCGCCGACTGCTCGCCACGCACCTGCGTCGCCTCGCACGCCTCGCGGTACTGGCGGGCCCAGCTCTGCGCGTACCCGGTGAGGATGCGGTCGACCGCCGCGAAGGCGTCGCTCGCGTAGCTCTTGCCGGTGCGCAGGAACGCGCCGCGGATCGCGGCCGCCCTCAGAGAAGGGCCGGGCGTCTCGCCGGGCAGCTCCCAGACCCCGGCCAGGTGGGCCGGGCCGGCGCTGCAGATCGATTTGTGGTTGGCCAGGCTCTGGTGCAGCCCGAACGCCAGCGCCAGCGGGATCACCGCCGCGACGGCGCCGACCAGCGCGCGCCGGCGGGTCGCGTTGGGGTTCTTGCCCAGCGCCTCGATCAGCTCCTGCATCGACGGGTATCGGTCGTCCGCCTGGGGACGCAGCCCGCGCAGGAGCACCTTGCGGACCCAGGGGGGGACCTTCGAGCTGGCGGGCGCCTCCCGAACCTGCCCCTGAACGACCGCCGTGGTCAGGGCGAACATCGTGTTCCCGGCGAACGGACGCTCGCCGTAGAGCGCCTCGTAAAGCGCGATGCAGAAGCTGAACTGGTCGGTGCGCGCGTCGGTGAGCGTCCCCAGGAACTGCTCGGGCGCCATGTACGCCGGGGTCCCCATCATCGCGCCCGTGCGGGTCAGCTGCACCTCGAACATGTCCGACGACGACTGCAGGTCCGTCCCCAGCGCGGGCGTCGGGGCGCCCGTCGGTCGCCCGTTCAACAGGAGGGTCTGCATCGGATCGCCGTCGGGCTCGGGCGCGCTGTTCGCCGGCTCGGGCGCGCGCTCCGCGGGCGGCGGGACGCCGTGGGCCGGCAAGGGCGTGGCCGGACGCGCCCCTGCGCCGCCGGGCGTGTCGGTCCGCTCCGACATCTGGCGCGCCAGGCCGAAGTCCATGACGCGCACCTCGCCGTCGCGTCCAACCATCACGTTGTCGGGCTTGAAGTCGCGATGAACGAGCCCCTTCTCGTGCGCGGCGGCGAGACCGCGGCCGGCGGCCCGAAACACGCGCAGCACCTCTTGCCAGCTGCGCGGCTGTGCCTGCATCCAGTAGGTGACGGTGTTCCCTTCGACGAACTCCATCGCGATGAACACCTGGTCGGCGAACGTGCCGACGTCGTAGACCACGACGACGTTCGGATGCGAGAGGCGCGCGATGGCCTGCGCCTCGCGCAACGTTCGCTGGCGGCCTTCGACCAGAGAGACGCCGTTGCCGGGCTTGACCCGCAGCAGCTTGACGGCGACCTTCCGATCCAGCTCGGGATCGTAGGCCGCGTAGACCTCGCCCATGCCGCCGCGCCCGACCAGCCCCAGCACGACGTAGCGGCCGATCGCCGCGCCGCGCGCGAGCGTCCCCTGCCCCGAATCGGGTGGTGGCGGATTCGGGGGCGGCGCGCTGGACATCGTCAAACCGGGCGAGACCTGCTCATCGACCGATTCATTGACGGATATTAGGCGCTTCTCCCGCCCAGGTGCGATCGACAAGGATGCCGGTTGGTGTTACTCAAGAGGCTCGGTTCGTGACGCCGCTCCATCTCGACCTCCCGCTCACGATCTCCCCGGCGATCGTCTCCCCGACGCGCCGGCTGCTGGAGTCGAAGCTCGCGCCGGCGCTGGACGACGACGATGCCGTCTTCCGGGTGGCGATGGCCGCCCACGAGCTCTTGGAGAACGCCGCCAAGTACGCCTCCGACGGGAAGGCGCGCCTGCAGGTCGACGTCTCGGCCCATCAGGAAGACGCGCTCGTCCGCGTCGTGGTCACCAACAACGCCGTCCGCGAGCACATCGAGCAGCTGGCCGCCTGTTTCGCTGAAATGAAGGCGGAGAGCGACGCCATGGCCCACTATTTCGCGCTGATGCGCCGCAACGCCAAGAACGGCTCGATCTCGCGGCTGGGACTCGCGCGCGTCCGGGCCGAGGGCGAGATGGAAATCGCGGTGGACATCGACGGAGACACGGTCAAAGTCGTGGCGTCGGCCATCGTCCCCCACGCCTGAAAGTCGCTCGCACCTACATCAGCGCACGTTGTGGTTCCATTCGGCAGACGTCGCCGATCAGCGCAGGAAATGCTGAAAAGACGCTTGTCAAATAAGAGCCACAGCCGATAATAGAGGTTCGTCTCCCACCCCCCACGTGGAGGTCGTTTCGATGCGGTCCAAGTTGGTCATCTGCGCCGCGCTCGCTGGCAATTTTCTGGTCGGAGGTTGGTCTCCGGTCGTCCGAGCCGAGTCGAAAGGCAAGTCCGCCAAGGGCAGCAAGGCGAAGGCCTCGGACGGTCTCACCGACGACAAGACGATCAGCAAGCAGATGCAGTGGGAGGACTCCGTGATGGGGCCCGACGACAAGCGAGCGGAGCTGGACAAGATCGCCCGCGCGCAGGCCATCAACAAGGCCGCCCAGGAAAAAGCCGCCCGCGACAAGGAGAAGGCGGACGCCGCCGCGGCGCGAGAGGCCGCCGCCCCGAAGCCGCAGACGGCCAAGCGCGGTGGCGACGTCGCGATCCCCAGCGTCCCCGACGAGGCGCCGAAGAAGGTCGAGACCGCCGAGGCGCCCCCGCCCCCGAAGCCGGTCAAGCACGGCGACGACAAGTTCATCGACAAGCTGCTGAAGGACGAACCGGGCTCGAAGAAGCACAGCAGCGTCGACGACAAGGCGCTGAACGACCTGCTCGCGGTCGACAAGCCCACCGCCGCCAAGCCGAAGCGCAAGGACGACGTGGACAGCCTGCTGCAGTCCGCCGACAAGGCGCCGCCGATGCCGGAGACTCACGCGAAGAAAGAGCTGCCGGAGTGGGCGAAGCCGGAGATTCAGTCGACCCCGCAGCCGACGCCGGTCGTGCTGCGCACCCAGCCGAAGCGCAACGACGGCGTGATCCGGGTGGTCCAGGGCGCCGCGACGCCCGCCCGGAACGTGACGCCGCCGCCGGCGCCGGCGCGCACGTCCGCGGTCGCGACCCGGGTTCCGCCGGCCAACGGCCGGCACGCGGCGGCGGCCGACAGCAGCTGGAACGACCCCTTCGCCGAGGCCCCCAAGAAGGCGGTGGCGGCTCGCGACACGCGTCACAGCTCCGACTTCGATGACGACTTCACCGCGTCCCCGCGCCGCCGTCCGGCGCCGGCCGCCGCCGCCCGCCCGACCTCGCGTGGGAGCGACGACTTCGACGACCCGCCCAAGGAGGCCCCGAAGGCCAGCAGCGGCAGCCGCCGCGCCGCCCCCGCGGCCAAGCCGGCGAACAAGTGGAAGGATCCGTTCACCGAGGATCGGACCACCACCAAGGCCGCGCATCACAAGGTCGCCGCCCGCGGCGGCGCCAAGCCGCACCACGACCGCGTCCAGCTCGCCGCCGCCGAGCCCCGTGGTGGCTGGGGCATCCTCAAGAAGCGCTAGCTCGCTCTGCACGTCTCCCGGGTGTGTGAAACGCCAGGACGCCGGGAACGCCATCTGAATGATCCAAAAAGTTCTGATCCTGGCGTTCTGAAATCCTGGCGTTTCCTGCTATCTGAACTGCATTCGGTCTAGAGCCGCTCGAAGATGAGGGCGGTGGCGGCGGGGAGGGAGACCTTGCCGCCGCCTTCCAGGGCGTCTCCTGTGGATGGCTGCGCGGACGTCGCGAGGGCGAGGCGCCAGCGGCCTTCAGCGGGGAGCCGGACGTCCGCCGGGCGGTCGCCGAAGTTGGCGGCGGTGAAGGCGGCCGCGCCGCTCGGGTCGTCGCGACGGATCGTCACCACCTTGCTTGCCTCGTCGGCCTCGGCCCGCGTCAGATCCTTGCGCGCGTTCCGCAGGGGCGCCAGCCGCTTGCGCAGCGCGATGAGCGACCTGTAGAACGCCAGCACGTCCTTGTGGGGCGGCTCCTCGAGCGTTCCCCAGCGTAGCTTGGTGCGCTCGAACGTCTTTTCGTCCTGGGGGTCGGCCCAGCTCGACACGTCGGCGCCCTCATCCTGCAGGTGCAGGTACTCCGCGTGGCGTCCTTCTCGCACGGCCTCGGCCAGCTTCTTGTCCGTGTGGCTCGTGAAGTAGTCCCAGGGCGCGTCCTCGGCGTACTCCTCGCCCTGAAAGAGCATCGGGAGGCCCGGGGTGGAGAACAGCACCGCGGTCGCCACCTTCTGCTTTTCGACCCCCACCAACTGGGGGAGCCGCTTGCCCTGGCAGGCATTCGCGATCTGGTCGTGGTTCTGGTTGAAGATGACGAACCGCATGCCCGGCTCGGCCGCCGACGAGTTGCCGTGCCGCCGCTTCCGGTACGGCGAATACGTTCCGTCGTAGACGTAGCCGCTGGTGACCGCCTTGACGACGTCGGCGGCGCGGCCGAAATCGGAGAAGTAGCCCCGCCCTTTCCCGGTCGCCAGAGTGTGAACCGCGTGGTGGAAGTCGTCGCTCCACTGCGCGTCGATGCCGTGTCCGCCCGCCTCGGGCGCGCGGATGACGCGCGTGTCGTTCAGGTCGCTCTCGGCGACCAGCCACCCCTTGCGCCCCAGCGCCGCCGCCTCGCCGTGGAAGGCGTCCGCCAGCTCGCGCAGCACGTGGCGCGCGCCGAAGTCGTAGATGCCGTGCACGGCGTCCAGCCGCAGCCCGTCGACGTGGTACTCGGTCAGCCAGTGGAGGGCGTTGTCGATGAAGAAGCGCCGGACCTCGTCGCTGTCTTCTCCGTCGAAGTTCAGCGCCGACCCCCAGGGCGTGCGGTAACGATCCGTGAAGTAAGGCCCGAAGTCGCCCAGGTAGTTTCCCTCCGGGCCGAGGTGGTTGTAGACGACGTCCAGGAACAGCGCGAGCCCGCGGGCATGGCAGGCGTCCACGAGGCGGCGCAGCGCCTCGGGGCCGCCGTAGGCCTCGTGGGGCGCGTAGAGCGCCGCGCCGTCGTAGCCCCAGTTGCGCGCGCCCGGGAACGTGTTGACCGGCATCAGCTCGATGGCGTTCACGCCCAGATCGCGCAAGTAAGCGAGCTTCTCCTCGACGCCGGCGAACGTGCCCGACGGCGTGAAGGTGCCTACGTGCAATTCGTAAAAAATCAGATCCTCGAGCGGTAGCCCCTTCCACCGCTGATCCGTCCAGCCGAACGTGCCGGGGTCCACGATGCGCGACGGCCCGTGCACGCCGGCCGGCTGATGGCGCGAGACCGGGTCGGGCCGCGGTCCCTGCTCGGGCAGCACGAACTTGTAGTCACTGCCGACCGGCGCCTGGCCCAGATCGGTCCGCGCGGTGAATACGCCGCGGTCGCCTTTCTCCATCGCCAGCTCGCCACGCGGTTTTCCGTCGGTGGACAGCAGCTGCACGCTCACCTTGGCGGCGCGCGGCGCCCAAACCGAAAAGGTCACGGTTCCGCCCGGACCGACCACTGCCCCTCGCTCGAGTCGCCAGCTCATGTCCCCCAACATAGGGCTTCGACCGGCGTCGCGTAATGGCCACCGTCGCGTCAAGTGCAAGGGCACGAAGCGCGACGGGACGACCGGGAGGTTATCCTGATCCGATGACGGGCAAGCGACCCCGGGCCTTCGCGCGCCACGACCCCCGCCAGGCGCGGGTGCGCGTGGCCATCGCCGCCGCCGTCGGTGCGTTCACGGCGCTGGCCATACCGGCCCGGTTCGGACCAGCCCTGCGGACGGTGGCGGCCTGGGACGTGGCCGCGGTGACCTCGCTGCTGCTGGCGCTGTCGATCGTGCTCCACGCGTCACCGGAGGAGACGGGCCGGCGGGCCGCCGCCGACGACCCGGGGCGCCACGCCAGCAACGCGCTGGTCATCGCCTCGTCGGCGATCTCGCTTCTGAGCACGGCGATTGTGCTGCGCCAGGCGCGCCACTACGCGCCGCAACAGCGGGCGCTGTTCGTCGCGCTGTGCGTGCTGGCCGTGGCCAGCTCGTGGGCGCTGACCCAGACGATGTACACGCTGCGCTACGCGCACCTCTACTACCACGACGACCACGAGGGGATCGGCGGCCTCGAGTTCCCGGGCGGCGGCCACCCCTCGTACCTCGACTTCGCCTACCTGTCCTTCACGATCGGGATGTGCTTCCAGGTCTCGGACGTGGCCGTCTCCAGCCGCCCGATCCGGCGCACCGTGCTGGGTCACGCCCTGCTGTCGTTCGTCTACAACACGGCGATCGTGGCGACCGCCATCAACCTGGCCGTCGGCGTGTTCAGTTGATGTCGATGATGATGTCGCAGGGGAAATTGAACTTGATGTCCGTCGTCGTCGACTTCCGGAGATTGTCACACCACTGCCCGAACAACTGAACCTGCGTGGCCGTATGCGTAACGACGCCCTTGGCGTTGGTCGAGGCGGTGATGTCGGTCATGTACCAGCCGTTCTTG
>CAZPUH010000016.1:0-2319 GCA_964589215.1 uncultured Myxococcales bacterium | reverse complement strand
GTCGATTCGCGAGCGGGGCTATCCGCCGACGCTGCGGGAGATTGGCGTGCAGTTCGGGATTCGGTCCACGAACGGGGTGAACGATCACCTGCGCGCGCTGGAGAAGAAGGGGCACCTGCAGCGCGAAGACCTGAAATCGCGCGCGCTGCGCCCGGTGGGCCCGCGCGGGCCGGTGCGCTCGCCGACGCGCGACGAGGACCTGGTCGAGATCCCCATCATCGGCCGCGTCGCGGCCGGCGCGCCGCTGCTGGCCGTCGAGAACGTCGAGGACACGGTCAAGGTCGACCGCTTCTTCATCGGCCAGACGAAGGAAGTGTTCGCGCTTCGCGTGAAGGGCGACTCGATGATCGAGGACGGGATCTTCGACGGCGACTACATCTTCGTGCGCAAGCAGCTGCAGGCGAACCGCGGTGACATCGTCGTGGCGATGATCAACGACGAGGCGACGGTGAAGCGCTACTACCCGGAAGGCGACACGATCCGGTTTCAGCCGGCCAACGCGGCCATGCAACCGATTTTGGTTCGCAAGCGCGACTTCAAGGCCGTGAACCTCATCGGCCTGGTCGTCGGCGTGTACCGCAAAATGCGCAGCTGACCGCTCGAGCTGATCGCGATTCGACGTTCCTGCATCCGGGCGGGATTCGCATGCTACGCTGACGCCCTCCGATGCAGCAGCGGTTGGCCAAACGCGCGCGCGGGTCTCTCTCGCGCGGCGCCCTGATATCGCTGCTGCTGCACTTCAACGTCGTCGCCCCGCTGGTGATCGCCGCGTGGGTGTACGGCGGGCGCGAGGAGGCGCAGAAGGCGGAGGAGGTGGACGTCGCGTTTCAGGCCGCCGACCAGACGGCGCTGCCCGACGACCTGCCGCCCATCGAGCCCACGCCTGAGAGGCCGGAGCCGCTCGACCAGACCGCCCAGAAAGAGAAAGACAAGCCGAAGAAGCCGGCCGTCAAGCCGCCGGACCAGGCCAAAAAAGAGCTGGAGAAGAAGCCCCCCGAGCCGCTGAAGCCCGAGCCCGAAGTCGTCGTCCCGCCACCGCCGGCCCCCGCCCAGCCGCCGCCACCGCCGCCCGAGCGCAAGGCGCACGAGAAGATGGTGGACCTCGACAACGACAAGGACGTTCCGCCGCCGCCCGACGCGAAGTTCCTGGCGCAGAAGAACAACAAGGTCGCCGTCGAGACGCGCGCCGAGGACACGAACCTGCTGAAGAACCAGCAGGGGCAGCAGGCGGCGTCCGCGAAGTCCGAGCGCCAGGACGATCACCCGGGCGCGCAGGACCAGAAGATCGCCCAGCTGGACGAGCAGAAGTCGCTGCTGGGCCGCAGCGCGCCCGAGGTGACGCCGCACCAGAACCCCGAGCTGTCGCAGCCGCGGGACGAGCGCGAGCAGACGCGCAAGTCGCTGCTGGCGCTGCGCGATCCGGCGCCGAAACACCACGAGCTGACGCCCGAGACGGCAGACCTGTCGCTGCCGCATGCTGCCGACGGCGAGATGCCGCTGCCGTCGCGCGCGACCCGCGGTGACAAGAGCGATCCCTCGCACCTGCCCGAGGGCAACAAGATGAAGCTGGCGCTGTCGGCGAAGGACTACGAATACATGTTCGGCGCGGCGGCCGAGGCGGAGCGGCGCCTGGCGCAGCAGACGCGTTCCACGCGGCAGGGCAAGTTCCAGCAGAAGCTGGCGCGCGTCCGCGCCGCCGTCGAGAACTTCATCCCCGAGGTCAAGCCGGGGAACCAGACGGCGCTGAACACGCGGGCCGCGCCGTTCGCCGCGTACATCGCGCGCATGCACCGCAGCATCCACGAGCTGTGGGGCTTCGGGCAGCTGGAAGAGTGGGACGACAAGCCCGGGTCCAGCCCGTTCAACAACCGCAACCTGGTCACCGAGCTGGAGATCGTCCTGAACGGGGACGGCACCGTCGACCGCGTGGGCGTGGCGCGGTCATCGGGCCTGCTGGAGTACGACGTGGCGGCGGTCGACGTCGCGTACACGGCCGGGCCGTACCCGGATCCGCCGCGCGCGATCCGGTCGTCGAACGGAAAGATCTACGTTCACTGGCGCTTTTATCGGGACGAGCGGCAGTGCGCGACGTCCGGCGCCGAGCCGTACATCCTGGCGAACGCCTCGGCGGCGGGCGACAAGCCGACGCTGCTGGATCCCCCGCGCCCGCCGGCGGTCGCTCCGGCGGCGGGCGGCGCGGCGAGCGGCGGCGAGCGACGCCTGCAGCACCTCGACGGCGACGACGCCCACCGCGGCAAGCGGGCGGCGCTGGATCGGGAGGTCGCGACGGCGGAAGCGGCCGGGTCGCCCGAGCCGCCG
>CAZPUH010000015.1:0-1792 GCA_964589215.1 uncultured Myxococcales bacterium | reverse complement strand
CGACATCGAGAAGGCGCAGCGCGGGATCGTCTACATCGACGAGATCGACAAGATCGCGCGCAAGGGCGAGAACCCCAGCATCACGCGCGACGTCTCGGGCGAGGGCGTGCAGCAGGCGCTGCTGAAGATCCTCGAGGGGACGGTCTGCAACGTTCCGCCCAAGGGGGGCCGCAAGCACCCGCAGCAGGAGTTCCTGCAGGTCGACACGACCCACATCCTGTTCATCTGCGGCGGCGCGTTCGTGGGGCTCGAGGACATCATCGAGCAGCGCATCGGGCAAAAGCAGATCGGCTTCGGCGCCAAGATCCAGTCGAAGAAGGAACGGCGCGTGTGGGACCTCCTGCGCGAGGTCCAGCCCGAGGACCTGCTGAAGTACGGCATGATCCCGGAGTTCGTCGGCCGCCTGCCCGTCATCGCGCCGCTGCACGAGCTGGACGAGACCGCGCTCATCGACATCCTGACCAAGCCGAAGAACGCGCTGGTGCGCCAGTACCAGAAGCTGTTCGAGATGGACGGCGTCAAGCTGCGCTTCACCAAGGGCGCGCTGCAGGCGGTCGCGCTGGACGCCCAGAAGCACAAGTCGGGCGCGCGCGGCCTGCGCGCGATCCTCGAACAGGCGATGCTGGACATCATGTTCGAGGTGCCGACCACCGGGACGCCGATCCGGGAGGTCGTCATCAACGAAGAGACCATTCAGAAGGGACAGCAGCCGCTGTTCATGTACCAGAAGGGGCCCGCGGCCGGAGAGAGCAAGGCCTCGTAGCAACATCGCCTGAAGGAGGAATCAATGTTCGACCGTTCGGAACGACCTTCGACGCGCTGGATCGCGTGGATGCCGCTTTTGTTCGTGTCCGCATTCCTCTACTGGAGTGTCGCTCTCGGGCTCGGGGGCCTGTCCCTGATGGCCACCAGCGCGCTGACGGGCGGGTGTCACGCCCGGGCCTGGCAGATGAACGCCGCCGCCATCGAGCCGCTGCCCGGGCGCCTGTCGGGCGAGCCGATCATCGTCCACCTGCAGGAGTCCGCCGAGCCGAGCGACGAACAGGACCAGGACAGCGTCGAGCCGGCGGAAGTCGATCTGACCGCCGACGACGGCACCGGCAGCCTGCCCGCTCACGGCAACTAGCGCGCAGCCGCGTCAGGCGACCGTCGCAGAGAGGGCGAATTGCGCCGGGGCGGGTGTCTCGACCGCGCAATATCGTGAGCTGAAGCGCAGTTGAATTTGGCTTCGGACCCCACAGGGAGCTACGATTCAGCCTGACGCATGTCCGATCGCCACGAGGACAAGAGGGGGCCGCGCCGCGTTCCACTGCTACCGTTGCGGGACATCGTCGTGTTCCCGCACATGGTCGTGCCGTTGTTCGTCGGCCGGGAGAAGTCTATCGGTGCGCTCGAAGAGGCCATGGGGAAGGGGGGATACAAGGAGATCTTCCTCTCGGCCCAGCGCAAGGCCAAGACCAACGAGCCGGCGCCTGAAGACATCTTCACGATCGGAACGGTCGGCACGATCATCCAGCTCCTGCGCCTGCCCGACGGCACGGTCAAGGTCCTGGTCGAGGGGAAGCGCCGCGCGGCCATCAAGCGCTTCACCCAGACGGACGGCTTCTTCACCGTGGAGGTCGAAGAGGTCCCCGAGGTTCACGAGCGTTCCGTGGAGCTGGACGCGCTGGTGCGCGAGGTCCACGCGACGTTCGAGACCTACGTCAAACTGAACAAGCGCATCGCGCCGGAGATCCTGATCTCCGTGCAGACGATCGAGGACCCGGGGCAGCTGGCCGACACCATGGTGGGG
>CAZPUH010000014.1:0-2122 GCA_964589215.1 uncultured Myxococcales bacterium | reverse complement strand
ACCGCCCAGGCCAGCGCGATGAAGATGGCCGCAAAGATGTACTTCAGCATGGCGGCCTCAGTGCGACAGCTCGGCGACCCGCGCCGTCAGATCCGCGATCTGATGCGACAGCGAGACCTTGAGCCCCACGAACACGGCGATGGCCGCCGCGAACATCCCCAGCGCCAGGTACAAAAAAAGGTTGTTGCTGGACGCGCGCACCAGCGGCTCGTCGGGCGGCTCACCGGCCGGCGACAGGCTGTCGGGCGGCTCGATGTTCCGCTCGATCTCGGGCCGCAGCGAGTCGATGAGGCGCATCAGCTCGAGGTCGCCGCCCCGGATGCTGTACTGGCCCTGGAACCCAAACAGCAGGCACTGGTAGTACACGCGCAGCGTGTCCGCGCGCCGCGGGTCGCGCCGGATCTCGGTCAGGCGCGCGAAGAACCCCTCGCCGGCCAGCGTCTCGTTGAAGAACACCAGCTGCAGCGGCTGCCCCATCCAGTAGCCGCGCAGCGGCTCCGGCTTGCCCATCGCGATCTCGTCGGCCAGCGCCACGACGGCGTAGGCGATGTCGTCGGCTTCGCGCCCCGACATCCCGGACTCGCGCGCCCGCGTCCGCAGCGCGTCGACGAACCCCTTCAGGCGGCCGTGCACCGCCTCGGGGGCGATGGCGCCGCCGTCCAGCTCACGCAGCTGGCTGAGGGCGATGAAGCACTCGGAGGTGATCTCGTTGATCTTGTCCATCGCGAACCTCGCTCCCGACCTGGGTCAACCCGCCCGCGGCACCGCCAGCAGCTCCAGCTTCACGTGCGCGGGATCGAACGGCGGCGGCAGGTAAATGGAGACGCCCTTCTCCTGCTGGATCGACCGCCAGTAGTCGTTCTGCAGGTTCAGCTGGAAGTAGGTGACGCCGGCGCGCACCGGGATCTCCGCGGGTGGGCGGTGCGTGGCCTGGATGGGGACGCCGGGCGTCGCCGCCGACCGCAGCACCTGCGGCAGCTGCGACTGGGAGGCGATCTTGCACAGGCCCGGCAGGCGCTGCAGCAGCTGCTCGGGGGGGAGCTCGGACCGCACCGCCAGCACGTAGTGGGTCGCCGTCAGCAGCCGATCCTCGTCCAGCTTTCCGAAGTAGACCGACTGATTGAGGTCCAGCGGGACCGAGACGTGCGTCTCGCGGATCGTGGTGCGCAGCAGCGCCGTGGCGCGCGCCAGCAGCTCCTCGAACGTGCCCCGGAGGTCGGTGTGGGCGAACACCGGCAGCTTCCAGGGCTCGACGTCGGGTGAGAACGTCGCCAGCGCGCCGACCACCTGGATCATCGTCATGTAGAGCTGCGACGGGCTGATCTCGCCGTTGGCGGCCGCGTACGCGAGCACGGGGATGGCGGTGTTGATCGTGCTCAGCTGCAGGAACCGCGTGACGTCGCCCGAGTTGAACTCGATGCTGGCGCCGTCGCGCTGGCGGCGGTCGCCCGACAGCAGGCGCTGCTTGGCGACCATCAGCGCCAGCAGTCGCCGCACGCCGGCCATCAGGAACGGCGAGGTGTCGATGCGCAGCGCCGGCGGGATGTACGCCTCGTTGTTGAGCAGGGCGCCCGCGCTGTCCCGGACGATCTCGGCAATCTTGATGGCGTCGTAGTCGTCCCGCGACTCGTCCCCGAACAGGATGACGGCGTTGCGGCGGGCGAAGGCCATCTGCAGGTCGGCGGCGTTGCCGGTCAGGTCCGCCACCGTGCGGGTCGTCGCGCGGTAGCGGGCCCGGGCCGCCTTCGTGGCGTCCGCCGCCGTGCCGGTGGTCTGATCCGTGGCGACGCTGGGCACGCCCTCGCGCTCCTTGGGGACCGCCAGGAACACCTCGCAGAACGCCTGCGTCGGGGTGAAGTGCTCGCCGATGGGGCGGGCGGCCGGGCACTCGGGGTCCTTCCCTTCGAACCCCAGGAAGAGGCCGTCGGGAAGCACGCCCACGAACCGGGTCAAGCGCAGCTGGTCGGAGCCGAGCGCGCCGGCGTCCAGCTCGACGGAGACGACGCCCCACCGGTAGGGGGACAGGGCCGCGATCCGGTCGTCCAGCAGCCGCTCGTGATAGAGGTCCTGCTGCTGCAGATGCTGGGGCGAGACCAGCATCCCTTCTGACCAGACGACCCTC
>CAZPUH010000013.1:0-4496 GCA_964589215.1 uncultured Myxococcales bacterium | reverse complement strand
CGAGCAGCGGCAGCGGCGCGAGCAGCGGCAGCGGCGCGAGCAGCGGCAGCGGCGCGAGCAGCGGCAGCGGCGCGAACGGCGGCAGCGGCGCGAGCAGCGGCGGCGGCGCGAGCAGCGGCAGCGGCGCCGATGGGGGCGCGGACGCCGGCCCCGCGAACATCGGCGCCTGGAACTACGTGGCGGGCGGCGGCTGCCGCTGCGACGCGACCGGCGCCACCCCGCTGGGTTCGCTGGTCGGGATCCTCATCGGCCTGTTCGCGCTGGCCGTCTCCCGGCGGCCGCGACGGCGGTCTTTCGTCTCGCCGCGCCGCCAGCGTCGCCGGCGCTGACCGCGGATCCAGCGGCCGCGCGCTTCGGCCGGGTCAGCGTCGCCCGGAAGGAAGGCTGGCCAGCCCCTTCTGAAGGTCCTGGGGACTCATCGCGGGCGTGAACTGAACGTCGGCTCCCATCCCGAACAGAGGCTCGCCGACGACCGGCAGCTGGCTCGGTTCGGACAGGTCGAAGAACATCAAGGCCGTTCGCTTCCCGTCCTCGACGGTGAAGTAGGCGGCCTCGGGCTTGATGCGCTCCATCGTCTCTTGCATGACCCGGCCCAGGCTGCCGTCGGCGATCGCCTTGTTTCCCGCTTCGACCGGCAAGCTGATCTTCATCATCGTTCGCATCGTGGGCTCCTTTGCTTTGCCGCTGGCCGTCACTTTCGGCCCAGCAAACGTTGTACGTACCGGCGCGCCGATCGGATCATCACGAATGACGTCGTGTAGGATTCCGGCGTGTCCGCCAGGCTCTTCCTGAACATCGACGTCCCCGACATCGAGCGGGGCGTTGCCTTCTACACGGCCGCCTTAGACCTGCGCGTCGCGCGCCGGCTCGGTCCGACCGTCGTCGAGCTGGCGGGTGCCCCCACCCCCGTGTACCTCCTGCAGAAAACCGCGGGGACGGCGCCCTTCGCGCATTCGCCCGTGGGCCGCGACTACGGCCGCCACTGGACCCCCGTTCACTTCGACATCGCCGTCGACGACCTCGAGCCCGCGGTGGCCCGCGCCGTTGCCGCGGGCGCGACTGCCGAGAGTGACGTCGAGTCGTTCGCCTGGGGACGCATCGTCTATCTGGCCGATCCCTTCGGCCACGGCTTCTGCCTGCTGCAGCTGGGCGCGGCCGGCTACGAAGCGCTCGCCGCGTCCTGACCGCGCGCGCGGCGGCTGGCGATCGCGCGGGCGATCTCCTGCGCGTCGCGGCGGATCTGGTTCAGCATGCCGCGCGTCGAGATGCGGAAGCCGCACAGGTGCAGGCCGGGCCGCGGCTGCGTGGCGCCGTCCGGCCGCAACCCCGTCGGCGCGCAGAGCTCCGCCAGCCCGCCCAGCACGTCTCCCAGTCCCGGCGTGTACCCGGTGGCGGCGACGACGGCGTCGAACGGCTCCTCGCGGCCGTCGGCGAACCGCACCCCCTCGGCGGTGAAGCGCTCGATCCCGCCGCGCATCGCGATGCGGCCGGCGCGCACGTGCGCGATCGTGCCCGAGTCGATCAGCGGCACGCGGCCGTGCCGGTCGACCTGGGTCAGCGCGCCGTAGGGGAGGCGGCGCAGCCCCAGCGCCTCGACGTCGCCCAGCCCCAGCCGGATCAAAGGGCGCCCCAGCAGGTCGCCCACCCGCGGCGGCAGCGCCCGCAGCACGGCGCCCACCGCCAGGATGGGGATCCCCAGGACCTCGCGCGGGATGACGTTCACGGGCCCGCGCACCGACAGCACCGGCGTCGCGCCGTGCTCGAGGAGGTCGACCGCGAGTTCGCCGCCCGAATTGCCGATGCCGATCACCAGGACGCGGCGGCCGCGCCAGGCGGCGCCGTTGCGGTAGGCGCCGCTGTGAAGGACCTGGCCCCGGTACTGGTCGCGGCCGGGCCACTCCGGCAGACGCGGGACGCGGGCCAGCCCGGTGGCGATGACGACGTGGCGGCATCGGTAGCGGGCGTGCGCCGTCTGCACGGTCCACCGGTCGCCGGCCGGATCGGCGGCGTCGTGCTCGGCGGCGGCGATGGCCGTGACCGGCTCGCCGAGGCGCGGGCGCAACCCGGCGGCCGCCACGTAACGTTCGAGATAGTCGATGACGTCGTCGCGCGACGGGTAACGGGGCGCCGCGCGCGGGTAGGGGACGAACGGCAGCGCCGAGATCCCTTTGGGCGTGTGCAGGTGCAGGCGATCGTAGTGCCGCCGCCAGCTGGCCGCGATCTCGGGGGCCGCCTCGACCAGCACGTGCTCGACCCCGGCGCGGGCCAGGCACGCCGCGGTCCCCAGGCCGGCCGGGCCCGCTCCGACCACGACGACGGGCGTTCTCACCTCCGCGGTCTGCGGCTCGGGCATGGCCGGCATCTTACGCCGCGCCGCCGCGGATGAGGCGCGCGGTCGGGCCACCTGCCTGCGACCTTTGGTGCTAGAAAGGGCCCCGTGGCGCGGACCCGACGCCGCCGGCGGGCGGCCAAGACCAGCGGCGGAGCTCTCAGCTCGCTGCGCGGCGGGTTTCGTTCGGTGGCCCACGGCGTGGTCGGCAAGGGCGAGGCGCGCCCCCAGTCGCGCACCCGCCGCGTGATGAGCAACGTGCTGACGGTGCTGCTGCTGGTCGTCGCCGTGGCGGTGTTGCTGCGGCGATTCGGCGTGCACCCTCGCCGCTGATCCGCGCGTGACGATCCCCGCCACGACCGGGCCGGCGCGGACGGTTCATCACGGTGACGCGCTCGCGTGGCTGCGCGCCGCAGGCAAGCTGCCCGGCGCCAGCGTCGTCACGTCGCTGCCGGACGTCTCGGAGCTTCCGGCCCTGAGCTTCGACGAGTGGCGCCGCTGGTTCGACGGGGCGGCGACGCTGGTCCTGGAATCCGTCCCCGACGAGGGCGCCGCGATCTTTTTCCAGAGCGACGTGCGCCACGCCGGCCTCTGGATCGACAAGGGCGCCATGGTCGCGGGCGCGGCGGAGCGCGCCGGCATGCGCGCCCTGTTCCACAAGATCGTGTGCCGCAAGCCGCCGGGGACGCTGACCCACGGGCGGGCCAGCTACTCTCACCTGCTCGGGTTCGCGCGGGCCCTGCGGCCGTCGCTGCGGCGCCTGACGCCCGACGTGCTGCCCGACGGCGGCTTTCAGCCGGGCGCCAAGTCGATGGGCGTCCTGGCCTGCGTGGACGCGTGTCGGTTCGTCCGCGACGAGACCCCCACCCGCACGATCGTCGATCCGTTCTGCGGCTGGGGCACCGTTCTGGCGGTCGCCAACGCGATGGGCCTGGACGCCGTCGGCGTCGACCTGTCGGCGCGCATGTGCAAGCGTGCCCGCCGCCTGACGGTGGCGCTGGACCGCTGAGGACGCGCGTCAGAGCGTCTGAAGAGCGTCGCACGGGAACGCGAAGCCGATCTTCTGGGCGCCCGGTCTTCGCCAGGCGGCGCACGTCTGCCCGTTCAGCCGGACCGTCGTCGGGCTCGGCATGCTCCACCCGTCGGTCGGGTCCAGCGGCATCGGTGTGCCGTCGATGGAGACCTGTCCGTTGCTGACCTTGGCAGGGTCGATCTGGAACGTCGCGAGGTCGAACTGGCAGGTCCGCATCGACGCGAAGGCGGCGTTCACCGCCGACGGCAGGTCCGGCGTGGACGCGCCCCCCGCGCGGTACAGGGGCGCCGCGCCGGCCGCGGAGGCGTAGGCGGCGATGGCGCTGGTCCCGGTTCGGCCCGCGGCTGTCCAGTCGGTGTTCCAGCTCGGGGCCGAGCTGCACTGGCCGTAGATGTCGGCCGGGGTCGTGGCTCCGGCCGGCAGCGACACGGGTTGCCCGGCGCCCGCGTTGGCGAAACTTTGCAACGCGGCGGGCGGGATCGTCGTCGGCAGCCCCACCACGACGGTGCGAAGCCCGGACGCGAAGGCGGTTTGCAATCGGCCCACGACGTCGTCCGTCGGACAAACGGCATTTCCGTCGTCACAGAAGTCCGTGTTGCCGGTGGTGGCGAACAGGATGAACTTGTCGCCCGTGCCCGGGTCGGCCAGCAAGGCGGTCGCGACGTTCGGCAGGGCGGCTGACGCCGGCACCTCGGACTTCGACCCGAAGGGCTGGACGGGACCCAGCGACTGATAGGTGGCTTGAATGGCCGCGGCGTTCTGCGAAGCGATGGGCACCGACGTGTAGTTCAGCGCGCAGACCCCGGCCGAGCGGTCGCCGACGTACGCCGCAAATCCGATGCGCATCTCGGACTGGTACTGCGCGACCGCGGCCAGCAGCGCCGTGCGCAGGTCGAAGAAATTGCCGGTCGTCGCCGTGGTGAACTCGGGCGAGGCGCGGTCGACGAGGATCTCGACCGCCGGCGCCCGGGGCGCGAACTGGATCGAAAAGCTCTGGCAGGCGTTGCTTCCGCCGCTGCCCGTTCCCCCTCGACCGCCGGCCGAGACTGAAGCGCCACCGCCGCCGGCCGCCCCGCCGCCCGTCCCCGCGACGCCGCACGCGCCCGCCGCGCCCCCGCCGGCGGTGCCGCCCCG
>CAZPUH010000012.1:0-4621 GCA_964589215.1 uncultured Myxococcales bacterium | reverse complement strand
GGGCTTCATGAACGAGTGGCTGACCCGGGCCAAGGAGCTGACCGACCAGTACCAGCCCGACATTCACTGGTTCGACTGGGACGGCATCGGCGCCAACCACGCCACCAAGCTGGCCTTCGCCAGCTACTACTACAACGCCGCTTGCGGCTGGGGGAAGGAGGTCGCCATCGCGGGCAAAGGGGGTGTCTTCCCGGGTGACGACACCACGCCGACGGGTGGCAACGTCATGATCCACGACTTCGAGAAGAGCGGAAAGGCGCCGTCGCCCGGCTCCGAGCCGAAGACCTTCTGGTTCGTCGACGAGCCGATCGGCAGCACGTGGGACTACACCGACGGGATGACTTACCAGTCGGCCAGCAGCCTCATCAGCAAGATCAAGGACTACAAGAGCCGCGGCGGCATGATGATCCTGAACGTCTCGCCAAAGGGCGACGGCACGATCCCGCAGGAGCAGATCGACATCCTGACCGCGATCGGCAACGCGCTGTGATCGCGCGCGGCTAGCGCGTGCTGCGGAAGCGGGCGACGGTCATGGCGGGCGGGTTCACGCGGACCACGCCGGCGTCGGCGTCGACCACGATCAGGTCCTCGGGACGCAGCCAGCCGAAGAGGCCGTGGACCGCGGACACCAGGGGGCGGCCGGCGCTGCGGGCCAGGGCGGCCGGCCCGCCGTCGGCCGCGACGTCGTTCTCCACGACGAACGCCGAGGCGCCGGCGGAGATCGCGTAGGCGGCCGCGAAGAGGCCGATGCGTTCGCTGGCCAGCATGGCGCCCGACCGGACGGGGCGGCTGCCGCTGGTCACGGCGTGCGCCAGCACGCACAGGTCCTCGATCTCGGCGGCGCGGGCCGCCATCAGCTCCGACGTGTCCTCGTCGCCCGCCGCGCGGAACGGCGCCCGCGCATACGCGCGCGCCAGCTCGGACAGGGCCTTCAGTGGGGCGGGCGCGCCGCAGGCCTCGGCCAGGCGCACCCGGAACCGCTCGTCGTCCAGGATCAGCGCCAGGGAGGAGATCTCGCGCGCGGCGGCGCCCGTCGCCTGCGCCAGCCCGCGGTGAAGCTCGGTCCGCAGTCGGTTCCACAGCGCTTCCAGCCCGCTGGCCTCGATCGGCCGGGCCGGTCCCGTGGGCGCGGCGGCGTGGGCCAGCGCCGTCAGGGTCGGGAGCAGCGCCGCCCGCCCCATCGCCGTTCCGGGAACCAGGGCGCGCCCGATCAGTCGGACGCTCCGCCGGTCGGCTTCCTGCGCCCGTTCGCGCTCGCGCGCCTCGCTCCGTTCCAGCGCGTGGTTGACGACGGCCGCCAGCGCGGTCGCCAGCACGACCTCTTCGGCCGTGAACGCCATGGCCGCGCGGCGCTGCATGACCAGCACGCCGGCCGCGGCGCCGCCCCGCAGAACGGGGACCGCCAGCAGCGCCGGG
Organism: uncultured Myxococcales bacterium; assembly: GCA_964589215.1. Lineage (GTDB taxonomy): Bacteria > Myxococcota_A > Polyangia > Fen-1088 > Fen-1088 > JADGRB01. Next base: position 3,205 of record CAZPUH010000012.1, on the reverse strand, counting down.
AACTGCTCTTCACCCAGGCCCGGGATGTACTTGAAGTGCTCGTCGCGATCGGCGACCGCGACCGACACGGGCCGCAGGCGGTCGGCGGCGAAGCCGGTGATGCCCTCGCCGCGCCCCAGCTGGACGTGCCCCACGGCGCCCTCGGGAAACCCCACGTTGCCGCGCATCGTGAAGCGCTCGCCGTCGGGGCCCTCCTCACGGACGTAGACGCTGGCCACGTCGGCGTGGGCAATGGCGGCGATGTCCACGCACATCTCGGTCAGCACCGCCTCCAGCGGCGCGTCCCGCTCGCCGAGGCCAATCAGCCGGAAGATGCCGTCCAGCGAATTGTCGCCGCTGTCGTGAACCAGGTACCCCAGACCGCGATTCTCGACACGCGCCATGTGGACCTCTGAACAGAAGCTTACGCCCGGCATGTTTCCGGCATCTTTCGGGACGGCAAATTCGTGGTAAGGGCGCGTAGGCCGCCGGACTAAATCGCGCCGGGAACAGGGCGGGGGCCCGCGCATCTTTCGACGACGGCGCGCGCGGTGGGGGCCGTGTCCGCCGCGTATTTGTAGGGCGGCGTCAAGTCCACCGGCTGGGTCGTGATGTGGTACATGGCGCTCGTGCTGTCCAGCGTGTTCTGCGTGAGGGAGACGAACCCGGGCAGCTGCGAGTCCTTGAGGTCGGTCGTCACGGGGCCGTCGTTCGGGTCCTGGCCGCCCGCCGTGACCGCCTGGAAGTAGTTCTTCTCGATCAGCACGGCCGCGCCCATCGTCGAGGCGACCCCGTACAAGGTGACGTGATCGAAGAAGACGTTGTAGACGTGCACCGTCCCGAAGCGGATTCGCGGGCCGGCGTCCACGTTCCGAAAGACGTCGTGGTCGTACGTGACGTGCAGGTGCCCCGTGTCCTCGCTGCCGTTCGAGTCCGAGTGACCCACGATGCTCGTGTCCCGGTGATCGTGGAACACGGTCCACGAAACCGTGATCGCGTCGGCCGCGTGCGTGATGTCGACCAGACCGTCGTAGGACGTGCCGTCGGGGTGCTGCTCGCTGGACAGATCGCAGTGGTCGATCCAGATGTTCGTCGAGCTGGGACCCTGGATGCTGATCGCGTCGGTGCCGACCGCCCGCGCGATCACCAGGTTCTTCACGATGATGTTGCTGTTGCCGACCAGATCCAGCCCGCCCCCCGTGAACCCCGAGTGATCGTCCATGCCGACGATGGTGGTGTTCGAAGAGACACGCACCTGGCTGTCGCCGAAGCCCGCGAAGCTGATCATGCCGCGCACGTGAATGACGGCGGCGCCGCTCTTTCGATCGGCGTAGGTCTTGAACTGGTCGATGGCGTTGCCGTCGGCTGCGTCGACGGTGACCGGTGCCGCGGCCCCGCCGCCGGTCGTCGTCGGCAGCGCGCTTACCGCGACCGAGCCCGCGTCGCCGGCCGGGTCCTGGGGGCCCGCCCAGCCGCCGACCGTGTCCTGTTCGCCGTCCGGGCAATAGAGACTGGTCGAGCCGCTGTCCGGGGGAGCCCAGATGGGGCGCACGCGCACGTCGCAGCCGGCCAGCGTCAGCAGGATGACGCCCGCCGCCCGGGCGAAGATGGGGTTCCCCACGCCTTCATAGTATGCGGACCGCTTCCCGGCGGGTCGCGTGAACCGTGCCGGCGGCGGCGCGACACTCAAGGGGCACAGGACCGAATCATGGCCGTGTTGACCGGACACAACCGCCCCGCGCGCATCTCCCGCGACCCGCTGGGCGTGCGGCCGACCCAGCGTGGGGCGCGCCGGCCCGTGGATCCGGCGGCGACAAGGACACCCGGCCCGGTTAAGATGGGAAACGTGGCGTTCCGCGCGCCCGCCCCCCCGTCCGAGACGGTCCGCCCGGCGGCGCCGACTCCGGAGCCCTATGCCGACGACGCCGCGCTGGTCGCGGCGCTGCGACGGGGCGACGGGCGGGCCCGCATGGTGCTGGTCGAACGGTTCGAGCCGCTCGTCGAGCGGCTGGTCGCCGGCGCGCTGGGCATCGACAGCGAGATCCCCGACGTGGTCCAGGACGTCTTCGTGGCGGTGCTGGAAGGGGTCCACAAGCTGAAGGACGCCTCGGCGCTGCGCAGCTGGATCGCGACGCTGGCGGTGTTCACGGCGCGCGGGCGCATCCGGCGGCGGCGGCGCTGGCGGTGGATCCGTTTCGTCGCCCCCGAAGAGGTGCCCGAGGTCCCCGTGTCGGGGCCACAGGGTGAGACGCATGAAGCCGTGCGCGCGACCTACGCGGTGCTCGACGGCTTTCCGGCCGACGAGCGGCTGGCGTTCTCGCTGCGATTCGTGTCGGAGATGCAGCTGACCGAGGTGGCGGAGGCTTGCGCCGTTTCGCTGGCGACGGTCAAGCGGCGCCTGGCGCGTGCCGAGAAGCGATTCCTGGAGGCCGCCAAGACCCATCCGGCTTTGCGCGAGCGTCTGGCGAGAGGTAACCGTTGGGGCGAGGAAGAGCCGTGAAGGGGGGCGATCAGAAGATGTCGGTCGAGCTGGAGGCGTTGATGCGGGACGTGGGGCGCGCCGTCGTCGGCGATGCCCAGCGGCGCAACCTGATTCCGCAGGCGCAAGCGCGCCTGGCGCAGGTGCAGGCGCGCCGGCGCGTGGCGCCCTGGGCCTGGGCTCTGGCCGGGGCGGGCGCCTGCGCGGCGCTGGCCGCGTTCCTGTGGCTGCGGCCGCAGCCGCTGTCGTTCGCCGTCGCGGGCGAGACCGCGCACGGCCGCGTCGGCGCGCCCATCGTGGCGCCCCCGCGCGCGCTGCTGGCGCTCAGCTTCTCGGACGGGTCGGCGGTCACGCTGCCGCCGCGGGCCGCCGCGCACGTCGACGCCCTGGAGAACGACGGCGCGACGGTCGCCATCGACGACGGCACCGTCGAGGTGTCGGTCATCCACCGGGCGCACACCCGCTGGCAGGTTCGGGCCGGAGGTTACCGGATCCAGGTGACCGGGACGCGGTTCGCGGCGGGCTGGGACCGCGGCGCGCAGGCGCTCACCGTGACCATGCACGAAGGCGCGGTGCTGGTGACCGGGCCGGGGCTGGCGGAGCCGGTTCGGCTGGTGACGGGCCAGCGGCTGCGCGCCAGCGCCAGCGGCGTCGACCTGGGCCTGGAGAGCGCGCTGGCACCCGCGGCGCCGTCGCGTGACGAGCCGATCGCGACGCCGCCGCTGCCGGCCGAGCCGGCGCCCGCGC
>CAZPUH010000011.1:0-28118 GCA_964589215.1 uncultured Myxococcales bacterium | reverse complement strand
CGCCGCCGCCGGCCGCCGAGTTGCCGCCGCTGCCGCCGCCCGCGGCGGAGCAGGCCATGCCGGCGCCGCCGTCGGCTCCCACGACGCTGACGACGGTCGGGGCCACCCCGCCGCCCGCGCCGTCGACGTCGTCGCCGGTCACGACCAAGTTCGGCGCGCAGTTCTACGGGTTCGTCGAGTTCGACGGCTCGTGGGACTCGACCCAGAGCTTCAACGACCTGGTCGGGAACGCGAACATCGCGAAGGACGGCAGCTACGCCGCCGCCCACGGCCGCACGATCTTCAGCGCGCGCAACTCGCGCCTCGGGTTCAAGCTGAAGGGGCCCGAGACCCAGACGGTGAAGACCTCGGGCATCGTCGAGGGCGACTTCCTCGGCAATCAACCGGCCGGCTCGCCGACGCCCGTCGCGGGCGGCCCCGGCGGCGTGACCGTGTCCGAGGGTTCGTTCTTCAGCAGCCCCGCGTTCCGCATGCGGCACTTCGCGCTGCGCGTCGAGACGCCCTACATCGACGTGCTGGCCGGGCAGTACTGGCAGCTCTTCGGGTGGCAGTCGATGTTTCACCCCAACACCGTCGAGCTCCAGGGCGTTCCCGGTCAGATCTACTCGCGGTCGCCGCAGTTCCGGGTGTCGCACGCCTTCAAGGGCAACGACGTGACGTTCGAGATCGCGGCAGCCGCCTCGCGGCCGCCGCAGCGCAACTCGTCGGTGCCCGACGGGCAGGCCGGCATCCGGTTGGCGCTCAACAACTTCAAGGCGCTGCACACGTCGGGCGGCACGGGAACGGCCGTCGACGGCGCGTCCATCGGCCTCTCGACGGTCGGCCGGTACTTCCGGGTTCCGAACTTCGCCGCGTCGCCGACCAGCACGGTCAGCATCAACGGGTACGGCTACTCGGCCGACCTCTTGCTGCCGATCATCCCCGCCAAGAGCGCGACCGACGGCAACGCGCTGACGCTGACCGCGTCGTTCGTCTACGGCCAGGCGATCGCTGACCTCTACACGGGGCTGTCCGGCGGCGCGAGCTTCCCGTCGTTGCCGGCCGTGAACGGCACGACGCCGACCTACCCGCAGGACGTGGACAACGGGCTGATCGCCTACACGCCCGACGGCGTGCTTCACGCCATCCGCTGGGAGTCGTACATCGTCGGCGCGCAGTACTACTTCCCCACGCCGAAGCGGCTGTGGCTGTCAGCCAACGCGTCGCACATGTACTCGCCCGACATCAACAAGATCGAGACCACGATGCCGTCGAACACGGGCAAGCTGTGGAACCGCTCGTACTGGGCGGACGCCAACCTGTTCGTCGACCTGAACCCGGCCGTCCGCTTCGGCCTCGAGTACGCCTACTTCTGGCAGAAGTACCTGGACCTGACCAAGGGCTCGAACACGCGCGTGCAGTTCTCCGCGTTCTACATCTTCTGAAGCAGGTTCGAATCGTTTGAAGGCCGCGCGGTGTGGGGGAGCTTCAGCCCCGCACCGCGCGACTCGTCTCTTCTTGCAGCGCGAACGCGGCGCCTTGCGGATCGTCGCAGACGGCGACGCGCGCACCGCCGGGCAGCGTGATCGGGTCCAGCGCCACGCCCCCCGCCGCGCGAACTGCGGCCAGCGCGGGTTCCAGCGCAGCGACGCGGAAGTGAAACAGCCAGTGCGGGTGCACGCCGGCCCGTCCGGCGATGTCGGCCATCGCGCCGACGCTGGGTCCGCCCGCTGACCAGGCGAACTGCTGCTGGCGACCGAGCGCGCCCAGGTCGAGCGTCTCGGTGAGCTGCCACCCGAACACGGCGCAATATGCCGCGGTGACCCCGGGCAGATCGGCGGTGTTCAGCGACTGCCACACGACGTCGGCGCGGGCTTGCGTCGCGGAGCCCGTCGACAGCGCGACGACGGCGCCGCCGGGATCCCGCAGGATTGCGATCGTACCGCCGTCCGCGGCGACCCGGCTGGGGCCCAGGCGTGTGGCGCCGCGCGCGGTGAAAGCCTGCGCCGTCGCTTCCGCGTCCTCGACGCCCAGGTGACCGAGCCAGTGCGGGCGAGCGCCGCGCGCGATCGCGTCGACGGGCAGCGGCACGATGTCGGCGCCCTCGTCTTCGAGAAGCGCGCGGTAGAAGAGCCGGGCGGCGGGGACGTCCGTGGTGCGAAGCTGGACCCGGCAGAATCGCGTCATGGCGGTGCGGCGATGATGCCACGGCGCGCCGGCGACCGGCCGACGACCTCCTAGGCGCCGGCGTTGCGGCGGGTGAGCAGCTTCTTGCCGCCGAACCACCACACGCCGACCGCCAGGCCCATCACGGCCAGGACGAACAGCAGGCGAACCAGCGCGGTGCGGCCGATGGACCGATTCGTGGCCTCCATCTTCTGGATGCCGGCCGGCTCCATTCCCAGGCGGCGCGCGCGATCGACCAGCGCGTCGGCCTTCTGCTTGTCGTGCTCGTGAACGGCCAGCGCCCACTGGAACGAGACGGTCTTGGCGTCGTTGGGGGCGTGTTGCGCAAGACGCTCGGAGCACACGGCCAGCGTCCCCCAGTCCTCGAACCGAAGGGCTGCGTCGCAACGGATCACGTCGGTCAGCGCGCCCAGCTGCGCTTCCTTCTCGATGTGCTCGACGGCGTCATACGCCTCCTTCTGGAGGTCCGGCGCGATCTTGCCGGGCTTCGACATGATCACGTCGATCAGATGGCGGAAGTCCCCGACGGTGGTTCCCTCGATCACGGTCGCTGTCCGGCAGGCGACGATCGCCCCGTCGATGTCCCCGGATTCCTGGAGCACGTCGCACAGCTTGCGCGGCCCGTAAGGGCTGTTGGGCGCTGCCTTCGCGATCGCGCGGTAGTAGCGAATCTGCGCCGGGACGTCGTTGTTCTTCTTCGCGCGTTCGACCTTGGCGGCGAGGTCCTGCAGGAAGTAGCCGAACTGCAGCGGCTTTTCATTCTGCTGCGCGACGGGCGGGACGCTCGCCTCGGGGCTCTTGTCGTCGATCGGGAAGATGCTGATCTGGTCGTTCTCCATCTCCGGGTGGCCGTTCTTCTCGACCAGCGCGCCTCGCGCCGCGCCCGCCGTCGCGCAGACGGCCGCCAGCACGAAGAACGCGGTGGCCGTCTTGCCGGTCACCAGCGGGCGCGCGCGCCGCCGTGAACGAAGCAACAAGAAATGCGCGGCCGTTGCCAGCGGGGCGAGGAGCAGCAGCAAGCGCAACGCCCAGGTCCAGAGGGAAGGGTGCGGGGTTGCGGTCGCGAGCATTTGCTTTGTCTCCGGTGCGTTTGGGGCGATTCGTTGCAGATCCGCGAGGCAGCCTTCGAGCACGTCGGCCAGTCCCAGGCGCCGGCCCATCTCGCAACGCGCCAGGTAACCCCAGGGCTCTCCGCCGCCCCGGTGAACGGCCGCGTCGGCGGCGAACGCCATCAGCACCGTCGTGTCCAGCGAAGGCGCCGTCGGTTCGTGCATCACGGACGCCACCTCGCGATACATGTCTTCGGGCTTGGCGCCGAACAAAAACGCGCGGTGGCAGGGCTCGCGGCTGGAAGTCAGCTGGCCGGCGCGCTGCATGCTGAGCGCGACGTCGCACGCGCCCCGCAGACCGAGGATGTTCTCCGGCACCAGCTTGCGGACGCGCGCAAACAAGCGGGCCGCCTCGTCCAGGCGTCCAGCTGCTTCGGCGGTCTGCGCGTCGCGCAGGACCGCGGACCAATCGTTGGTGTTCAACGCCCGGTCGGACATCGCCTGCGCAGCCGTCTTCCGGGGCGCAACGCCACCCAGCGACATACCAACCACGATGACAAGCCCGAGAAACAACCGGGGAGAGCTCGTACGACGCAGACGGTCCAGCAACATGGCGGGACGCCCCTTATAGGTAGGGACGCAACCGAGCTCTGTGACGTTTTCGCAACTGAATCGCCATGGGCCAGCAACTTCGCGTCCGCCCCCGAATTCGCCGGTCATTTCCAAAAACCGGAGACTGGTCCGCGGAGGAGCCCGTGTTATAGACCGCGCGCATTCATGCGTTCCGACGTCTCCCGCAGGCGCATCGAGATGAAGGCCTCGCCGGCCCGGTCGATTGCGCTGGCCACGACGGCGCTCGTGATCGCGTGTTCTGCTGCCTCGTGTGATTCGGACAGCAATCAGATCAGCGCGCCTGTCGGCGGCGGTCCGGCGGTCGTTTTGCGCGACGGCTCCGCGCCCGACGGCGCGCGCAACGGCGGCGCCGCCGGTGGAAAGGGCGGTAACGCGGGGCATGGGGGCGTCGGCGGCACCGCGGGACGCAGCGCCGGCGGTGCCGGCGGCGTGCTCGGCGCGGGCGCGACGGGCGGGGCGGGTGGCGCCGTCGTCAGCGGAGCTGGCGGCGCTGCGAACGGCGGAGCGACGCAGGTCGACGCCTGTCGCGCCTGCGTCCAGCGCCGCTGCACGAATCCGCAGGGCATGGACGACAGCACGACGATCGCCTACGACCTGTGCTTTCTGAACGAGCCCGTTCCGGCGACGCCGCCCGAGTATCGACAAGAATGCGGCGGTGACAATCTCTGGATGCCCGTGACGACGGCCGGCGATCACCCGGGAACGGCAAAGAGCGGGCTCTGCCAGGCGGTTCTCGACTGCATCGTGCGAACGAAATGTGCAGGCCCGCCAGGCACGGACAATTTCGAACAATGCTTTTGCGGCGTTGGTGTGGACCACACGACGTGTTCGTCGGTGTCGTTCGTTCCGATGGGCGCTTGCGCCTCCGAAATGATCAATGGGTACGAAACCACCTCCAATCCAGCGATCACGGCCGGCTTCAGCGCCGTTTGCTTGGCGTCGGGCGCGGCGACGTTTGCTTATTCCGGTTGCTACGAATCCTGCTGCTCGAAGGAGTGTCTGGGCGTCGACCCTGCGCCCGGCACCGACGACAGCACCTGCAACGCCGGCTCCTCCGCCGCGACGGGAGGATCGACCGGCACCGGAGGGGCGCCGTCCACCGGGGGGACCACGGGATCGGGCGGGACAGTCGGGACCGGCGGAAAAGGCGGACTCACGGGAACCGGTGGGACCATGGGGACCGGCGGCGTCGTCGGCTCGGGTGGCGGGTCAGCCGTCGCCGGCCATGGCGGGTCGACGGGAGCGGCTGGTGGTTCCGGGACGGGCGGGAGCGGCGGCGGCGCGCCGGCGCCGAGCGTCAGCCATTTCGACGGGACGACGGCGCCGTGGGTCGCATCTTACGGCGCCGTCGTCAGTTACAACCCCGCGGATGCGGGCGGGTCGGCCACCTCGGGATCGCTGGACCTGATGCTGACCAACGGCAACGCATCGATCACGTCCGTGGTCGCCGCGACGGAGTGCGTCTCGGCGGTGGCCGGAACGACCTACGATCTGTCGGCGCACGTCTTTCTTCCCCAGGAGATGAGCGGAAGCTTCGCCGGAATGGCGCTCTGGTTCTACACGTCGCCCGACTGCACCACGGGCCTCGGCAGCACCTTCAGCTCCGACCAGGTCGCGACGGTGGGCAGCTGGCAGTCGCTGACGGCCTCTTCGTCCGTGCCCGCCGGGACGCAGTCGATGAGCGTGCGATTGGCCGTGACGAAGCCAGCCGGCAAGACCACCGTCGAGGCTCGTTTCGATGACGTCTCCGTGACGAAGCACTGAAACGACAGGAGTGAAGGACGATGGGTCATTTCCGGCAGTCTCGCGGATCATTCTTCGTCAGCGCCGCTCTTCTGGGCCTCTGTTCCTGTAGCGCTCCCGGCGGCCCGGGCTCGGTGGGCCCGAACGAATTCGGTCCGCCGGGCGGCGGTGGCGCTGGCCCCGGCCCCGGAGTGACCGACGCCGGCGTCGTCCCGATCCAGACGGCGTTCGTCTGTACGCCCGCGGCATCATCCGAGCCGCTGCCGCCGCGTTCGACCCTGATCTCCGCCACCGCGATGACGCAGGTGGCGACGATGTTCACCTCCGACCTGTTCGAGCGCTTCTCGAAGGTCTGCGGGACCTGCCACGTTCAGAGCAACCTGGGCGGTTTCACCGTCTCACCGTCGTCGTTCCGCAACGTGGTCACGCAGGCGATCCTGGACGGCTCCATTCATCAGGACGATCCCGGGAAGTACATGCCGCCTGCGGGCTCCCCGAACGGGATGCCATTTTCCCAGCGGCAGGACACCGACCCGGTCAAGCAGCTCTACGACCTTCTGCAGCAGTGGATCAGTCAGGGCAGTCCCGCTGACGCTTTCGTGCTCGCGGCCGATCCGACGGCGGGGAATCCGGCAGCCGGCTACATGATGTCGGACACGATCGCCGCCCAGATCACCAACATCGGGACCTGCGTGCCCGAAAAGAGAATGGTCGGCGTCGCGACGACCGACATGGATCGGATGGATGCGTACTTCGCGCAGGCCGATTCATTGCCGTCGACGCTGGACCAGACGGATCTGTTCACGCTGGACAGCGCCGAGCTGGCCAAGAACAGGGTGATCTCATTCGCGCCCGCGTATCCGTTGTGGACGGACAACGCCGGCAAGATGCGCTTCGTTCGGGTTCCGCGCGGACAGGCGATCACGTTCGACAAGACGACGCAGACGTTCACCATTCCCGCCAACACGCGGTTCTACAAGACGTTCCTGAAGCCGGTGGTCGACCTCAACGGGAACCAGACCTTCCGCAAGATCGAGACGCGCGTGATCGTCTCGCGGCCCGACACCGTGCGGCCGGACGGCACCGTGCAACAGAACGCGCTCTACGGGACCTACGTCTGGAACGACGACGAATCTCAGGCGGTCCTCATGGCGGACCCACTGAACAACGGCAAGCCGTTCGCGGACCGCGTCAAGACCTACATCACCGACGAACAAAAAGCGCAGCCGATCATCGACAGCAAACCGGACGACCTGGAACAGGCGCTCACGCGCGCGGGGCTGCTGCGGCACTACGCGCTGCCAGGCGCCGAGCGCTGCGTGCAATGCCACATGGGCAGCGCCAGCGCCAGCTTCGTGCTGGGGTTCATGCCGCTCGAGATCGCCCGCCGCCCGCAGGGGACGGCGGGTGTCATCGAGCCGGCCATGGGCGACGAGCTGACCCAGCTGCAGCGCTTCATCGATTACGGGTTGATCAAGGGAATGACCTCGCCCGACGACGTGCTGCCGCTCGACAAGTCGCAGGGGACGCGGACGCCGCGAAACGCCGCCGAGCTCACCGCCCAGGCCTACATGCTGGGGAACTGCGCCCACTGCCACAACCCGCGCGGCTTCCCGACGACGAAGCAGCCGGCGCTGAAGAACATGCTCAACTTCCTTCCCAGCGCCGACGGCGGCATTTTCCAGTTCCCGCTGGACCGAACCAGTCCCATCCGCAAGCGCGGCGTCAACCGCGACGTCGAGATCCCCTACCTGACGCCGTCTCTGTACGATCTGCCTTCCGACTACGCGACGGTGAAGTTCTTCTGTCCCGACGCGGTCGCGACGGGCGGCGAATGCCAGTCCGGGGGGCCAGCCCCGAAGTACGTACTGGCGCCGTGGCGCAGCCTCGTCTACCGCAATGTCGACACGCCTTTCGACTACTTCGACGACTACGTGCCGTTCCCGCACATGCCGCTCGACAGCCCCGGTTACGACTGCCGCGCCGCGGGGATCCTGGGCGACTGGATGGTCGGCATCCCCTCGAAGCGCAAGGATCCGTCCAAGGCCCAATACACGAACGACTTCGAAACGCACGACGACGTCGACACCGACCCACAGCCGTATGTCGAGGTGCAGCCGGGCGATCCCGACTACGCCTCGGCCGTCGGCGCAGCCGCCGGACGCGTCGCCCAGTACCACGCGGGGTACCGCTACGGCTTCTGCCCGTCCACCTACACGGCGGACATCGTCGACCCCGTCATCCAGGACGAGGTGGACCGCGGTCTGCCCGTCTCGGAGGACACGAGACCAATCCCCGATCCGAACAACCCCAAGGCGCTGCTCATGAGGGACATTGGCGTCCCGGTGAGCCCGCATTGGGTCAACTTCGACGACACCGACCCGCCGGGCGCCTGGTTCCCGCGCAGGGCCGACTGGCCGACCTTCTTGAATCACCCGGACATTCCGTCCGCGGTGCAGAACCTGACGGCAAACGGCAAGGCCATGGACGCCCCCATCGTGACGGACATCATGGCTCTGCTGCAAACGCTGAAGCTGGACGACGCCACGCGGGCGGAGCTCACCAGGCCGGTCCCCTTCGGCCTGTGGGACGTGAAGCCCACTTGCGACTTTTCGGCCGACAAGAAAGCTCAGGACTTCATGGGGGCCGCTCGACCGGCCTGGATGGACGTCAAGCCGCCCGATCCGCAAGCCCCGGTGTACGTGGAGTCGGCCGGGGCGGCCGTGTTCACCAGCATCTGCGTCAACTGCCACGGCGAGCAGGCCGATTCGAAGGGGCTTCTCGCCGACGAGATCAGCATCTTCACGGGCGGGGCCGCCCGGGTCGCGAACTTCCGCGACGGCCTGTTCGGGCCAGTCACCAGCCCGGGCGACAACCGCGCAGCTGCGTTCTCGCCCTATCTGCAAGCGATCGGGGGCGGCGTCACCGTCGACGACGTGGCCGCCCGTTACATGGCGTTCATGGCGCTCGGGGGGACCAGCAAGTCGTTGCCGAACGAGGTGCTGATCCAGGTTGGACAGAGCCCGGTGTTCAACGTGCTCAGGACCAACGCCGCCGTCGCCGGCACGCCGGACATGCTCCGCCTCGGCCTCGTGGTGTGCCAGCAGATCGCGCTGGCGAGCCAGGACGTCAGTCCCCTCGTGAGTGACCTCGTACAACACGGCAGCTTTGCCTGGAGCAAGTCGAAGTTCGGCCTCATCGACAGCAACGGCGATGCCGAGATGTGGCTGCGATTGTGCAATCTCAACAATCGACCCATCGTTCGGGTCCTCACTACGGACAATTGGCAGGCGGCCACCACCATCGACAGTCTTCGCTTGAACTACGTCTACGAGTACTGGGGAGCGGCCGAGGCCAAGTACTGGGACGGCGGCGACACCGCCACCGACTGGTACGGCGCGAGCCCGGTGATGGATCAGCATGGCCAGCTGCACACGGGCCTGACGTCGGACAACTGGTTCCCGATCTGCGTCAAGAAGCCCACCACGGCGGCGGACCTGGCGGCTGCTGACCGCCTCCTCGGCGCGAATGCCGTCGGCGGAGCCGGCGGCAACGTGATCCCCTACTGCCCGGATGGGTTCGTGACGACGGACCGCCAGCTCAAGAAGACTGGTGACGCGAGTTACGACGACGGACAGAAATGGGCAGCCCGGGGCGCGATGAACGCGGCCTTGGCCGTCTTTCTCTACCTCGATCAGATCGAGCGCGACCCGACCAAGCGGCAGCCGCTGTACAACGAGTGCGACCTCAGAGGGAAGATGTGAAACGATGAGCACCTCCGACGTTCGCCCACCGCTGCGCGGCAACAGCGCGGCGCGCCGCACGGCAGGCGCGCTGGGGTCGGCGCTTCTGCTGGCCCTGATTTCGCTCGCGGTCGTTCAGTTCGTCCCCCCCTCGCGACTGGAGACCGCCTCCGGCGGCGTGGGCGGAGCGATCGCCGGATTCGCCAGCTGGCATCCGCTGGCCTTCGGGCTGGTCGTGTTCATGGTCCTGGCGGAGGTGAGCCGCTACTGGTACCGGCGGTTCCGGGGCCCCGACGTCCTCGCCTCCACCGCCGCGGCGGTTCCAGTTTCGCGAAGGCTGATCGCCCAGCTCGCGGTGGCGGCGCTTGCGGCGTTCATCCTGCGCGCGTCCGTCGCGGAGGCCTTCAGCGTGCACGGGCCGTCCATGCTCCCGACGCTGGTCCCGAACGACACGGTTCTGGTCAACCGAATGGCATACGGTTTCAAGGTTCCCTTCTCCAGCGTGCGGCTCTGGCAAAAGCCTCCCGCGCGCGGTGATCTGGTCGTGTTCCGCGCCACCGAGATGGCCGATGGGCCGCAGATGGTCGTCAAGCGGGTCATCGGCATCCCGGGCGACACGATCGCCATGCATCAGGGCGACGTGTACGTGAACGCCTGGATGGTGCCGGCCTGCGACGCCGGCCCCTTCGTCAGCCTGCTGGCCAAGCACAACGTCGGCGGCCGGTTGACGGTCGAGTCCCTGGGTGACCGGACCTATCTCGCCGTCCGAAAGCCGCTGGACACCGACTTCCCGCCGTATGTCGTCAAGCCCGGGGAGATCTTCGTGCTCGGCGACAACCGCGGCACCAGCAGCGACTCCCACATCTGGCCGGCCGCGACCGGTCGCGGCGTCCCGATCTCGGCGCTCGAGGGGAAGGTGACCCGCATCGCCGCCGGCGCCGCCGCCGACGGCCGCATGGACCTCTCACGTCTGTTCAGGACGCCCGCCGAATTGAAGGTCCGCCTGCCGGGCGTCGACATGACGGAGACGACCAGGCGCATCGACAGCTGCCTGCGCGCGCGGCCGGCTGTTCTCTCGCCGCCGAGCCCTCATGGAGGACGGTCCTAAAGCCGGCGCGCGCGGCGCGCGATTCGGGGCCGGGGCGCGCTTCGCGGTCCGCTTCGGTGGTCTGGCGATCGCGCTCTTGGCGATCTACTACTTCCCGTACGCCGATCGCACGCGGGCCGCCGTCGATCAGTATCTGGCGCTTTACGCCCGCCTGGCAGCCGGGGTCCTGCGCGTCTTCGATCCGACGATCACCGTCGCCCACCGCGTGATCCGGGGGCGCTTCGCGCTGCAGATCGTGAAGACGTGTGACGCGATGGACGTCACCATCCTGCTCGTCTCGGCGATCCTGGCGTGGCCCGGGCGCTGGAAGACGAAGGCAGCCGCGGCCGCCATCGCGACCGGTGTGATCTTCGCGATCAATATTCTGCGGATCTGCTCGCTCTACTACGTCGGGATCTACAGGCCGTCCTCTTTCGATTTCATTCACCTCGAGGCGTGGCCGGCTGCGATCGTGCTGGTCGCCGTCGCGTATTTCTGGTTGTACACGGAGCGGACGCGAACGAGGCCCACTTGAGCTTGCGGGCGGCGATCTCCGAACGCCGCTCCACTCTCTGGTTCGTCGCGCGGTTTCTGGTCATCTTCGCCGCCCTGCGCGCGGCCTACCCGCTGCTGGCGCCCGGATACAAGGCAGCCTTCGGAGGCGCGGCCAACGCGTTCCTGTGGGCGGCCGAGCCCGGCGGAACCGTCCAGCTCCGGTTCGAACCTTGGGCCGTCGTCGATGGGCCCGACCGTGAGCGCATGGCCGTGCTCCGCGCTCGGGATCGCGTATTCGGGCAGGAGGCCCGGATGCGCGTCGACGTCAGATCCTTCTCGTACCGGCCGCTGGCGACGTTCGTCGCCCTGCTGCTCGCGTTCCGCTGGCGCAGTCGCCGCCGGGCCGCCGTCGTGGCCAGCGCCGGGCTGGCGACCATGACGCTGCTGACCGGCTTCCTGGCGGCGGTCGGCGCGCTCCGGTTTGGCCTGGGTGCCGTCCTCGGCTTCGGGCGCGGCCCGCTGATCCAGACGATCTACGAGGCCATGACGACGCCCGCGATGCTGTACGCGCTTCCGATCGTGGTCTTCTGGGCCCTGGTCCGGCTGACCGACCGCGCGTCCGGCGTTGCGCTTGCCGCCTGACGGGTATCCCCCAAAAAGAAAAGGCACCTCCCGCCGGGCGCGAGAGGTGCCTCGTGGCCCTCCACTGCGGAGGGCACCCGATCAGGCGATGACTACGGCGCCGTGACCGGGTCGGTGCAGGCGTTGTGGCCCGAGCCGCCCAGGCCGCAACCCGGCAGCGCGACGTTGCCAGGACCCTGCGCGTTGACCGGCGGCTGCGCCGTCGACGCCGACTCTTCCGGATAGTCGAGGCACTCGATGCCGCCACCCGACGTGGTGTGCGGAACGTAGCCGTTGTCGCTGATGGCAACGGTGGTGATCGACGCGTTGTTGAAGCACTTCACCAGCTCACGCTCGCCGCTGGCCGCGTCCGCGTTCGGCGGGTTGGTCGCGAAGAGCTGCGCATCGCCGAAGCCGAACATCGTGTGCAGGTACAGACGGCGGGCCAGCGGATAGAACGGCGTCGTGCCCGGCGCGGCCAGCAGGTTCTGCAGGGCCAGGTCGGGGTTCGTGCCCGGCGTGAACGGCGGGGTCAGGGCACCGCCCGGCGCGTCGACCGCCAGAGCCTTCAGCGGATCCGCCGGCGGGTTGGCCGGCGAGCCGACGCCCGGGAAATCCTGTGCCGCTTCGCGACCGGCGAAACCGACCGAGCAACGGTCGGCGTCGACGAGGCAGCCGATCTGCTGCGTGGCGTCCGGCTGCTGGCAGATGCCGGTCTGGCCCAGGCTGGCGTCGGGCGCCGCGTTCGGAGCCGGCTTGCGCATGTGGATGCGGTAGAACGACCCGCTCATGATGCGCTTGTTGGCGTCCAGCGCGTACTGGTAGGTGGCGCCCGTCGCCTGGTTGGCGGTCGGGAGCTGCGAAGCCAGAACGATGGTGGCCAGGTTGTACGCGCGACCATCGGGATTGCCCGTCACCCCGAAGCAGCGGGTCGAGTTGGTGGCGATGCAGCGCGGATCCGGGTTCGCCTGCGAGATGATCGGCTGATAGCACTTGCCGAGAGTCGGCGTGGTGCCGTCGGGGCAGAGGAAGCCCGCGGGGATCTGGTTCGACTTGATCGGCGCAACCAGGTCGCAGAACGTCGAGCAGTTCGCGGCCGGGTAGGCGTCGGACACAGCGATGCCGGGCGCGTCCGGCGGCAGGATCGGCAGCACCAAGCCCAGCGTGCCCGCAAAGTTCTTGCCGGCCTGCTGGCCACGGCTGACGGTGTCGCCCGACGTGGAGGTGGCGGTGTTCGCGTTGCTGTTGACGCGGATCGGGTCCTCGTCCTGCATGTCGCCGCCGCTCCAGTAGGTCAGGCCGGAGAACGATCCCGGCGCGCCCTCGTCCAGGTAGCTGACGGTTCCGTTGTTGGCGTCGTGCGAGTTGCAGAACGGCTCGGTCTTGCGCGAGCGGCCCGCGGCGGGAACCGTGCTGATGGTGCCCAGGGCGCGGCCGGGCGGGTTCAGGATGCCGACGAACGCATCGGCGGTTCCCGACACGTCGGCGCGGCGCCAGGCGTGCGTGAGGCCGGCGGCGCAGACGGTGTCACCCGTCGAGCAGTCGGTCCGGAACAGGTTCGTCCAGGCGGAAACCAGCGCGCGGCGCTGCACGCTGCCACAGGCGTAGCTGTTGGCAGTGCTGCCGCCCGAGCCGTTGTGAAGGCCGAAGTACAGCAGGTTGAGCACGTCGAACGAGCTCGACACCGTGTAGTCCGGGTTGCCGCTGACCGGGAACGACGACTTGCCGAGGCCGTTGGCCGCGCCGTTCGTCGACGAGCAGCTGACGTCCTTGTTCGTGACGATCGACAGACCGTCGATGCCGAGCAGCAGGGCCTCGCTGTTGGCCGCGGTGGAAACCGGGGCGCCGTTGTTGGTGGCCGTGCCGGTCGTGCAGTACTCGGTGTTCTTCATGGCGCGCGAGCCCGGAGACAGGCGCTGGTTGTTGGCCTGCTGCTGGACGATGCCGACGCCCGAGCCGCCGCCGTCGTACACGATCCCACGGCTGCTGGCGCCGGGGCACAGCGAGAGGACTTCTTTGGTCACCTCGAAGAGCGTGTCCGAGCCGTTCAGATGAAGGTTGTTCCCGTTGACGTCGTTGCCTGCCGCCGCGACGGCGGCAGCTCCCGCTCCGACGAGCAGGAATAGTGAACCTGTGAGCGAAGTTCTCATGTCGAGCTCCCTTTGGACGTTTCCATTCGTTGGGCGAAAAAAGGACCACGTGGGCCGATTAACCCGGCGGCCGGTGTAACAAGACCTGGGCCAACCAGAGCAGGAGGCGGGAGCGCGCCTCTAGCCGCGTGATATTGCGCGGAAATCAGCGGTCCGGCTCAGTTTGCGTCGCCGCCAAATCCTTCGTTCTGTGTTCGAATATCAGTGAGACCCTCGCGTTTTCGGGGAGTCGACCCGCGGCCGCAACAGAGCATCAGTTGCGTGTGTGGTGGGCCAACATTCTCGTAAGAGATGTTCGTGGTCGATGATTCGAAAACCGGGGACGAATTCCGATTTTCGGTGAGCACGGTCGATTGCGTCGATCGTGTGACGGACGCCGAGGCCGCGATCCAGGGTACTTGCGCGATTTCGGTTCGTTCTTGGGGACGGCCCGGATGTTGCTCCCCGGTGGGCGAGTGGACGCCCGAATGCGTGGGCGTTCCGCAGTTCAATCCGACATCCGCGAATTCATCGAGGAGGACAGCGTTATGATTCGATCTTCAACGGTCAGGGTCGCCGCACTGGCGGTCGCACTCAGCGGTGGCGGCATCGCCATCAACTGTTCCAAGGGGAACAGCAATGCCGGGACCACGGGCAAGGTCTCTCTCGCCTTCACGCTGCCGAGCGGCGCGAAAATCAATGACGTGGCTTACGACATCAAGGCGGGCGCCCCGGCCGGCATCCCCGACGTCACGGGCCACATCAACACCGCTGATCCGAACGCGACGGCGTCGGTCGAGCACAGCTTCCCGGTCAGCACCGGGGACACCGTCACCCTGGACGCGACGACCACCACGGGCGTCACCTGCCACGGCGTCAGCACGGCGTTCGACGTTACCTCGGGCGGCGTGGCTCGCGTCAGCGTGACGCTGGTCTGCGGCGCCGCGACCAACCCCACCGAGGGTGGCTCGGTCATCGTCAACAGCACGGTCGTCGAGGGCAATGCCTGCCCGTACCTGACCTCGTACGTTGCTTCGCCGCTGCAGACTTCGGTCGGCGCCACGATCGACGTGGCTGCGGCCGCGGCTGACCTGAGCACGCCGCCCGACACCCTCAGCTTCGCCTGGACGCCGGCCGCCAACTTCACGGCCCCGACGGCTGGTACGACGCAGTACCACTGCACCGCGGCGGGCACGCACACGATCACGGTGACCGTCAGCGACAACCACGGCTCGACGCCCTGCACGGCTCACGTCGACATCGACGTGGTCTGCATCAACGTTGCGAACTGCGGTAACGGCGTCGTCGAGGCTGGTGAGCAGTGCGATCCGCCGAACGGCACGACCTGCGACAGCTCCTGCCAGACGATCGTTCCCACCACGGGTTCGGGCGGCACGGCGGGCTCCGCGGCGGGCGCGAGCGGCACGGCCGGCGCGGCCGGCAGCGCGGCCACGGGCGGCACGGCGGGCCGCGCCTCCCCGGGCACCGGCGGCACGGCCGGCGCGGCCGGCAGCTCGGCGACGGGCGGCTCGGCCGGTCAGGGCGTTGCTGGTTCGATGGGTCAGGGCGGCCAGGGCGCTCAGTCGGCGGCCTGCACCACCTGCGAGACCAACGCGACGAACGACGGCGTCTGCTTCAACACGTCGTTCGACGGCACCACCAATGGTTGCGACGGCTTCCCCGCCGCGCAGAAGGACGCTTGCTACGCCCTGCTCAACTGCATCCGGACCGGCAACGGCTCGGGTCACACCTGCGCCAGCGGCGACGACGCGACGCCTTGCCTCTGCGGCACCCTCGCCTCGGCGGCTTGCGGCCAGTCTGATCCGACGACGCTTCCGGGCGTCTGCCGGGCGCAGTACATCGCGGCGAACGGCGGAACGGGCACTGGCCTGTTCGGCGCGTTCTTCGCGGCGGGCTCGCCGGTCGGCATCGCGAACAACCTGTTCACCTGCGATATCGACATGGTCCAGGACTCCCCGTCCTGCACGCCGTCCGTCTGCGGCATTCAGTAAGCAGCTGATCTGAACGGAACCGGCGGGACACCCCGCCGGCGAGTTGCACCAAAGGGCGCGTCCGGACATCGGACGCGCCCTTTTCTTTTCAAGGGTAGGTGCCGGTCGCCGTTCAAGCGCAATCCAGGCATCCAGGAGGACGGCGTGATGAAGCAACTTTCGGCGGTCAGGATCGCGGCGATGGCGATGGCGGTCAGTGTGGGAGGCGTCGCCGTCAACTGCTCGAAAACGAGCAGCGGCCGCACCAGCACGGGCACGATCTCTCTGGCCTTCACGCTCCAGAGCGGCGCGCTGATCAGCCACGTCACTTACGACATCAAGGCCGGCGCGCCGAGCGGCATCCCCGACGTCACCGGTGAAATCTACACCTCCGATCAGGACTCGACCGCCTCGTTTTCCACCTTCTTCCCGGCCAGTACCGGGGACACCGTCGCGCTGAACGCGACCACGAGCGCCGGCGTCTCGTGCCACGGCGTGAGCCTGCCGTTCGACGTCGCGGCGGGCGCCACGACCCGGGTCGCGGTCACGCTGATCTGCGCAGCTCCGGCCAGCCCTGATCCCGGCGGCGCGGTCATCGTCAACGCCACTGCCGTCGAGGGCAACGCCTGCCCGTACCTGACCTCGTGGGTCGCTTCGCCGCTACAGACCTCGGTCGGCGGGACGATCGACATGGGCGCGACGGCAGCTGACCGGAGCACGCCGCCCGACACCATCACCTTCGCCTGGTCGCCAGCAGCCAACTTCACGTCCCCGACGGCCGCGACGACGCAGTACCACTGCACCACCTCTGGCACGCACACCATCACGGTGACGGTGAGCGACAACCACGGCAGCTCACCCTGCTCCGTTGCGGTCCAGATCGACGTCATCTGCGGCTCCGACTCGGGCGGTTCGGCGGGCGCATCCGGCTCCGGCGGAACGCAGCTGGACTCTCAGGCCTGCGTCGCTTGCGAGGCCAACGCGACCGCGGACGGAACCTGCTTCAACACGTCCGTCGACGGCATCGTCGTCGGGTGTGACGGATTCTCGGGCGCGAAGCGCGATGCGTGCTACGCGCTTCTCAGGTGCATCCGAACCGGCAACGGTTCGGGGCAAACCTGCGCGGACCTCGACGACCCGACCCCGTGCCTATGCGGGAATCTCATTGCGTCGGACTGCGGTCGGGCTGACCCCACCACGCTGCCAGGCGTCTGTCGCGCGCAGTACCTGGCCGCGAGTAGCTTCGGGGGCACCGTGTTCAGCGACTTCTTCGCGATAGATTCGCCGGCCGGTATCGCGAACAACCTGTTCAGCTGCGACATCGACATGGCGTTTGACTCGACCCTCTCCTGCCCGTCCAGCATCTGCGGTGTGCAGACCGGCAATCACGCGGGCTCGGGTGGCACGTCCGGCTCTTCGGGGACAGGCGGCTCGACGGGCGCCGGCGGCGTCGCGGGGGCCGGTGGGATGGCGGGCGGCGGTTCGGGCGGCAACGTCGCGACGGGCGGTCACGGCGGACCCGGTGGCGGACCACCGCCGGACTGCACCACCTGCGAGACCCTGGCGACCGCCGACGGCACGTGCTTCAACACGTCCGTCGACGGCGTCACCAACGGTTGCGACGGGTTCTTCGGAGCACAGCGGGACGCTTGCATCGCCCTCATGACCTGCATTCGAACGGGCAACGGGACGGGCCACACCTGCGCCAGCGGCGATGACCCAAGACCCTGCCTCTGCGGCGCGCTCACCATCACCGCGTGCGCCGGGTCAGGCCCGACGACGCTGCCGGGCGTCTGCCGACCGCAGTACATCGCGGCGAACGGGGGAACCGGAACCGGGCTCTTCGGCGCGTTCTTTGGGACGACGTCGCCGGTCGGCATCGCGAACAACCTGTTCATCTGCGACGTCGACATGGCGGCTGATCCGGGCCTTTCCTGCCCGTCCAACGTCTGCGGTGTGCAGACCGGCAATCAGGGCGTCGGGGGCGGAACGGGCGCCGCTTCTGGAGCGGGCGGCGCGGCGGGGACCGGCGGCGTCGCAGGGGCCGGCGGCGCGGCAGAGGGCGGTTCGGGCGGCGGCATCGCGATGGGCGGCCAGGGCGGCGCCGCTGGCGGATCGCCGTCGGACTGCACCACCTGTGAGACCCTGGCGACCGCCGACGGCACGTGCTTCAACACGTCCACCGACGGCGTCAGCAACGGTTGCGACGGGTTTACCGGCGCGCAGCGAGACGCTTGCGTTGCCCTTGTGGCCTGCATTCGAACGGGCAACGGGATGGGCCATAGCTGCGCGAACGGCGACGACCCGATCCCCTGCCTCTGCGGGGGCATCACCGCCGGCGTGTGCTCCGAGCAAGACCCGACGACGCTGCCGGGTGTCTGCCGACCGCAGTACATCGCGGCGAATGGGGGGACCGGAATCGGGATCTACAGCGCGTTCTTTGCGACGTCGTCGCCGATCGGCATCGCGAACAACCTGTTCACGTGCGACTTCGACATGGCGTCCGACACGACGCTCTCCTGTCCGTCGAGCATCTGCGGCGTGCAGTGAACCGGGCGGCGGACTGGGTCAGTGCTTGACGTCGACCCAGCCCAGACTGTACGCGTTGCTCGTCCAGCCGTCGCAGGTGACCACGTTCACCGGGTACCTGCCGGCTGGCGCGCCGGCCATGCTGACGTCGGCTTTGAACGAGCCGGACCGATCCATCACGACCTTGACCCCACCCACGTCGATGACGCCGACAGCCTCGTCGCCGTCGGGATCGGTCACGAGCGCGGTGAACGTCAGCTCGTTGTTCACCTGGGCGGGCAAACCGAACACCTGAATCGTCGGCGGCCGGTTGCCCGCGGGCGTCGGCCCCTTCAGCGGCTGCTTTGTCCAGCGCAACAGCGTGTCCCGTTCCCAACCGTCGAGCGACGCCGCCGGTAAAGGTGGCATGCGTTCTCGCCCGCCCGCCGGCGGCGTGATGTCGTCGGCAATTTTCGGCGCGAACGCGGCCGCCAGCGCGGAGCCTCCCGGAATCGCCACGGCGGCATCGCCGCAGTCGGCAGGCAGCATGTCGTAAAAGTCCAACCTGTAGCCGAGCCCGGTCTGCGCGGCCGTCGAGCCGTGGCAGCCGGCGCAATTACCGCGCAGGATCGGTTGGACGTCCGCCCAGGTCGGCTGATCGGGGACCGCCGGGTGCCCCCCGCAACCGACCACCAGCGACGCGCCGAACGCAGGCCACAGCCAGGGCCGTAGGCTCATGAGCGCGACGCCCCGTCCGCGGGATGGACGCTGCCGTCAGCCGGTCTGCCGTCACTCCCGCTGCCGTCGCCGGAAGGTCGCCCGTCGCGAACCGCTCCGTCGCGAGCAGCCGCATCGTGCGCAGCACCGTCCCGCGATCCGGCGTCGGGCTGCGCCACGCTCGCGGGCGGCCCGCCCGGATGGCGCGTGGCCCCGTTCAGGATCCACTGTTCGACCACTTCGATGTCTCCCTCGGGCAGGGGTCGGTCGGGCGGCATGCGGCTGGCGCCCCGCGCGCGCAGCATGTTCACCAGGCGGGACTCATTGGGATCGTAAGGCGTCACGAGCGGCCGCAGCCGCTGCTCGCAGACGGGCTGTCCGCCCGCGGTTCCGCAGCTCAGCGTGCTCAGATCCATGGCCGTCGGATTCGGGACCCAGACCCAGAGCGCGGTCAGGCTCTCGTAGCCGCGGTCCGGATCCGAAAAATCCAGCCCCGCCACGGCCGCCGCGCGGCTGTGGCAGCTCTGGGTCGCGCACGTCGGCTGGAAGATCGCGGGCGAGATGTACGCCCACTCGGCCGGCGGGCGCGTGTTGGAGCAGCCCGCGGCAAGGCTGGCGAGCGCACCCGCGGCGATGGCGACTGACGGTGCCCGCATGGCTGAGGACGGGCTTGTATCACCGCGCCGATGACCGCCTGGTGACGATTTCGAAAACGGCCCACGGTCGAGATCTGTTGCAATGTCGTGACGCGGGATCCGGAGAGGTCCGGGATATACGCGCGACCGGCATGCTCCGCCCTTCGCGCTTCGGCGCACCCCGCTGGTCGTGGCTGTGGCCGCTGGCCGCCGCCGCGCTCGCGTTGCTGTCCCGCCCGCGCGAGGCGCACGGCTACCCGCAGTGGCAGCTCTCGACGGGCGCCGCGCGCTGCAACCAGTGCCACTACGCGCCGGCCGGCGGCGGCCTCATCAACAGTTACGGGCGCGACGCGACGGGCGATCTGTCGACGTTCGGCGGCGACGGCGCCTTCCTGCACGGCGCGGTCACGCTGCCCAGCTGGCTGGCGGTCGGCGGTGATTTTCGGGGCGGGTTCGTGGACCAGGACGTGCAAGATCCGTCCGGCAACACGGTGGCGGTCTTCCCGATGCAGGCCGACCTGGCGGCGCGGGTGGCGCTGCCCCTGGGATTCTCGCTGTCTGCCGTGGGCGGATTCCGCGATCAGATTCGCGACCCGGACCTCACGCTCCCCTACCAGAACTTCCACCCAGTCTCCACGTCGGCGCTGATCTCGCGCGAGCACTACGCGATGTGGCAGCCGGAGGCGCTGGGCCCCTATCTGCGCGCCGGACGGTTCTACGCTCCGTACGGCCTGCGCATGGCCGAACACATCCTGTACGTGAACCGGGACCTGGGGTTCGACGAGCTGGAAGAGACGTACAACGTCTCCGGCGGCTTCATCGAGCCCCATCAAGAGCTGCACCTGACCGCGTTCGCCCCGGATTTTTGGCGGCACATCGGGAGCGACGAGAAGGGGTTCGCCGCGTACCTCGAGACGCGGTTTCGCGACGACACCATCGCCGTCGCGGCCCAGGCGCGGCTGGCGATCTCGCCAGGCGTACAGAAGGTCATGGGCGGCCTGGTCGGCAAGTTCTACGTCGAACCGATGCACGCGATGTTCATGGGCGAGGTCGACGCCGTCAACCAGACCTTCACGCAGCTGGGGGACACGAACCGCGGGCAGGTGGTAGGCGTGGCCGGACTGACGCTCTTCCCGGCGCGCGGCGTGCTGATCACCGCGCTCGCCGAACGCAATCAGCTGGACGTTCGCGCGGACATCGCCTGGACCGCCGGCACGTTCCTGGTCAACTGGTTCCCCTACGCGCACGTCGAGTTGCAGCTGATGGAACGCGTTCAGCAACCTTCCGGCGGGAGCCCCGCGAACACGCTGTTCCTGCAGTTGCACTACTTCCTGTGATCGCAAACGGCTTTGCGCCAATCGATCCATTCGATTGCCGGTCACCGAAAATCGGTCACCGGCTTCCGGGTGGCTGGTTTTTCCGGTCACCGGTAATCAGCGACGCAGAGAATCGTGCGCGCTGAAACAAATGTGCCAGCGAATCGTCACATCGAGCGCGGATCCGCTCCGGTATAAGTCCTTCGTTGGTCTTTCCAATGCCCACAACCTGTTTCCGGGAGCGGCGACTCACATGGACTTTGCCAGCACCGCAATGAGGGCCTTGCTACGTCCGGTTCGTCCGGTGATCCCGACACCCAGACACGTCACGGCAGGCCATTCGGTGCGCAGCCTGGGTCAGAACTTCGCGGTTTCGCGAGCGATGCACGAGATTTACGCCGTCGTGGCCCACCTGGCCGCGACGGACGTGACGGTGACGCTGACCGGTGAAACCGGGACCGGCAAGGACGTGTTCGCCCACCTCATTCACGACACCAGCGCGCGGGCCGACAAGCCGTTCGTCGTGTTCGACTGCGGCGCCGTGCCCCCGAACCTGGTCGAGAGCGAGCTCTTCGGCCACGAGCGCGGCGCCTTCACGGGCGCGCACGCCGAGCACCCCGGGGCGTTCGAGCGCGCACGCGGCGGTACGCTTTTTCTCGACGAGATCGGCGAGCTCCCTCTGGAGCTGCAGCCGCGACTCTTGCGGGTGCTCGACAATCGGTCAGTGCGCCGCGTCGGGGGGACCAAGGACCACCGCATCGACGTGCGGATCGTGGCCGCCACGAACCGTGACCTGGGCGCGCTGGTCGCCGCCAAGCAGTTCCGCCAGGACCTCTACTTCCGGCTGGCGGCCGCCATCGTGCGCCTGCCCCCCCTCCGCGAACGCCTGGAGGACCTGCCGCTGCTGGCCCCGCGCCTCCTCCAGGACCTGGGGCGGGGCGACGTCGTGCTGACCGAGACGGCGTTCGCGTCGCTGCGCGCGCACGGCTGGCCCGGGAACGTCCGCGAGCTGAAGAACGTCCTCGCCTGTGCGCTGGCCTTCGTCGAGGCCGGCTCGGGCGCGCTGGAACCGCGCCATCTCCGCTTCATCGACGCGCCGTCCGACGAGGCGGTGCTGGACCGGCTGCCCCTGGGCGGGCATGCGCTGGGGCAGCTGGAACGGGCCGCCATCCGGCAAACGTTGATCGCCGTGCGCGGGAACAAGGTCCAGGCCGCCCGGACGCTGGGAATCGCCCCCTCGACGCTCTACGAAAAGCTCAAAAAGTACGGCCTTTAGGCGACCCCCGGGCGCTGCTATGCTGGCCCGCCGCGATGCTACGGGTCTACGAAAAGGGAGATGCTGACTACGCGCGCCGCCTGGCGGCGCTGTGCGACCGGAACGCCACGCTGCCGCCGGAGTTCGACACGGCGGCACGCGCCGTGGTCGCCGAGGTCCGAACAGGCGGCGACGCCGCCCTGCGCGCGCTGACGCTGCGCTTCGACACGCGCGAGCTGGGCGCCATCGAGCTGGGCGCCGCCGAGTGGGACGCGCTGGCGGCCCAGGTGACGCCGGAGGTGCGGGCTTCGCTGGAGCACGCCGTGCGGCGCGTGCGCGCTTTTCACGACCGCGAGCGCTACAGCTCGTTCGAGATCGCCGAAGGCGGAATCCGGGTCGGCTCGCGCGTGACGCCGCTCGACCGCGTCGGGATCTACGTGCCGGGCGGCAAGGCGCTGTACCCCTCGACGGTCATCATGACCGCCGTGCCGGCGCGCGCCGCCGGCGTGCGCGAGATCGTGATGGTCACGCCCGGCCCCTCGCCCGAGACCATGGCCGCGGCGCGCCTGGCGGGCGTCGATCGCGTGTTCCGCATCGGCGGCGCGCAGGCGATCGCGGCGCTGGCCTACGGCACCGAGACCGTGCCGCGCGTCGACACGATCGTCGGCCCGGGGAACGGCTACGTGGCCGCCGCCAAGCGGCTGGTGTTCGGCGACGTCGGCATCGACTCGATCGCCGGTCCGACGGAGGTCGTCATCGGCGCCGACGACAGCGTGGACCCGGCCTGGATCGCGGCGGATCTGCTGGCGCAGGCCGAGCACGACGAGGTGGCGGTGCCCATCCTTCTGGCGCGCGGCGCGGCGTTCGCGCGGCAGGTGGCCGCGGCCGTCGAGCGGCAGCTGGCCGAGCTGCCGCGCCGGAAGATCGCCGAGCGCTCGATCGCCGACCAGGGCGCCATCTTCGTCGTCGACAGCGACGACGAGCTGGTCGACGCCATGAACCGCCTGGCGCCCGAGCACGCGGAGCTGGCCGTGCGCAACGCGCGCGCGCTGGCCGACCGGGTCACGACCGCGGGCGCGCTGTTTCTGGGGGCGCACACGCCTGAGCCGGTGGGCGACTACATCGCCGGCCCCAGCCACGTGCTGCCGACCAGCGGCAACGCGCGGTTCGCCTCGCCGCTGGGCGTGGCGGACTTCGTCAAGCGCACCTCGATCATCGAGTACAGCGCGGAGGCGCTGGCGGCGCAGGCGGCGGACATCGAGCGGCTGACCGGCGTCGAGGACCTGCACGGGCACGGGCGCGCCGTGACCATCCGGACGCGCGGCGGGGCCTGAGCGTGAACCTGGCGGCCACCTTGCGCGGGACCACCTATCGGTTCCGCGACCTGAAAGAGGTGCTCGCCAAGGCCAACGAAGAGAAGTCCGGCGACCGGCTGGCCGGACTGGCCGCCGCCAGCGTGTCGGAGCGCATCGCCGCCAAGCGCGTGCTGGCCGAGGTGACGCTGGGCGAGCTGTACGAGAACCCGGTCGTGCCGCCCGAGCGCGACGCCGTCACCCGGCTGATCCTCGACGACCTCCAGCGGCCCGTGTTCGAGTCGGTGAAGAGCTGGACGGTCGCCCAGCTGCGCGAGCACGTGCTGGCCGCCGAGAACGACGGCGCCGCCCTGCTGCGCCTGTCGCGCGGCCTGACCAGCGAGATGATCGCGGCCTGCGCCAAGCTGATGACGAACCTGGACCTCATTCACGCGGCCCGGAAGATCCGCGTGGTGGTTCATGCCACGAACACCGTGGGCCTTCCTGGGCGCCTCTCGGTTCGGTTGCAGCCGAACCACCCCTCCGATTCGATCGAGGGGATCCTCGCCTCGCTGCGGGACGGGCTGTCGTACGGGGCGGGCGACGCGGTCATCGGCGTCAACCCCGTCACGGACGATCCGACCACCACCGCCGCCATCCTGAACGCGACGGGCGACTTCATGCGGCAGTGGCGGATCCCGACGCAGAACTGCTGTCTGGCCCACGTGACGACGCAGATGAAGGCGCTGGAGGCGGGCGCGCAGCTGGGGTTGATGTTCCAGTCGATCGCCGGGACCGAGAAGGCCTTGCGCAGCTTCGGCGTCACGCTGAGCCTGCTCGACGAGGCGCACGACATGACCCTCAAGCTGGGGCAGTGCCAGGGACCGAACGTCATGTACTTCGAGACGGGCCAGGGCTCCGCGCTGTCCGCCGACGCCCACGAAGGCGCCGATCAGATGACGCTGGAGGCGCGCAACTACGGCCTGGCCCGCCATTACCGCCCGTTCCTGGTGAACACCGTCGTCGGGTTCATCGGCCCCGAGTACCTCTACGACGCCCGGCAGATCACGCGGGCGGGGCTGGAAGATCACTTCATGGGCAAGCTGCACGGCATCTCGATGGGGTGCGACGCCTGCTACACGAACCACGCCGACGCCGACCAGAACGACCTCGAGAACCTCGAGGTGTTGCTGACGGCGGCCGGGTGCAACTTCTTCATGGGGCTGCCCATGGGCGACGACGTGATGCTCAACTACCAGTCGACGTCGTTTCACGACGACGCGACGCTGCGCCAGCTGTTCGACTTCCGGCCCGCGCCCGAGTTCGAGGCCTGGCTGGAACAGATGGAGATCATACGCGACGGCAAGCTGACCGAGCGCGCCGGGGATCCGAGCCTCTTCGGGTAGACGCCATGGCCGACGAACAGATGAAGCCGCGCGTGCGGGTCCCGCCGACGGTCGACCGCAAGAAGGTCGAGGCGCTGGTACGCGAGGCGCTGGCGCGCGAGCTGGGCGCCGCCGAGGCGGCGAGCCGCGACGTGGAGAGCGCGGGCGGCCTGCTGATCGCGCCCGATCGAGGCGTGAACATCGGCGAGCCGTACGACCCGCGCGTCATGCCGGGGCTGCTGCGCTCGACGCCTGCGCGGATCGCGGTGGGCCGCACGGGAACCCGCTACAAGACCAACACGATGCTGCGCTTTCGCGCCGACCACGCGGCGGCCAAGGACGCCGTGATGTCGGAGGTCGACCCGGCGGTGCTGGCGGATCTGGGGCTGTTCGAGGTCGCGACGCGCGCGCCCGACAAGCCGATCTTCCTGCAGCGCCCGGACCTGGGCCGCACGCTGTCGGACGAGGCGCGCGCGACCCTGGCCGAACGCATCGGCCGCGCGCCCACGCTGATCGTCATCTACGGCGACGGGCTGTCGGCGGCCGCGATCAACCAGCACCTGGCCACCTTTCACGGCGCGCTGCTGCCGGCGCTGGCGGCGCGGGGCATCGCGCACGCGCCGGCCTTCTTCGTGCGCCACTCGCGCGTGAAGGTGATGGACGAGATCGCGCGCCTGTGCGGCGCGCAGGCGGCCCTCTTCGTGTGCGGGGAGCGGCCCGGCCTGGGCTTCGCCGACTCGATGTCCGCCTACTACATCTATCAGCCGGCGGCGGGCGCGACGGACGCCGATCGCGAGGTCATCTCCAACATCAACCCGCGGGGCCGGCCGCCCGCCGACGCCGCGCGCGACGTGGCGCTGGCGATCGAGCGCGTCCTGCGCGAGAAGAAGTCGGGCGTCGTGCTGGCCGGCGCATGACGGGCGAGGTCGGGCGGCCGTGAAGCTGGATCTGCCGCCGCTGAAGCCGCGCGCGCTGGCCGTCCGCGCCATCCCCGACGCCGCCGCCGACCTGTCGCGCGTGCTGGATCTGCCCGCCGACCGGCGCGCGCTGGGGATCGTCACCGCAACGTCGGACGACGCGCTGTTCACGGCGCTGGACCAGGGGACCAAGGCCTCGCCGGCGGAGGTCGTCTACACGAAGTCGTTCTACGCCGGCGCCGGGCACGCCTCGGGGCCGCTGTCGGGCGAGTGCATCGGCATCTACGCCGCCCGCGATCCGGCGGAGATCGACGCCGCGCTGGCGGCGTGCCTCGACTACCTCGAGAACGAGGCCTGGTTCTACGCCGTCGCGCTGGCCGGGGCGCCCGAGCCCGTGGCCCTGTACCCCCACGTCGTGGCGTCGGTGGGCCGGCACCTCTCCGCGCTGGCCGGGGTGCCCGTCGGCCGCCCGCTGGCGTACCTCATCGCGCCGCCGCTGGAGTCGATCGTGGGGCTGGACGCGGCCTGCAAGGCGGCGCGCGTGCGGGTCACGAAATGGTTCGGCCCTCCGACGGAGACGAACTTCGGCGGCGCCTACCTGACCGGCGATCTGCCGGCCTGCGAGGCCGCCGCGCGGGCGTTCGCGGACGCGATCGTCGACGTCTGCCGTTCGCCCCGCCGTGCCGATCCGCGCCCGCCGGCGACCCCGGACGCAGGGGCGGGTCCGGCGCCGGCGCCCGTCACGGCGGACGGCAAGTTCCGGGCGCTGGCCACGGGCGAGCGGTTCGCGGTCAAGCCCGACCACCTGACGCACCTGCGCGACGACGAGTCCCTGGTGCCGAAGACCGAGCCGCGGATCGTGGCGCGCGGCAAGCTGGACCTGCTGCAGTCGGCGCTGCTGGACGCGCAGGTGGCCGCCGACGCGGACGGCGCCCGCGGTCTGGTCGGCGAGCTGGGCGAGATCCTGGAGCTGGCGCGCGCGCTGGTCGGCGCCGAGGTGACCGGGCGCCCCGTGCCGCCGGTGGTCCTGTGGGGAATGACCGGCGTCGAGATCCGCGACGCCACCCACCACACGCACGAGACGTACGGCGTTCCCTTCATGTACCCGGACGTGCGACAGGGCCCGGTGATCGCCAAGCTGTCCCTGGCGCGCGCGGTCGCGCGCGAGGCCGAGGTCGCGATGCTGGCCGCGTTTCCACCCGAGGCAGGGCTGCCGACGGCGCCGCCCGGCCGTCCCGACCTCGCGGAGGCGCTGAACCGGGTCTCGTCGGCGCTGTATCTGCTGGCCGTGCGCTACGTGGCCGGCGTTTACGGCGAAGCGAAGCGCCCGCACGGTCCGGTGCGCGGGTGGAAGCCGCCGGCGCGGGATCCCCGGTGACGGCGTCCGGGCCCCCGCCTGGCGCCGAGGAGCAGGCGCGCCTCGCCAAGCTGTACGACGCCGAGATCCTGCCCGCCTACGCGGCGCGCTTTGCCCGCCTGCTGGTGGCCCAGCTTCAGCCACGCCCGCGCGCGCGCGTCGTCGAGATCGGTTGCGCCACGGGCGGCCTGACGCGAGAGCTGGCGCGCCTGTTCCCCGACGACAGCCACCTCACCGCCGTCGACGAATCGCCCGCCTTCCTGGCCGAGGCGCGCGCGAAGATCGAGGCCCTGCCCCGGTCGCACCCGGCGGTGACGTTCGTCGCCCAGCCCCGGGTTCCGCTGAAGCTCCCGATCGAGAGCGGGGCCGCCGACGACGTGGTGTCGAACCTGGCGGTCGCCGGGTGCGCCGACCCACCCGCCGCGGTGCGCGAAGCGACGCGCCTCCTGGTCCCCGGGGGGCGCCTCGCCATCACGGCACCGCTGCGGGGCACGTGGGCCGAGTTCCTCGATCTGTTTCGCGACGTGCTGGCCGACAGCGGGAAACCCGCGGCGGTCATGGCCGTCGATCGCTACACGCGGGCGCTGCCTGACGGAGACGTGATCGCGGGCTGGCTGCGGGCCGCCGGTCTGGTCGACGTCGCCGTGACGGTCGATCGCTGGGAGGTGCTGTTCCGCACCGCGCGAGAGTTCTTCTTCGCGCCTCTGGTCGCAGAGGGGCCGCTGCCGCTGTGGAAGCGGCTGGCTGGCCCGGGTGACGACATGCAGGACGTGTTCTTCTTCACGAAGGAGGCGATCGACACCTACTTCAAAGGACGCCCCTTCGCCGTCACGGTCGTTGCTGCGACCGTCGCGGGACGCCGTCCCGAGCGAAAGTAGCGGCACGCCCGCTTCGTCGCCGAAGCGGGCGTGTCGGGCAACCGGCCGAGATGCCGGTCGTGGTCTGCTTAGGAGCCGCCCAGGCCGCCGATACCACCGACGCCTGCGCCTGCGGCGCCACCGGCCGCGCCTGCCGCGCCGCCAGCTGCACCGCCGGCCGCGCCGGCTGCACCGCCTGCTGCGCCGCCGGCCGCACCAGCT
>CAZPUH010000010.1:0-1837 GCA_964589215.1 uncultured Myxococcales bacterium | reverse complement strand
GCCCCGGCCGCGCCGGCAGCCGCGCCACCTCAGGGCACCCCCGCGCCCGCCGCCACGGCGGCCACCCCCGCGGCGCCGGACGCGGAGAAGCCCGCCGCCGGCGAGGAGGACTCCGGCTGGAACCGCTACAACATCACGGCCATGGTCTCGGCCGGCGTCACCGTCGCGCTGCTCGGCACCGCCGCCTTCTTCGGAGCCTCGGCCAGCTCGCACGAGAGCGACGCCAACCGGTTGATCGGATACCGCAACCCGCCGCCCGAGTACGCCAGCGTCGCGGCCGCCTACAACGCGGCCCTGAAAGACGGCCACGACGACGCGCAGAACGCGCGCATCGCGCTCATCGCGGCTGCCGCCACGGGCGCCGTCTCGATCACGTTCTTCATCCTGGACGGCGTGCTGACGCCCGCCTCCGCCCCGGTGGCGGTGGTCGCGCCCGCGTCGGGCGGCCTCGCCGCGCTCGGAGGCTGGCGATGGCGCTTCTGAGATGGCGGCTCGTGGTGGCGCTCGCGCTCGTGTTCGGCCTCGGCCTGAGCGCGGGCGCCTGCTTCAGCCCCAACCAGCCGATCTGCGCCTTCTCGTGCGCCGAGGCAGGCGTGTGCCCCGACGGCTACACGTGCGGCGCCGACAAGTTTTGCCACAAGGAGGGCGCGACCGGCTTCTGCCCCCTCGGTGAGGGGGGCGCCCCCGACGCGACGCCGCCGGACGCCTCCACCGGCAACTGAACCGCGCCAAAGTTGGGTGCGGGTGAGGTGTAAGGAACCCTCCCAGCACGGCACCCTGATCGTATAGACTCCCGCGCGGTAACCGATGGGCCTTCTGGACATTTTTTCCAAGGAGCGGACGCGTGAACGCAACGCGAGCCGCGCCCTGAACAAGTACGCGCAGTCCCCCGACCGGATGAAGGCGCTGCAGGCGCTGGCCAGCGACGGCTCGCCCGAGGCGATCTATGCCCTCCTGCGTCGATTCGGGATGCTCTACGACAAGACCATCGACGACGAGCAGGAGAAGGAGTGGGTCTTCGAGACCCTGGTCGCCAAGGGCGGCGTGGTCCTGGAACCGCTGAAGAAGTACCTGCTGTCGGCGGACTCCGTCTCGTGGCCGTTGCGACTCCTCGACAAGATCGTCGCCACCAAGGACGAGGTGATCGACGTCGTCGCCTACGTGATGTCGCGGCACGAGCCCGGCTACGAGCGCGACCCCACCAAGAAGATTCAGCTCCTGAACCACCTGGCGGGCATCAAGAACGCGCGGGTCCCGGCCCTGGTCGCCCCCTACCTGGCGGACATGGACGAGGGGGTGCGCTACGCGGCCGCTGAGGCGCTGCTGCGCCAGGAGGACGAGGCCGCCGCCAGCGGGCCGCTGCTCGACGTCTTCGCCTCCGACGGTGAGGAGAGCAAGCGCCTGCGGATCCGGATTGCGGACGGGTTCGCCCAGCTGGGGTGGACCCTGGCCGGCGACAAGCGGGCGGCGGTGGAAAAGCACCTGCCGGAGACGTTCCAGATTGAGGCGCGCGGGAAAGAGCCCGCGCGCATCGTGAAGAAACAAACGAAGGGTTAGCTGAAAGTGCCGAGGCGAGACGACATCAAGACGGTGATGCTGATCGGCTCCGGGCCGATCGTGATCGGACAGGCCTGCGAGTTCGACTACTCGGGGACACAGGGCGTGAAAGCGCTGAAGGAAGAGGGCTACCGGGTCGTCCTGGTGAACTCGAATCCCGCGACGATCATGACCGACCCCGAGATCGCCGACCGAACCTACGTGGAGCCGCTGACGGTCGACGTCCTGACCAGCGTGATCGAGCGCGAGCGCCCCGATGCGCTGCTGCCGACGCTGGGCG
>CAZPUH010000009.1:0-7226 GCA_964589215.1 uncultured Myxococcales bacterium | reverse complement strand
CGGCCTCGGGCGGGGCCCCGGGCAGCGGCGGCGAAACCGCCGGAACCGGCGGGCCCGGAAGCGGCGGGTCTGATACGGGCGGCGCCGGCGAGTCCGGCGCGGGCGGCGTCGCGGGCAGCGACGGCGCGGCCGGCAGCGGCGGTTCGTCGAGCCCGGGGGGATCCTTCGGAACGGACGCCGGGGTGCCGCCCATCTGCGGATCGCCGGACCTCGGCGCCGCCTGCGCGAGCTGCCTGGCGGCCGGCGGCGCCTGCTCGGCGGGGAGCTGCGTCTTCGTGTGCGGGGGGCCCTGCGCGCGGTGCGACGGGCCGATCGTCTGCCCGATGGGGATGCCCTGCCGGATCACCTGCTCGGCCGGCGGCTGCAGCGTTCCCATCGATTGTCGCGGCGCCGCCGCCTGCACCGTGACCTGCGCCGACCATGCCTGCTCGGAACCGATTCACTGCGGCGGCGGCGTGGG
Source organism: uncultured Myxococcales bacterium (assembly GCA_964589215.1). Lineage (GTDB taxonomy): Bacteria > Myxococcota_A > Polyangia > Fen-1088 > Fen-1088 > JADGRB01. Next base: position 6,766 of record CAZPUH010000009.1, on the reverse strand, counting down.
CACGTGCGAGCTGACCTGCAGCGGCGCCGGCTCGTGCGCGGCGGCGGTCACGGGCGGCGGCGACACGGCCACGATCACCTGCTCGGGGGACGGCGCCTGCCACGGGGCCGTCGCGTGCCAGGGGAACAACTGCACCGTCGCCTGCACGGGCCCCTCCAGCTGCGCGTCCGGGGTCACCGCCAGCGCCGCCGCGAACCACATCGCGTGCACCGGGGGGAACGCCTGCGCGGAGGCGGTGCGGTGCAGCGGGACCAGCTGCGTCGCCGACTGCACGGGCGCGCACGACTGCGCCGGCGGCTACTGCTGCTTCGGCGCCAGCTGCAAGACGATGCCCCTCGGCACGCCCATGTGCCGCTGAACGCGGCGCGGCGTCTCTAGCCGCCGCCGTTCGAGAAGTCGATGCAGGCGCCGCCCGGCAGGCAGACGTTCGGGCTGCAGTAGTACGCGGTGCTCTGGTAGTTGCAGCAGGTCGCGCCCGACCCGCACACGTTCGTGGGCTGCGTGCTGCAGGGGTCCGGGTTCTTGGTCTGGGGGTTGAGCCCCGCCACCGTGCAGATGCACGGGACGCCATTCAAGGTCAGGCCCAGGTTGGTGTCACACGCGCAGTAGAGGCCGTTCGTGCATTGATGCCCGCCGCGCGTGCAAGGCGCGCCGACCCCTTTTTCGTTCGCCTGGGCCGGCGGACAGCCGGGCGGCAAGTCCAGGGACAGGTCGTACGTCAACCCGTCGCGGCTGGCGTCTGGTCGCTGTCCGCTGCTGGACGAGCAGCCGCCGAGAGCCGCCAGGGTGCCGCAAAACGCCAATACCGAGGCTAAGCTGCGAATACGCATGGCCGTAGCCTAAGCGTTTCGGCGGTCAGTTGAAAGCCAGCGTCAGCCGCAGCGTGTAGGAGCTGGTCCCGATGTACTCGAGGACCCCGAACTGCTCGGTTTTCCGCCCAAAACCGAGTCGGGCGATCGCGTCGACGCGCCAGTCGCCGATGTGGAACTGCAGCGCGGGCGCGAGCCACAGCGACCGCCAGTCTTCGATCGGGAACTGCGGGTTGTTGCCCTTGTCGTTGATCTGCACGTCCGTCCCCAGCTCGACGGAGGCGCCCAGGAAATCGAACGGCGCATAGCTGACCGCCACGTGGGAGTCCCAGAACAACACCGTCGGCACCACGATGTGCATGCCCAAGAAATCGCCGTCGGGACCGATCAGGCCCAGGATGCCTTCGTTGACCACGTAGGTGAACCGCCCCAGCGCCCCGCCGGCGATGATCGTCGGTTCCAGGTGGAAGTAGTACGGGAAGACGTACGAGACCTCCTCGCCGTTGGTCTGCAGGAAGAAGTTGAACCGGGTCGTGTGCGTCGCCAGCCGCGTGCGGTACCCGACGCCGGCGATCAGCGCCTCGCCCGCCAGGCGGGTCGTCCAGATCGCGCCCAGGCGAACGTCCCCGAACGCAGTGCCGGTCTGCTTCTCCGGGGTCGGCACGCCGCCGGGCACCATCGTGACGTCCAGCGACGTGACGTTCGCGAACGGGATCTCCGCCTCGAACGAGAACCGGCGCCACCGCCACACGCCACCCAGCGCGAATCGGAAGTTGGTGCCGTTGCCGGCGATGTAGGGGAGGGCCGAGAGATCCTTGCTGGCGCTGTACGCGGCGTCGACGTAGAGCCGGGTCGGCGATTCCGGCAGCCGCAGCGCCGGCCCGTCGACCGGCGGCGGATAGTAGGTCTCGAGGACGGAGCGCTCGGCCGCGTCCGTCGACTCGGCCGGCCTGACGTCGTCGTCGGCGGCGTGTCTGGTCTCGGTCGACTCGAGCAGCGCCGGGTCCTGGTCCTCGTCGGCGCGGGCGGCGCCCGCGACCGCGGCAATCAGTGCCGCGGCCACGGCCACGTGGCCGGCCGACTTGCGCGGGGCGAGGATCAGCCGCGACCTCCCGTCGGCGCTCGGGCGGGCATCAAACGTCGACGAAGTCGAACGTGCCCAGGTAGTCGGCTTTCCCCAGCTCGACGCCGCCGGACCGCAGCAGGTCGTACGCCGTCGTGACGTGGAAGTAGAAGTTGGGAACCTGGCGCGCGATCAGGTAATCGCGGGCGCGCAGCGCCTTGCCCGGCCGGTTCGGCAGTTTGATGAGGCCGTCGGGCTTGACGTTCGCGAAGTCCTGCTCCGTGAACGTCTCCAGGTAGGCGACGCACTTGGCGATGCGCCCGCGCAACTCGACGAACGTCTTCTCGTTGTCCTCGTGCTTGGGAGCCTCCTTGCCGGCCAGGTTGGCAGCCGTCCCCTTGGCCGTGTCGCAAGCGATGCGCACCTGCGCCGAAAACGGCAGCATGTCCGGGAACAGCCGCATTCCAAAGTAGTTATCGGGGTCGAACTTACGCGCCTCGGCGTGCTTCTGCGCCTTGTCGAGGATCGCGTCCAGGTTCTTCAACGACCGGACAAACTGCCGAACGAGCAGGTACTCCATCGTGTCCTCCCAAAAGAGGCGTCCGGTTTACCTCGGCCAGATCCCGCCGGCAACAGGCTTCCCCCGCGTCGCTAAAAAGCGCAAGATCCGACGCATGCGCCCCCTCTTAGGCAGTGCTATGCGCACGACTTTTTGCATCGGTCTGGTTGGAATCATCGCGCTTGCTCTGCGCGGCGATGCGGCCGCGACAGTCGCGCAGCTCGACATGACGACGCTGCCTCAGCCCACGCCGGCAGCCGAGCTCAGCGTCGTCACGAGCCGCGGTTTCCTGCCAACAGACGACACATTGGCGGGCCTGTTCGCGATTCGCGGCGAGAAGCTCGATCCGTCGACGGACGCCCACCAGACCCCCGGGACCTTTTCTCCCCAATGCGGCTTCACCGGCAAAATCGTCCTTCATGGTGGCGGGTGCAAGAATGCACTTGGTTGGTACAACGTGACGCCGGGCAGCACGACCCCACCACCGGCCAACCAGATCTACGTCTTGGTGCCAGCAGACCTGACTCAGGCCCCGCCGAACGGCATCAGCTGCAAGGACGGTGATTTCTGCCCGATGGCCGAGCCCAACATGAGCACGACTCAGGTCGGCCAGCACACCTGGGTGGACTACACGTGGAACGCGTCGGCCATCGCCATGGATCCCCGCTACAAAGGGGGGCAGGTCGGCTTTGCTCTGATCGGCAACTCGGGGCAGTGCTCGCAGACCAAGTACTCGCAGGCGGAGCTGAACGTCATCGCCACGAAGTACAGCAAGCCGTGGGTGACGACCCTCATTTACCAATCGACCGTCGACCCGAGCTCCTATTACATCGCGTTCGAAGACGAGCCCATGAGCCCGGCCGACTGGAAGGGGGGCGGGTGCGACGGTGACTTCAACGACTTCGTTTTCTATGTGACCGGACTCGATTGCCAGGGCGGCGGCGTCGATTGCGACACCATGCTGCCAGGCGTTTGCGCAGGCGGGACGACCCAGTGCTCGAGCGGCGGGATGACGATCAAGTGCGTTCCCAACATCAAACCATCGGACGAAAAGTGCAACGGGCTCGACGACGATTGCGACGGAACCGTCGACAATGCGGACGCGCCAGGTCTTTGCGACGCCGGATACGTCTGTAGTCAGGGCAAGTGCATCCCTCCCTGCAACGACAGCGAGTTCCCGTGCTCGCCGCCGACGGTTTGCGACAAGAGCGACCAGCTCTGCAAGGATCCGGCGTGCATCGGCGTGACCTGCGGGGCGGAACAGACCTGCTACGAGGGGACGTGCATCGGCGGTTGCAAGGACGTTGTTTGCCCGGTGGGCCAGGTCTGCCGGATCGGCAAATGCGTCGATCCTTGCGGTGGGGTCACCTGCCCGGCGACCCAGGTTTGCGACAACGGTGCCTGTGTGCCGCCGTGCTCGTGCCGCCCTTGCGCTGCCGGTCAGACCTGCACCAGCAAGGGGACCTGCGTCGACACCGGTTGTGACAAGGTCACGTGCGCCGCGCCCCAGGTTTGCGTGTCCGGTAAATGCCAGGACGGCTGCGAAGGGGTCAAGTGCCCGACGGGCCAGCAATGTACGAACGGCGGCTGCAATACTCCTGACAGCGGGCCGATCGTCCCGCATCCCGACGCGGGCAGCGCGACGGGCGGGACCGTCGGTACGGGGGGGCGATCGGGCTCCGGGACCGGCGGTCAGGTCGGGGCGACGGGAGGGAGCAACGGGCTCGGGGGCAGCGGCGTCGCTGGCACGTCCGGGACCGGGGAGGGCGACGGGGCTCGCCCGGGCGGGATCCACAGTTGCTCCTGCGACGAGACCGGCGCGCCGCGGGCCGGTGGGCTCGCGCTGCTGCTGGCGGCGCTGGCGATCGCCGCCCGGCGCGGGCGCGGGCAGCGGGCGCGCCGATAGCCCGAAAAGACGACGGCCGGCGGGCGCCGTGGGGCGCCGCCGGCCGTGCTCATCGTTCCTCTGGCGGCGAAGCAGATCCGCGCGGGCTCAGTACGCGGCGCAGTAGCCTTCCTGCCAGACCCACTGGACGCCGTTCCAGACCCAGCCCGGGGCGACCCAGCTGCAGCCGGGGTAGAAGCCGACGCCCCAGCCGGGACCGATCCAGATGCGCGCGCCGCCCCGCCAGCCCCAGTAGCCCGGGTGCCAGAAGCGGTTGCCGACCCAGCGGCCGCCGATGCCCGTGATGGCAGGGGCGCGATAGCCGTAGCCGCCCCATGCGCCGCGGTACCCGGGGGCGACGCGATAGCCACCACGAAAGCCGGCCGCCGGGGCGCCGCGGTAGCCGTAGCCGCCGTGGAAGCCGACCGCCGGGGCGCCGTGGAAGGCGCCGCCGCCGTGGAAGCCACCGCCGGGGGCGCCGTGGAAGCCGCCACCGCCGTGGAAGCCGCCACCGCCGCCGTGAAATCCACCGCCACCGCCGTGGAATCCACCACCGCGGGCAAAGGCCGCAGCCGGAACGGCCATCAAGGCGATCCCGAGCACAACCGTCATGATCCGTCGCATGATCTTGGTCCTCCCGTATGTAGATTAATGACCCTGAAGGCGGGTTCCCGGTAAGGGATCGCCCTCACGCCCCTTTGTTTTTCCGGGGTGGTTTACGCGACACGCGCGCTGCTGTAGGACAAGCTCATGCCTGCGCCCGCGAACAAGGGCAAGCCCGGCGGGCGCCCCCCGGACGGACGCGTCATGGCCCAGCCGTGGCTCTCGCTGCGCGCGCGGCGCGTCGTCACGGTGCTCGCGGCGGCATACAGCCTGTTCGTGTGGTCGGAAGGGGCCGGCTGGAAAATCGCCGACCACCTCTTGCCGCTGCCGCTCCGCTTCTTCGTGCAAGAGGCCGAGCTGTTCCCGCACGCGGCGCGCGACGTCATCGAGTGGCGCGCCGAGGCGTGGCGCTGCGACCTGGGTCGATTCGAAGAGCTGGACGTGCGCCCGTTCTTTCCCATCCGCCGCGACGACAAGGAGAGTCGCTTCTATCGCGCGATGTTCTTCCATTACCGGCAGCGCAAGGTGCTGGAGGCGATGGACGCTTACCTCGTGCGCGAGCAGAACCGCGCCCACCCCGACCAGCCCATCGGGGGCGTCATGTTGCTGAGCCTGCGCATCCCCATCCCGCCGTCCGGGACGGCGGCGCCGCGGTACCAGCGGCTGCCGCTGACCGACTACCCGCAGGACGTCCAGCGCAAGTACTGGTACGTCACGGCGTCCGCCGAGCGCGAGCAGCGGTGCGCCGACCGGAAGGCGGCGCCATGAGGCAGGCGGTCGTCGACCAGACCTGGACCGACAAGCTGCGGACGTGGCTGGCGACGCCACAGCCCATCGAGCGGCTCGCGCTGGCCCGCATCGCGCTTCCGCTGATCCTGCTGGCTTTCCAGTCCTCGCGGCTGGTGCACGCGGACGAGTGGCTCAGCCCCGCCGGATTCCGCGTCCCGGATCTGGGGGGCGACTGGCGGCAGCCGCTCTACATCCCACCCGTCCCGGTCGGGGTCGCCTGGGGCGTCGCCGTTCTGATGACCGCCTCGGGGTTGGCGCTGGCCGCCGGGCTGTTCACGCGCGCGGCTGCCGCCGTGTTCGCGGCGCTGCTGGCGTACGTCGCGCTCGCCGACCGGCTCGAGGCCTTCACCGTCAGCAAGCTGGGGCCGATGCTGGCGCTCGCGCTGTGCCTGACGCCGTCGGGCGCGCGCTACGGCGTCGACGCCTGGCTCCGGCGCCGCCGCCACCCCGAACTGCCGCTGCCCACGCACGTCTCGGGCGGCGTGATCCGGTTCTTCCAGGTCTTCCTGGCCGCGATGTACTCGGGCGCGGGCATCGCCAAGATGCGCGGCGACTGGCTGGGCGGCGACGTGCTCTGGAGCCACCTGCACGACAACTATCAGACGGTGATCTCCTGGCTGCTGGGGCGCGCCGTTCCCGCCTGGGGATGGCAGGCGCTGCAGTACCTGTCGCTGGCGTTCGAGGTGGCGGCGCCAGTGTGGTTCCTGCTGCGCTGGACGCGTCCGGTCGCCGTCGTCGCCGCGCTGTCGATGCACGCGCTGATCGGCCTCATGTTCGGCCCCGTCATCTGGTTCGCGCTGCTCATGAGCACGCTGCTGATCGTCTGCTACCTGCCCGAGCGCTGGCTGCTGCGCCTCTTCCGGCGCCGGCCGGACGCCGGCGCCGGCTGATCGCTCTACTCGGCGCCTTCGGGGCGCGGCGGCATCTTGATCGTCAGCGTGGGGTCGGTGGCTTCGTTCTGGCGGCGGTGCGCCTCCATCACCCGCAGCGCCTCCGAGCGCCGCGTCCAGCGCCGCTCGCGCGCGTGGGCCAGCACCAGCAACGGCGGCTGCAGCAGC
>CAZPUH010000008.1:0-18935 GCA_964589215.1 uncultured Myxococcales bacterium | reverse complement strand
CCCGCGCGGCCAGGGTGGCCTCCGACGGGGTCGGTCCGCGCAGGGCCGCCACGCGCCCCGTCGCCGCCGCCAGCGCCAGCACCGTCACGCTGAGCAGCAACACGACCGGACGCGAGTCGACGATGCCGTGGCCGAAGTCCTCCATCGTGCGAAAGAGGCTGTAGCGGCGCAGGGCCGCCGCCAGCGCAGGCGCGCGCGCCTCGGACTCGAGAGCCCCGGCCAGCAGCGCCGCCAGGAACAGCACGAACGACAGCGTGGCGGCGACCAGCTGGTTCCGCGTCAGCGACGACGCGAGCAGCCCCACCGCCAGCGCCGCCATCCCCAGCAGCAACGTCCCCAGGTAGCCGGCCGCGATGGGCCCCGGGTCCAGGCTCCCCCCGATCGCGCGCAGGTAGGCCACCATCAGGGCGGTCGGCGCCCAGGCGGCGACGTAGAAGGCGACCGCGGCCAGCCATTTGCCGGCGACCACCTCGAACGGCGAGACGGGCGCGGTCAGCAGCGGCTCGATCGTGCCGGCGCGCAGCTCCTCGGCCAGGAGGCGCATCGGGACCACCGTCGCCAGCAGGCCGACCGCGATCCAGTAGAGGATCGTCCCGCCAAAGAAGAACTCCATCACGCCGCCGGACGGCGCGTCCGGCCGGCCCAGGAACTGGACGAACATCCAGAACACCAGCCCCTGCAGCGCGAGAAACAGCGCCAGCACCGCCCAGCCGGCCGGCGTGCGGAAGTAGGCGGCGGCCTCGCGCCGCGCGATGGCCAGGATGCGGCTCACGCGGCGGGCGCTCCCTCGTCGGCGGTGGCGCGCCCGAAGATCTCCTCCAGCGACGGCGTCTCCAGCCGCAGCTCGCGCAGCGTAACGCCGCCCGCGGCCGCCGCCCGAAACACCGTCTCGCGGGCGTCGTCGGGCGCGGCGCCTGCGGCCATCGTCAGCGTCAGCCGGCCCGCGCCAGCGGGCGCAACCGCGCCGATCCCCGCCACGCGCCCGAAGAGCTCCGCGGCGCGCGTCAGGTCGTCGGGTCGCGGCTCGACGACGATCCGCCGCGCGCCCGCCAGGCGGGCCTGCAGCTCCGCCACGGGCGCTGCCGCCACCAGCCGCCCGCGCCGCAGGATCAGGATGCGGGTGGCGACCGCCTCGATCTCCGACAGGACGTGGGTCGACAGCAGGATCGTCCCCTCGCGCCCCAGCTCGCGGATCAGCGCGCGCGTCTCGCGGATCTGATTCGGGTCCAGCCCGGCCGTCGGCTCGTCGAGGATGAGGATCGGGGGCGAGCCCAGCAGCGCGTCCGCCAGCCCGACGCGCTGGCGGTAGCCGCGCGACAGCGTGCCGATGATCTGGCGGCGCCGGTCACCCAGCGCCACCCGCCCGACGGCGCAGTCGATCTCCGCCCGCCGGGCGCCGCGGGCGATCCCCTTGAGCGCGGCCCGGAAGGCCAGGTACTCGTCGACGCGCATCTCGGGCGGCAGCGGCACCGCCTCCGGCAGATACCCGACCGCCCGCCGGACCGCGCGCGGCTCGTCGGCGATGGATCGCCCGGCCAGCGTCGCGCGTCCGCGCGTCGGCGCCAGGAAGCAGGTCAGGATGCGCATCATCGTCGACTTGCCCGCGCCGTTCGGCCCCAGCAGACCCGCGATCTCGGCGCGCCCCACCTCGAACGAAACATCGTCCAGCGCCGGCGGCTGCGCGCCCGCGCGGCCATACGTCTTGGTGAGCCCCTCGACGCGAATCACGCGTCGACGAGTGTAGCGCTTACTCGAGGCCGCGGTCGCGCAGCGAGCCGTCGTCCTCGCCGCGCAGGTGCCCGACCTCGTGCAACAGCGTACGGGAGATCGCCTGGTCCAGCTCCTTGCCGTCGTGCACGGTCCGCAGCAGGTTCCGCCGGTAGAGCACGATCGTGCGCGCGCCCGTGTCGTCGCACTGGACGGCGCCGCCGGTCGCGGGCGGCGCCGAGCGCCCCTTGCGCGAGCGCCCCGACGAGCTGGGCGCGGCGGCCTCGTCCTTGTAGTCCAGCGGCAGGCCGCGGAAGAGGCCCAGGATCGTGGGCGACAGCGGCGGCTTCTCGGCGGTCAGGTCGTCCAGCGCGGGAAGGTCGGCCGCTTCGACGCGGACGCTGGACAGGTCGCGCCGAAAATCCGCCGGCAGCGCGGCCACCGCCCGCTGCACGCGCGCCGCGAAGTCGTTGGCCGTGATGTCGGGCGCCGGCGGAAACGACTTCGGGTCGGCAGCCGTTGCCGCCGCCAGGTGCTTCGCGGCCGCCTCCGCGTTGCCGAGCCGCTCCTCGATGAGACCCAGGTGGTACAGCGCGTGGGCGTGATCGGGGGTCTCGGCCAGCACCTTCTCGAAGGCGCGGCGCGCCTCGTCGAAGCGGCACAGCTCGAACAGCGCCACGCCCCGCTCGTAGACGGCGGCCGAGAGCTTGGGCTGGGCGGTCAGCGCGGCGTCGATGCGGCGCAGGGCCTCCGCCGCGCGACCGAGATCGATCAGCGCCTGCCCTTCCAGCAGCGCCAGCCGCGCCACCTCGTCGGCGTCGCGGCGCGACACGTGGCGGCTGCCGCGGCGCGCGTACTCGAGCCCGATGGCCGAACGATCGGCCGACGCCGACAGCTGGTTGATCTGCAGGTCGGCGGCCGCCTCCAGCGTCTCGGCGTCGTCGGGCGACAGCGCCAGCGCCAGCTCCAGCGCGTCGCGCGCCTCGTCCAGCCGGTCCAGGCGCATCAGCGCGATGGCGCGGTTGTGGTGCGCCTCCACCGACCGGGGCGCCTGGCGCGCGGCCTCCTCGGCGCAGGCCAGCGTGCCCGGGTAGTCGCCCTTGTCGAACAGGTCGGCCGCGCGGTCCAGCAGCTCGGCGACGGGCGCGTCGACCCACGAGGGCTGTTCGGGGAAGCAGCGGCGCAGTGGCCGTGGCGGCGGGTCGCCCGGATCCTTGTCGGGCGGCGCCGCGGCGTGCGACATGGGCGCGGGCCCGCAGCTGGGCCCCTGGGCGCTGCGAGCGACGGGGCGGTGGCAGCCCCCGAACGTCGCGGCGGCCACCAGGGCCAGGCCGCCTGCCATGAGCCGCGACAGGCGCTGCGCGCCGCCAGAGTTCCCGAGGTCCATGAACCCTCTCATATTAGCCGAGGTCTGGACCGAGTTCGCAAGCTGGCGACGCGCCGACGCGCCCTGCCACGTTCCTGGACCGCCGTTCCGGGCGGCGGCTAGTGGGCGGCGCCCCAGGTCCGGCCGGAGCCCACGTCCACGACCAGGGGGACGGCCAGCTGGTAGACGGCTTCCATCTCCGCCTTCACCCAGCGCATGAGGTCGGGGGCCCCCGCCTCCGGCACCTCGAACACCAGCTCGTCGTGGACCGTCAGCAGCAAGGCCGCGCCCGACGCGGGGGCCGCCCCGGTCTCGATGCCCTGGTCGATGCGGATCATCGCCAGCTTCAGCAGGTCGGCCGCCGACCCCTGGATGGGCGTGTTCCGGGCGATCCGCTCGGCGTAGGCGCGATCCTGGGCCCGGGTGGCGCGGATCTCTGGCAGCGGACGCCGCCGCCCCAACAGGGTCGAGACCGACCCGGCGTCGCGGGCGTCGGCGATGGCGCGCTCCATGTAGGTGCGGACCCCGGCGTAGCGCGCGAAGTAGCTGTCGATGTAGGCGCGGGCCTCCGCCCGCGGGATGCGCAGCACCTGGGCCAGGCCGAAGTCGGTCTGCCCGAACACCAGGCCGAAGTTGATGGCCTTGGCGATGCGCCGCTGCTCGGAGGTGACGGCGTCGGCCGGCACGCCGAACACCTCCGCCGCCGTGCGCTGGTGAATGTCCTGCCCCGACCGGAACGCCTCGAGGAAGGACGGATCCTCCGAGAAGTGCGCCAGGATCCGCAGCTCGATCTGCGAGTAGTCGGCCGAGACCAGCAGGTGGCCCGGCTTGGCGACGAACGCCTCCCGGATGCGCCGCCCCAGCTCGGTGCGGATGGGGATGTTCTGCAGGTTCGGGTTGCTCGACGACAGCCGCCCGGTCGCCGCGACCGCCTGGTTGAACGACGTGTGCAGCCGCCCCGTGGCCGGGTTGACCAGCGCCGGCAGCGCGTCGATGTACGTGCCGCGCAGCTTCGACAGCGCCCGGAACTCGACGATCTTGGCCGGCACGGCGTGAAGGCGGGCCAGCTCTTCCAGCGTGTCCGCGTCGGTCGAGGGGCCGGTCTTCGTCCGACGGATCACCGGCAGCGACAGCTTGTTGAACAGCACGTCGGCCAGCTGCTTGTTGGACGCGATGTTGAAGGCGCCTCCGGCCAGCGCGTGAATCTCGCTCTCGAGGCCCACCAGCGACTGCCCGACCTCGTGCCCGATGTCGCGAAGCTTGGCGACGTCCAGCGTGATCCCCCGGCACTCGATGCGCGCCAGCGCGCGTGCCAGCGGGATCTCCATCGTGCGATAGAGGCTGTCGAGCCCCGCGTCGACGACGCCTTTGCCCTGCCGCTCGGCCAGCGCCAGCGCGGCGGCGGCCTCGGCGGCCAGCCGCGGCGCGACCTCCTCGACCGCGATGTCGCTGCCGGGGCGCGCCGACGCGCCCGTCCCCATCCAGGCGGCGCGCGCCGGCGGGGGCGCGACGCCTTCCGACGCCGCCACCACGTCAAGGTCGTAGTGGGTGCGCGCCGCGTCCAGCAGGTACGCGGCCAGCATCGAGTCCGAGGCCACGGCGCCCAGCGCCACGCCCCGCTGGGTCAGCAGCACCTCCAGCGTCTTGGCGTCGTGGGTGTGGCGCGCGACGCCGGGCCCCGAGAGCACCGGCGCCAGATCGGCCAGCGCGCTCTCGGGCAGGCAGGTGGGCGCGCCCAGGTACCGGTGATGGAACGGGACGTACGCCCGGCGTCCGCCCGGCAGCGCGAGGCCGATCCCCACCAGCTCGGCGCGCACGGCCGAAACCCCGTCCCAGAGGATGGACAAGCCCACCGCGCCCGCCGCCTGGACCGCGCTCACCAGGTCGGCCAGAGCGGCGCGATCGAGGACGATCTCCGCCGGCTCCAGCGGCGCCGGGGCCGGAACCGGCAGGGCCGCGGGCGACGTGGGCGCCGGGGCCGGAGCGCCGCGCGCCGCTGCGTCGCGCGCGGCTTCGCGATCGAACGTCGTCAGCTGCTCGGCGAGGCGCGAGAACTCCAGCTCGCGGAACAGGTCGCCCAGCCGCTGCTGGTCGGGGTCGCTCCGGTGCATCTCGGCCAGAGTCTTCGGCAGCGGCACGTCCTCGCGCAGGCGTACCAGCTCGCGCGAGACCCGGATCGCCTCACGCGCCTCGGCGATGGCGACGCCCCGCTTGCCCTTCACCTCCGAGACGCGGTCCAGCAGCACGTCCAGTGAGCCGAACTTGTTGATGAGGTCGGCGGCCGTCTTCGGGCCGATGCCGTCGACGCCGGGCACGTTGTCGATGCTGTCGCCCATCAACGCCAGCACGTCGCCGACCTGCTCGGGCCCGACCCCGAACTTCTCGCGGACCTCGGCGGCGCCGAACCGGCGGTTGCGCATCGTGTCCAGCACGAAGACCTCGCCGCAGCACAGCTGCATGAGGTCCTTGTCGGACGAGCAGATCACGACCTCCATGCCGGCGCCCGTCGCGACCTTGGCGAGGCTGGCGATGATGTCGTCGGCCTCGAAGCCCGGCACCTCCAGCTGGGCCAGACCGAACGCGTCGACGACCCTGCGCACGAGCCCCAGCTGGGCCGCCAGCTCCGGCGGCATCGACGGGCGGTGCGCCTTGTACTCGGGGTAGATCTCGTTGCGGAAATTCTCGCCGGGCGCGTCGTACACGACGCAGAGGTGGGTGGGCCGCTGCTCCCGCTCGATACGCAGGATCATCTGGCAGAGCCCGTAGATCGCGCCCGTCTGCAGCCCCTTGGTCGTGGTCAGCGGCGGAAGCGCGTGGAACGCCCGGAACAGGAAATTGTAGGCGTCGACGATGTAGAGGCTCGGCTTGCCGCTCTGTTTGTTCGACGTCGCGTTTGTGACTTCCGGCATGGGCACGGCCCACGGGGTTTATGACACAATGGCCCTCCCTTGCCGAGGGCTGGAATCCGCATAGCCCGCGCCCTGGCCGTCGGTCTTTTCGCGACGGTCGCGCTGGTCGTCCTCGCCGCGTCCGCCGTGTTGCAGGGCCCGCGGCTCGGCCGCCTGATCGAGGGGGCGCTGCCGCCGTTCGCGGGCGAGTTGCACATCGGCGGGGTCACCTGGCGGCTGCGCGCGCTGGAGGATCTGGTCACCGACGCGCCGACGCCGATCGCCGTCGACGACCTGCGGATCACCGATCCCGAGGGGACGGTCGTCCTCGACGTCCCGCACCTGGACGCCCAGGTGCGGCTCCGCAGCCTGCTGAAGGGGAACTTCGCGATCGAGACGCTGCGGGTGCCGCAGGCGCTCTGGCGCTTCTCGCAGCTCAAACACGGCGACGGCATCGGGTTCCTGGCCGCGCTGGCGCCGAAGACCCCGTCCACCAAGCCGCCGGACCCGAACGCGCCCGGCTCCTCGTTCGCGATCGCCGACGCCGAGCTGGGCGACCTGACCGCCCTCCTGGATTTTCCGGGCGTCTGGGGGCTGGACCTGCTGCACGCGCACGGACACATCTCGCTGATTCAGACCAGCGTCGACCCGCGCCACCCGTTCTTCGGTTTCGACGGCACGTCCGTGGTCGCCGAGGGGGGCGGCGCGCTGCGCGTGCTGGGCAACGTCTTGCCGCTGGATCGCGTCGCCATCAACCGGATCGCGACCACGCGCGAGCGCCCGGACGACATCGTGCTGGACCTGGCCGGCGCCGACACGGGCCGCAGCCGCCTGTCCGGTCGGGGAGCGTTCACGGGGATCTACGGCGCCACCAGCGTGCCCGGGATCGACCTGCACGTCGCGTTCGACCACGCGGGGGACGCGCTGACGGCCGTCGCCGCGGGCAAGGGTCTCACCGACCTCAAGATCGACGGCGACGGCGCGCGCATCACGGCCGACCTCACCCAGCCCTTCGCGAAGATCCAGGTGGGCGCGCAGATCGCGGGCCTGGACGTCCGCTACGGCGACTACCGCGCCAGGGACGTCGGGCTGTCGCTGGCCTTCGACGGCGGCGCCGGCCGCGTCACCGTGAACCGGCTGTCGCTGGGCTCCCCTGACGGCGGCAAGCTATCGGTCGACGCCAAGCTGGACACGAAGACCCTGGCGCTGGGCGCGACGCTGGCTTTCGACGGCTTCCGCACGGCTGCGTACCTGCCGGCCGACCTGCGGGCGGTGGGCGGCGGGCGGCTCGACGGACGCATCGAGGCTCAGGGGGACCTCGCCAAGACGCGGGTGCGCCTGGGCAAGATCGACCTGCGCCTGGCGCGCGCGACGGCCGCCGGCCTGCCGCGCGAGCTGCGCCTGCGCGGCCGGGCGGACGCCTCGCCGGCGCTGGCGAAGACCGACGGGCTCACCGTCAGCGTGCCGGGCGCCGAAGCGACGGTGCGCGGATCGTTCGACCTGGCGCACCAGAAGGTCGACGCCAGCCTCGCCGCGAGCGCCGCCGATCTGCCGCGCCTGTTGAAGGAGATGGGGTTGCCGCCGCTGGCGCAAGGGTTCCGCCTCGACGCGCGCGCCACGGGCTCCCTGGCCGATCCGACCGCCAGCGCCGACCTGGTGGTCGAGGGGCTGGGCGCCGGCGCGCGCCGCGTGCGGCGCCTGGACGCGCGCGTCGCGCTGGAGCACGGGGTGGCGAGGCTCGCGAAGCTCTCCGGTCCCGCGTTCGGCGGCCACCTGGACGCGCGCGGCAGCGTCACGCTGCCCGCCTCCCAGACCGGACGACGCGCGCCGCCGCCGGTCGTCGCGCTCGAGCTCGACGCGCGCGACATCGATCTCGCCGCGCTGGCGCCGGACAGCGGCGTCGCCGGGCGCATCACCGTGTCGGCAGACGCGCACGGTCCGCTGGACGCGCCGGCCGCCCACCTGAACATTCCCGCGGGGACGGCGATCCGGATCCTCGGCGACGCGTTCTCGCTGGGCCCGGTGGTCGTCGCCCTGGACGGGCGCAACGCCGACATCAAGAGCCTGCACGTCGCGCACAAAGGGGGTGGCAGCGCCGACGTGCGCGGGCGCGTGGGGCTGGCCAATCGAGAGCTGAGCCTGGACGTCGCGCTGGACGCCTTTCCGCTGGCCGCCGTGCCGGGGGTCGCCGGTTCGCCGGCCGCGGTCACGGGCACCGCCAGCGCCCGCCTGCACCTGGGCGGGCGCGCCGATCGGCCGCAGGTCGCGGGCGAGGTCGACCTGCGGGACGTCGGGGCCCGCGGCGTCCGCCTCGGCACGGGGCACCTGGCCCTCTCGCCCGTCTCCGTGGGGCGGACGCACGCGCCCGGCGTCGCCGTTCACGGCCAGCTGTTCGATCGGTTCGACCTGGACGCGGAGGCGGCGCTGACGCCGGCCGGCCCCGCCGTTCACGGACGCGTCGCGTTCCGGCGGCTGGAGCTGCACGCGCTGGCGCCCGAGCTGGCGGCGCTGGGCGACGGGCGCGGCATCGCGACCGGTCGCGTGGCGATCGACCTGGCCCCCGGGCCCCCCCCGGCCGGCGACGTGCGGTTGCCCGAGCTGTGGCTGTCGATCGCGCGCCCCGTCGAGGGACCGAACGGCGAGACGACGCTGGAGCGCGTCCGCATCGAGGCGGCGCGCCCGCTGCACGTGCACGTCGACGGCGACCACGTGGTGCTCGACGAGGCGCGGTTCGCGACCGACGGCGGCGACCTTCGCCTGCAGGGGCGCCTCGACGGGCGGGTCATCTCGGGGGCCGTTTCGGGCCACCTGGATCTCGAGTTGCTGGAGCCGTTCACGCGCGGCGCGCTGGACCGGCTGGGCGGCGATCTGCGCGCCGAGCTGACGGCCAGCGGGACCCTGGACCAGCCGGACCTCCGCGGCGAGGTGGCGATCGTGCACCCGGTGCGGCTGCGCCCGCACGGCCTGGACCGTGACGTGACGGTCGACTCGGGGCGCTTCACGTTGTCGACGGGGGGGCACGTCGGGCTGGAGAACCTGGCGGTCACGGTGGACGGGGCCACGATGCAGCTGTCGGGCCACGCGCGCCTGGGCGCCGGTTTCATCCCGGAGAACCTGCAGGCGGACGTGATGGGCGACGTCAGCGCGCGCCTCCTGGCGCAGGCGGTGCCGGACGCCATCTCGGACGCGCAGGGCAAGGCCCACGTGCGCGCGCAGCTGCGCGGCACCCTGCTTCACCCGGACGTCCGCGGCCGGCTGGATCTGGAGGCGATCGACTTCCGGCTGCGCGACCTCGGCACCGAGGTGCAGGTCGAAAGCGGCATCGTCGAGATCAGCAACGAAGGGGTCATCCTGCACAACGTGAAGGTGCTGTTCGACGACCAGGGGACGCTGGTCATCGGCGCGTCGGGCGTGCGCGCCGGCCGCGTGCAGTTCACCAACCTGTTCCCGTTCAAACCCGGTGAGTTCGACCTTCCGCTGCACGGCGAGAGACTCAGCTACCGCAGCCCGGGCGTGTTCGAGGTCGACGACCTGGCGTTTGATCTGGATCTGCTGGGGAGCCTGGACCGCGGCTTCGGCGTCGGCGGGGAGGTGCGCCTGGTCTCGGGGCGCTACCTGCAGTCGTTCAAGGTGCAGAACCTGGCCATCAGCCCGCGCGTCGACGAATCGACGGTGCGTCCGTTCTACGACGGCAAGCCGCTGCTGGAGCAGCTGAAGCTGGATCTCTCGGTGCGCACGGTCGGCGACGGCTTCGTCGTCCAGAACAACATCGCGCCCGAGATCCACGCCGACGTCATCCTGCACGTGGGCGGGACGCTGGCCGTCCCCCAGCTGGCCGGCGACATCCGACCGACGGACGGGCGCTTCAACATCCCCTTCATGCGCGGCGACTTCGATCTGGTCCCCAACGTCAACCACGTCACCTTCATCGCCACCAAGTCGATCGCGGAGGGCGACACGCCCGACATCGCCATCGAGGCGGTGAACCAGGTCACCGACGTCAACGGCGCCGAGCACACCGTCCACATGCGCATCAACGGCCCGCTGCGCGAGGCGCAGATCGATCTGTCGAGCGACGACGGCCTCGACCGAAACCAGACGGCGTTTCTGCTGCTGACCGGGCGGACCTCGGCGTCGACGGCCTCGCCGTTCGGGACCCAGAACGCGACGGTGGGCGCCAACCTGACCACGGGGGCCGACATCGCCGGGCAGGCCACCCGGGACACGGTTGCCAACCTGATGGAGCCCTACATCGACGACACGTTCCAGCGGCTGACCGGGCTCAACTTGCGCCTGACCGTCGGCTCGGATGGCTTCGAGGGACGCATCCGCAAGCGCGTCAGCCGGTACGGCGATCTGCAGCTGGACTATCTGCAAGGATTCCAGAACCAGAGCCACTGGAACGGCTCGGGGAGCCTGTGGCTGCTCGACTATTTGAGCCTCGGCGGCGGGATCGAGCAGATCCGCCTCTCCTCGGAGCAGGGCGTTCCCGAGACCCTCCCCCTCAATTACAATTTCGAGCTGCGCCTGGATTACGCGATAAGAAGGTGATGCGGGCGAGCCGACCCGTCTCCGATCTCGACCTGTGACCCGCGCGAGCGCCTCGATCGTTCTCGGCGCCGCTCTCGTCTGCGCGGCGGTGACGCCGCGCGCGTACGGCCAGGACAGGCCGAGCGAGCCGGACGCTTCGGCGCTCTCGCCGGCCGCCGGGGCCGAAGCAGAAACACCGCCCGAGAGCGCGCCGGAGGCTCCCCTTCACGCCGTCCCCGTCGTCGGGTACGAGCTCGGCGGCACGCGCATCGACCCGGACGACAAGCTCCTCGCCATGGTGGCGTCCGTCGTCGCCGTTGGTGATCCGTTCGTCCCGGCGGGACCCAGCGACCTCGTCGGGCGGCCGCTGGGGACCGTTCCGCGCGTGGTGCAGGCCTTCGACGCCATCGGCTACCGGGCGGCCGTGACGACCCGCGGCGGGCCGGGCGGCATCACGCTGGTCCTCAACCTGCTGCCGTACAACCGCCTCCGCTACGTCTTCGTCAGCGGGAACCGGCGCATCCAGCAGGACGAGATCCAGCGCCGCATCACGATTCGCCCGGGCCAGCCGCTGCCGGCGCCGGGCCCCGAACGTGACGCCGTTCTGGAACGGGAACGCGAGCACGTCATCGACTTTCTGCGCAGCCGCGGCTACTTCGAGGCCAACGTCGGGCTGGAGGCGCGACCCGGCAGCGATCCCGGCTCGCTGGACTTCTACGTGCGCGTGCGCCTGGGCCCCGCGTACCCGCTGGGGCCCATCACGTTCAGCGGGAACCACGCGCTTCGCACCGACGAGATCGACCCGATGTTCCGTCACGCCGACTGGCTGACCCTCTGGAACACCCCGGTGCCGTTCACCCAGAAGCAGCTACGCGAAGACCTGGACGCGCTGACGAAACGCTACCGGGCGCTGGGTTACGCGGGCGTCCGGATCACCACCGACTTCAGCGTCGGCAAGAGCGTGGATCGCGCCGCCAAGAACGTGCGCATCGGCGTCACGATCAACGAACGCAAGCGGATCGTCGTCGCCTTCGAGGGGAACAGCAGCCAGTCGAACGGCTCACTGCTGGACACGATCACCCTGTTTTCGCGCGGGTCTTACGACGACTACGAGGTGGGAGCCAGCGCCGACGCCATCCAGCACCACTATCAGGAGCAGGGGCGGTTCCTGGCGCGCGTCGATTGGCGGCGCGAGCGCCTGTCCGCCGAGGAAGAGCGCATCGTCTTCCTGATCGACGAGGGGCCCTCGCTGCGGGTTCGCGGCGTCGAGTTCGCGGGCGCGCGGGCGCTGTCGCCCGAGGAGCTGGCCGAGGTCGTCTCGGTGCGCCCCTACCCCTTCCTGGGCATCGGCTCGGGCGGCTACGCCACCGGCAAGCAGCTGGAGCAGGACGTCGAGCGGTTGCTCGAGCACTACCGCGCGCGCGGGTTTCTGGAGGCCAAGGCCCGCGTCGACGCCGCCACCTCGCCGGCCGCGCTGGGCGAGATCGGCGCCGTCGCCGCGGCGGCCGAGACGGTCTCGCGCGACGCGCGCGACTTTTACGTCCGCTTCTCGATCGTCGAGGGTCCGCGCGTGGTGCTGGCCAGCGAGGACTTCGCGTCGACCGACGGGACGCCGCTCCCGTACGACCGCAACTTCCTGCTGCAGAGCGTCGCGCTGCGCCCGGGCGCGCCGTACGCGCCGCCCACCGTCCAGGCCGACGGCAAGCGGCTGGTGCGGCTGTTCGGCGACACGGGGTACGGGCTGGCGGCCGTCGAGCCCGACGTGGACCGGCACGGCGACGCGGTCAGCTTGACCTGGAAGGTGACGCTGGGACCACGCATGCAGGTCGGCCCCATCTTCGTGCGCGGCAACTTCGTCACCCGCGACAAGACCATCCTGCAGCAGATCCGCCTGCGGCCGGGGGACACGCTCAACACGGCGGCCGTCGAGCGCAGCCAGCGCGACATCGGCTTCATGCAGCTCTTCAACAACGCGTCGCCAATCTCCTTCCCCCAAAAGGAAAGTCGGCGCCCCGTCCAGCCGATGGTCGTCAGCGTCGAGGAGCGCTACGAGCAGTACAGCGTCGTTCACGTCGGCGTCGGCGCGTCGACCGACCAGAAGCCTCCGGATTCGTCATTCCCGGTCGGCGTCTACGTGCGCGCCGGCTACGACAACCGCGACCTGCTGGGGCACGCCTGGACGCTGACCAGCGCGTTCACCTACGGCACCGCGATCTTGCGCGCCAACGTGGGCTTCTTGGACCGGCGCTTCCTGGGGACGCTGTTCCGGCTGGACGCCTCGTTCACCTACCTGAACCAGGCCACCGTCCGCCTGGGCGACATCCACTCGGGCGGCGGGTCGGTGGGCCTCTCCCGCGAGCTGTTCCCGGGCGTCGACGCCGGGCTGCACTACAACCTGCGCAACACCACCCACACCGAGCCGCTGGTGCGCCAGGCCGGTCCCATCGAGACCACGACCAACGTCACGCTGGGCACCACGGTCGGCAGCCTGAGCGCCAACATCGAGTGGCTGCGGATGGACAACCGGCTGCTGCCGACGCGCGGCTTCCGCGTCGACGCCATCGCGGAGCTGGCGCTGCCGGCGTTTTCGATCCCGCTGCGGCCGTTTCCGTTCGCCATCGGCGACGACAGCTTCCTGAAGGTCGGCGTCCACGCGCTGTCGGTCATCCCGCTGGGCAAGCGCATCTACCTGCGGCACGGCTTCCGCTACGACCAGGGGTTCCCGCTGGGCGGCGCCTCGCTGCTGCCCAAGGTCGAGCGCTACTTCGCGGGCGGCGACACCACCATCCGCGGCTACCAGCTGGATCGGGCGCGGGTCGAGCTGGTCGAACAGCCGCTGGCGCCGGCCGACCCGCGCAACCCGGCGGCCGGCGGCGTCTACCTGGTCGAGTACCACCCGCTGGGCGGCAACCTGCGCATCGTGCAGAACATCGACCTGCAGATCCCGATCGCGCCGCCCTGGTACGGGGCCGTGTTCATGGACAACGGTGTGGTCGCCGACTCACTGGACCACCTGAGCCTCAATCAGTTCCGCCACGGGATCGGCGTCTCGCCGCTGCTGATCCGGCTGCCCATCGGCGACGTCAGCCTGGCGTGGGGCTGGCCGCTGGACCCTGGCCCGGGCGACACGCGCATCGGCGTGCTGCACGTCAACGTCGGCCTGATGTTCTGAACGGAGACCGCCCTACCGGGCGGCGACGAGCGCGATCATGTTGTGCTGCTTCTCGAACCCGTCCTTGGCGGCGGTGGCTTCCTTGAACGAGCCGAAGTTGCCGTAGCGGACGCGGTAGACCATCCCCTTGCCGGGCACCGCCCCGGAGATCACGAACGCGCCCGGGAAGCGCTGGGCGAAGGCGTCCGCCTCGGCGGACGTCGCGAAGGTGCTGAGCTGCAGCGTGAACTTGCCCTTCCCCTTGGCCGGGGCGCTGGCGGTTTCCGCGGGCGGCGCCGCGACGGGGGGCGCCGACTTGAGCGCGATCGGCTTCGGGGCGGCTGGCTTCGCGACGGGCGCCGCCACGACGGCCCGCGGGGCGGGTCTGGCCTTGGGGGGCGGCGCCGCGGCCTGCGAGCCGGACAGCGTGCGCGGGAAGGTCAGCGCCGGCTCGGGCGCGGCCACGCCCGGCGGGGGCTGGTGGACGCGATCCAGCGCTGCCAGCGGGTCCGCCGGGGGCGCGGCGGCCTCGGCCTGGCCGCGCGACTCGATTCGCTTGCCGACCATCACGCCCAGCACGAACAGCATGCAGGCGACGACGGCGCTGCCGAAGAACAGAAAAAACACCTGCCGGTTGTCGAGACGGATCTCGATCTTTTCGCGCCACCGTTCGACGGCGCGGTCGGCGTCCCGGTCGACGTCCAAAAGCGCAGGGGCTTCCATGGTGTCGACCGCAGTGTACCGCACCGTCATGATTCGTCTTCTTTCGTGGTGGTTTCGCTGCGAGGCATCGATTCCGGCGCCGAGACGCCCAGCAGCGCCAGCCCGTTCCGCATGACCTGGGCGATCGCCTCCACCCACCACAGGCGCGCCGCGGTCTTGCGCCAGTTCCAGGTCGCGCGCCAGTCCCCGACCCGGTGCCGCTCTTGCGGCAAGATCGTGTCGCCGTGGACCTTCTGAAGCTGCGTGTAGTAGCTCTGGAACTCTCCGGCCAGCTCGATGAGATAGGTCGTGAGCCGGTGCGGCTCGCGCGCCGCCGCTGCGTCCGCGATGAAGTCCGGGAAGTCGGCCAGCCGCCGCAGGATCGCGATCTCTTCCGGCAGCACCAGCTCGCGCGCCAGCTCCGCCGAGAACGCTGGGCGCTCCGCCCCCAGCTCGGCGGCGCGGCGCAGGATGGCGGCGCAGCGCGCATGCCCGTACTGGACGTAATAGACCGGGTTGTCGAGCGACTGCTTCTTGGCCAGATCCAGGTCGAACTCCAGCGACGTGTCGTGCCGGCGCATCAGGTAGAAGAAGCGGGTCGCGTCCCGCCCGACCTCGCTGATGACCTCGTCGAGGGTCACGAACTCGCCCTCGCGCTTGCCCATCGCCACCGGCTGCCCGTTGCGCAGCAGGCTGACGATCTGGATCAGGATCACCCGCAGCACCGACGGGTCGTAGCCGAACGCCTTCAGCGCCGCCTGCATGCGCGGGATGTAGCCGTGATGGTCGGCGCCCCAGATGTCGCAGAGCTCGGTGAAGCCGCGCGCCAGCTTCTTGCGATGGTACGCGATGTCCGCCAGCAGGTAGGTCGGCAGCCCGTCGGACTTCATGACGACGCGATCCTTGTCGTCGCCCCACAGCGCGGTCGTGCGCAGCCAGACCGCGCCGTCGTGGCGGTCGATGAACCCCGCCGCCTCCAGGCCCGCCAGCGTCGACGCGACGTCGCCCGACTTGTGCAGCTCGCGCTCGCTCTGCCAGACGTCGAACGTGACGGCGAAGCGCTCCAGCGTGCCGCGAATCAGCCCCAGCGACGAGTCGATCGCGAAGTTCTGGATCGCCTCCATGTCGGCGGGCGGTGTCGGCCCGACCCAGCGGGCGCCGTCGCGCGCGTACAGCGCCTGGCCGAACTCGCGGATGTAGCCCCCCTTGTAGCCGTTCTCGGGGAACGCCACCTCGGGCACCTTGGGATCGACGGCGCGGGCCGCTTCCATGTAGCGGACCCAGGTCGACAGGGCCAGCGTCTGAACCTGGTTGCCCGCGTCGTTGACGTAGAACTCGGTCGTCAGGTCGTAGCCCGCGAACCGCATGAGGCGGGCCAGCGCGTCGCCGACCGCGGCCACGCGCCCGTGCGCCACCGTCACGGGCCCCGTGGGGTTCGACGAGAGGTACTCCAGCAGCACGCGCGGCGACGCCTGCGCGGGCGCCCGTCCCCAGTCGTTGCCGGCCGCCAGCATCTGCCCCAGCGCCGCCTGCCAGAACGCGGGCGCCAGGCGAACGTTGATGAAGCCGGGACCGGCGATGTTCGCCTCGGCGATCGGCGACCCCGCCTGGCCCGTCAATCGCGCGGCGATCGCCTCGGCCACGGCGCGCGGCGGCTTTCCGGCCGGCTTGGCCAGCGTCAGCGCCACGTTGGAGGCGAAGTCGCCGTGCTCGGGGCGCTTGGTGCGCTCGACGGAGACGGGGCTCTCGCCGGCGCCGGCCGCCAGGAAGCCTTCGCGGGCCAGGTCCTGCACGGCCCCGGCGAGGAGCTCGCGGACAGTTTCGCGGGCGCTCGATGTTGGCACGGGATTCACCTACATGTAGTTTCTATGCGCACCCAGCCGGCGTCAAGTTCCGCTGGGCCTGGATGGCGGCGCTACTGAATGGGGAAGACGCCGCCGCTGGTGTTGTAGTCCTCGAAGATGGGCTGCAGCCCGGTCGCCGAGCCGACGGTCGACGTGTAGCCGAGCGGGTGGATCCGAAGCAGCTGGCCGCGCGTGGCCGCCCCGCCCTGCTCGCGTCCCAGCCGGCGCTGGTCGACCACGAACAGGTAGCGCTCCTCGGTCGTCACGTCGGTGAAGGGGGTCAGCTGCTTCACGGCGTCGACCGGCCCGAACACGATGCGCGCCGGCATCGAGACCTCCAGCGTCACCGGGTCCTGAACGACCTGCGGGACGAACCCGCCGTGAACGTCGAAGACGGAGACGAACTGGCCCGTCGGCCCGCGATCCAGGTTCGCCAGCACGAACCCGATCTGCGCGTTGTGGAACAGGGCGCGCACGTGCTGGGCGGGCATCATGCCGGTCGGCTGCAGGGGATCGCCCTGCACGGGGCCGCCGAAGTACAGGCAGGGGTCGGCCGGCGCCGGCGTGCTGGTCGCGACCTGGACCAGCTTGTTGGCGTTCTCAGCGGCGGTCTGGAACATCTGCGACCCTGGGTCGAAGGCGTCCGGATCGACCCGGCTGTCGATCATCGAAACGTCCGCCGGCAGGTTCGTGCAGGCGGGCGCGTCCATCGGGATGCGGAACGCGAACCGCGGATCGGCGGCGGGGTTCTGCGCGCACTGCTGATCGCCGGACGGCAGCTGGGCCGTCGTCTGGTAGCCCGACTGCGAGCCCGAGACCAGGAAGCCGTTGCCGACCTGCACCT
This sequence comes from uncultured Myxococcales bacterium, assembly GCA_964589215.1. Lineage (GTDB taxonomy): Bacteria > Myxococcota_A > Polyangia > Fen-1088 > Fen-1088 > JADGRB01. The sequence goes on along the minus strand of CAZPUH010000008.1, from coordinate 1,903 downwards.
GATATCCGGTCAGCTGATCGAAGCACTGCGTCTTCGCGGTGTCCGTGAACGGCGGCGCGTCAGCGCAGAAGCACGGCTTGCTGTCGCAGTCGGTCGGCGAAGGCAGCATGTCGCTGTGCAGGTCGATGCAGATGCGTCCCGCGCGGCAGGGCGTCTTCGAGTTGCAGAGCAGCAGGCATCGGGGCGTCGGCCCGCCCTCGGGGTCGGTCTCGCACGTGAACTTGTCCGTCGACGGGTCCGTCGGGTCCTTGCAACGCCGCAGCGACGTGTCGGTCAGGTCGCTGTTGGCCTTGGGGTCGCACGGCGTCAGCGGGGTGCGCGGCAGCTCGTCCAGGTGGGGGCGGATGACCAGCTGGTTGGGATAGGCGGCCGCGATCCGGTAGCGGCGCACCGTCTGCAGATACGGCGCGCAGGCGGCGGCGGTCGCGTCGAAGCGGTTCGGGTCGGCGCACAGGCCGTTGACGGGAAGACCCGCCGAGGCCGATGAAACCGTGGCGTCCAGCAAACAGACCTCACCGGGCCCGCACTGGCTGTTCTGCGTGCATCCGGTCAGCGTGACCAGGTCGCCGCCGACGACGCCCGAGCCGCAGTAGTTGGTGCCGTTGTCCAGCAGCAGCGAGTCGACGGGCAGCCGCTGCCCGCTGTCGGCGGGGAAGCGGCCGAGGCTGCTGTGGGTGCCCACCATGACGCCCGTACTGCGCTGTCCGCCCAGCGGTCCCTGCCAGGTGATCGTCCACTCTTGCGGCGTGACGGTCCGCCGGTCGATGGGGTCGTCCGGGTTGGGCGGATTGGGCTGCTGCGGGAAGAAGACGCCCGTCTGGACGTACAGCTTCGTGAGCGCCGTCGCGTTCAGCACCGACCCCTGCGTCCAGAACGGTTCCAGGTAGGGGCCCGTGGCCGGAATGCTGGGGAGCACGTCCACCCGGGGCGGCCCCGACGAAGGGTCCAGCGTGACCGAGTACGTGATCTCATTGCGATCGCGCAGCGTGTTCACGAACGGTTCCGGCTCGGTCACGTTGTTCGCGACCGGCGAGAACGCGTAGTCCTCGCGGGCCAGCGCGGCGCTGTGCTTGCGCAGAACCGGGTTGATGTTGACCAGGTACACGACGCCCGAATCCGTGATGACCCAGGCGTGCGCGCCGTTCACGCTCTGCTCGCTGGTGTCCTCGGTCGGCTCGCTGCGGATGTCGGCGGCGGCGACGTCGACGGGGAGCGCCGGCAGGCGGATGCCGGGCCCGACGCTGAACGGGCGGCGGTGAACCGGATCGATCGGAACGCAGGCGGTGCTGGGGGTGATACCCGCCGGCAGGTTCATCGGATCGATGTTGGTCTCGCACTCGGTCTCGGCGCCCGGCAGGAAGACGTTGACCACGCGGAGCGTTCCGTCCTGGGCGATCGCGTACAGATAGCGCCTCTTCTCGACGTCGAGCGCGTTGCCCATCTCCGACAACGTGTCGGCGGTCTCACCCCGCGCGCCGGTCTCGGCGCCCACGAACACGCCCGCCTGGCCCGGGTTGGACAGGTAGCGATACGTGTCCACGTTCAAACGCACGCGGGACGCGCCCCGCGCCCCCTCGTGCAGGTAGATGGGATGACCCGGCAGCGAGAGCCCCGCGCTGGTCAGCCCGACCGAGACCACGTACGAGGCATTGGCCAGACCCACGTAGGCGCGGCTGCCGTCCGGCAGGATCGCCAAGCCGCTGGGGCTCAGGCGGGTGGCCGGCACATAGGGGACGTCGGCGTACTGGTTGCCCGGGAAGGCCGGCCGACCAGCCGCGCCGCCCGCAGCCGAGCCGGCCGCCCCACCGGGCGCCCCCGCCGCGCTGCCGTTCATTCCGCCGGCGCCCGCCGTCCCGCCATCCGGGGACCCGGCGCTCGAGCCGTCCGGCGCGCCGCCCGGGCC
>CAZPUH010000007.1:0-1096 GCA_964589215.1 uncultured Myxococcales bacterium | reverse complement strand
GTCGACCATCGCCGCCACGGTCACGCCCGAATAGAAGCCGCCGACCTTCTGCAGGTAGCTGAGCGCGCGCGGCTCCGCGTTCCAGCAATAGTCCTCGCCGATGCGGAAGGGCGTCCGGCAGGAATCCAGCTGGTGATTGGTCGGGTCGCTGGTCCCGGCGGGCGCCATCGGGACGCCGGCCGGCGTGGACCACGCGGGGACCAGGCCGTTGCTGGCGTTGCCGTTCTGCGCGTTCAAGGTGGCGGCCAGCACCGTGTACGTCGTCTCGACGGTCTGGTTCCAGCCGGTGTTTCCCGATACGCGCGCGAACACGCGGTAGTACGCGGGCGCGAAGTACGAGATGTTGATGACCGACCCGTCGGCGAACTGGTCGCCCGCCATGAGCACGTTGTTCCGGTTGTGATCGACCTCGTGCTGCCAGATGGCGTCGATGAGCTTCTTGGCAGCCGCCAGGTACGTCGTCGAGAGGCTCCCCTGCCCGCCCCAGCGCTTGTCGGCCATCACCAGCGCGAACGCCATGTCCTCGTCGCCGTCGCTGGCGGCGCCCGTGCCCAGGACCTGCGTGCCCGCGGCGTTGATGTACCAGTTCATGAGGCCGTTGCTGTCCAGCCAGAGGTTCGCGTACTTCCAGAACTTGTCGAACGAGGTCTGATCGTTCGCGTAGACGGCGAGCAGCATCGCGTACCCGATCCCTTCCGACACGGTCGAGTTCACCTCGGCCCCCGACGAGTTCGGCCGCTTCACGCGCAGGAAGCCGCCCGCGCCGTCGCTGGTCACCAGGTCCGTCATCCACTTGTCGTAGGCGGCCTGCGCGTCCGCCAGCTTGGCTGCCGTCGGAGGCGCGCAATGTCCGGCGCCGGGGATCGTGAGCGCCGTCGACGCGCCCGCCGCGCCGCCCGTGGCGATCACCCCGCCGCTGCCGGGCGGTCCACCCGCCGTGCCACCCCGCCCACCGCTCGCGGCGCCGCCCGTGGCGCTGCCGCCGGTCGCGTTGCCGCCGCGGCCAGACGTGCCGTTGCCGGTGCCGCCCGTGGCGTCCAGCGTGCCGCCGCTGCCGCTGGCGTGATTCCCCCCCGCGCCGGTGCCCGCCGGCGCG
>CAZPUH010000006.1:0-2677 GCA_964589215.1 uncultured Myxococcales bacterium | reverse complement strand
GGCCGATTCGACGGCGTGTACTTCAGCTCCGGGTCGGCGCCCAGGTTGCCGATCAAGATGACCTTGTTGACGCTTCCCATCGCGGTCTCCCTTCTAGCATAGGTAGATTCTTTTCGGTGCCGACGCGCGGGGGGTTGCGTGGGTAAAATGCGCGGCGTGTCGCGCCTGCCCCCCGCGCTGCTGCTGCTGGCCGTGCTCGCCGCCCCCGCCACCGCCCGCGCCGCGACGGGCGCCGGGCACCTGGGCCGCGGGTTCGCGGCCTATCGCGCCGGCGAGTACCACGACGCCGCGCGCGCGTTGCGCGCCGCGCTCGCCGACGGCCTGAAGAGCGAGGACTGGGCTGCTTTCCTGCTGGGCGAGAGCGAGTTCTACGACGGTGACTACCGCGCGGCGCGCGCGGCGTTCGAGCGGGCCGGCCGCGGCAAGGGCGGCGGCCGCCCGGTGGCGATGGCGCCGTTTCGGATCGCCGATTGCCAGTGGATGCTGGGCGACAGGGCCGCCGCGGCCAAGGCGTACGACCGCCTCGTCAAGAAGGCGACCCCCACGACCGCGGACGTGACCCTGCTGCGGTTTCGCATCGCCGAGGAGCTGGCGGCGCGCGATCCCGAGGCGGCGCGCAAGCGGCTGCTGGCCATCGCCCGCGACTTCCCCGCCCACCCGCTGGCCGACGAAGCGCTGCGCCGGGCCAGCCCGTCCGCCGCCCCGACGGGAGAAGCGCCCGCGACGGCGACGCCGGCCACCCCGCCGCCCGCCGCCGAGGCGGCGCTATCCCCGGCCGACCGCCTGCGCCGGGCCGAGTCCCTGACCAAGGACCGCCACTGGGACGAGGCGCTGGCGGAGCTGGACCGCCTGCCCGCCCAGTTGCCGCCGGACCTGGCCGCCGAGCGCGACTACCAGATCGGCATGACCAAGTTCCACATGCGGCGCGACTACGCGAAGGCCGGCGAGATGTTGCTGGCCGCCGTTCCGCACCTGACGGGCGACAAGGCGGCCTCGGCGGCGTTCCACGGCGCGCGGGCGCTGTCGCGCGCCGACCGCGACGACGAGGCGATCGCCGGCTACCGGCGCGTCGTGGCCGCCTACCCGAGCTCGCGCTACGCCGCCGAGGCGCAGTACCTGTCGGGTTGGCTGGAGTACAACCGAGGGCGCTTTCGTGAGGGGCTCCCCGCGCTGGAGGCGACGCTGGCGCGGTTCGGGTCGAGCCCGTTCGCCGACGACGCGGCCTGGTGCGTGGCGTTCGCGCACTTCCTGCTCGGCGACGCGGCGGCGGCCACCAGCGGGCTGGAACGGTATGCGCGGCTGCCGGCCACCGGCATCACCACCGACGAGCGCGGCGACCGCGTCGCCTACTGGCGGGCGCGCTTTCGCGAGAAGCTGGGCGGCACCGACGCGGCCAGGTCGGAGGCGCGCGAGCAGTACCGGGCGCTCGCGCGGCGCGCGCCGCTGTCCTTCTACGGCTTGCTCGCGCGGGCACGGCTGGCGCAGGCCGGGCAGCCCGAGCCCGTGCGGCTGCCGTCGAAGAAGGTCGACGTGGTCAACCCCGCCAAGGTCGCCAGCGACCCGGTGGTCGCGCGCGCGCTGGAGATGACCGAGGCCGGGTTGGGACCGGAGGCGGGCGACGAGGTCGAGCACGCCGAGAAGACGGTGTTGCAGCACGCCGGCGGGGCCAAGGCCTCGGCGTGGCTGCTGGGGCTCTACAAGCGCGCGGGTGACTTTCACCGGGCATACCGCTTCGCCGAATCGCACGACCCGGGCGCGCTGGCCGCGGACCCGCACGACGACCCGGGCGTGCGCGCGTTCTGGGAGGCGGCCTTCCCGCGCGCCTACGCGCCGCTGGTCGACAAGTTCGGGCCGCCCGCCGGCAACCCCGACCTGTACCTCTACGCGATCATGCGCAAGGAGTCGGGGTTCGATCCCCACGACGTCTCGTACGCCGACGCGCGCGGGCTGCTGCAGATGATCCCGCCGACCAGCGCCAAGGTCGCCGCCGCCGCGGGCGAGCCGTTCTTCCCCGACCAGCTCTACGAGCCGGAGGTGAACATCCACCTGGGCGCGCTCTACATCGGGTCGCTGTTCAAGAAGTTCGCCGGCGAGGTGCCGCTGGCGGCGGGCGCTTACAACGCCGGGCCGCGCGCGATGGCGCGCTGGTGCACGCAGCACGCCGGCCACCCCACCGACGAGTTCGTCGAGCTGATCGCGTTCGCGCAAACGCGCGAGTACGTCAAGCGCGTGACCAGCCTTTACGCGAAGTATCGGTTTCTGTACGGGCCGAAGCCGTACGAGCTGCCGTTGACGCTGGACACCAAGGTCGCGGCCGACGGGCCCGACTTCTAGCCCAGGCGGCGGCGGCGCTTGACGGCCTGGGCTCGGCCAATTATATGGGTTCCCATGCATCAAGGCGCGGCGGACCGGAATGGGGTCGTGGCGCTGGATGCGATCCGCAAGTTGATCCGGGCGCTGGGGGAGTCGGCGCGGATGGCGCAGGGGCGGACCGGGATCAGCGGGGCGCAGCTGTTCGTCGTGCGGGTGCTGGCCGCGCAGCCCGGCGGGCTGTCGATCAACGAGCTGGCCGAGCGGACCATGACGCATCAGAGCTCGGTCTCGGTCGTGGTCACGCGGCTGGTCGCGCGCGGTCTGGTGACCCGCGCACCGTCGCCCGAGGACCGGCGGCGACAGA
>CAZPUH010000005.1:0-18656 GCA_964589215.1 uncultured Myxococcales bacterium | reverse complement strand
CTGGTCATCGATCGCTCGGGCTCGATGACCGGCCCCAAGCTGGAGCTGACGAAGCAGTCGGCGCGCGCGACGGCCGACGCCATGGCGGCGTCCGACCAGATCGCGGTCGTCGTGTTCGACAACCAGGCGACGGCGGTCGTGCCGCTGCAAGCGGCGGCGAACCGGCAGCGGATCACGCGCGACATCGGCCGCATCGCCGCGGGCGGGGGCACCAACATCCTGTCGGGGTTGCGCGAGGCCGTCGACGAGCTGCTGCCGGCCCGCGCGCGGAAGAAGCACGTGATCCTGCTGTCCGACGGGCAATCGCCCTACGACGAGATCCCGGATTTGATCGACGCGGCGACGGCGGCGCGCATCACCATCTCGGCCATCGGCGTCGGCGACGGCGCGGATCAGACGATGCTGAAGATGATCGCGGCGCGCGGCGGCGGGCGCTTTTATCAAACGAGGGACCCGGCCAGCATCCCGCGCATCTTCTCGCGCGAGACGTCGGACCTGGGTGACCGCTCGGTCGTCGAGCGCCCGACCCACCCGCGCGTCGACAAGCGCGTCGCGGCGCTGGCCGGGACCGCGATCGAGACCGCGCCGCCGCTGGGCGGCTACGTCGTGACCCGCCCGCGCACGCAGGCCGAGACCGTGCTGTCGGCGCCCGACGGCGCGCCGCTGCTGGCGCGGTGGCCGATGGGTTTGGGGCAGGTGGTGGCCTGGACCAGCGACCTGGGCGCGCGCTGGGGCGCCGGGTGGGCGCGCTGGAGCGGGTTCGAGAAGCTGTGGGGGCAGCTGGCACGCGCGGCGATGCGCCGCCACCCGCCGAACCACTTCGAGATCCGCGCCGCGCGCGAGGCGGACCGCGTGCGGCTGGCGGTGGATGCGATCGGCCCCGACGACCAGTTCCTGCGGGCACTGCAGGGGCAGCTGACCGTCGTCGAGATCGGGGCCGACGGCCAGCCGCGCCCGGCGCGCAAGCTGCCGATGCCGGAGACCGCGCCCGGGCGGTACGAGGCGACCCTGCGGCCGGAGGTCGAGAGCGGCGCCCTGTCCTTCTCGGCGAGCTTCACCGCGGCCGGCGCTCCGGTTGCGGACGCCACCGGCCGTCTGACCCTGCCGCTGGCGCCCGAGCTGATGCCCGTCGCCGCCGGCGACCAGCAGGGCGCCATGGCGTTGACGGGGGCCGCAGCCGCCGCCGGGGGCCGCGTCCTATCGGACGCGAGCGAGGTCCTCTCCCCGCCGGTCGAGGGCCGCCCCACCCGCCGCCCCCTGCGCCGCCCGCTTCTGCTGGCCGCCCTGCTGCTCTACGTCGCCGACGTCGCCCTCCGCCGCCTCCGCCTCCCGCTCAGCCCCCATTGACTCGCGCCCCTAAGTTTGGCATGAAGCCCCGACACAAATATCGGGGCGTGGCGCAGTCTGGTAGCGCGTTCGGTTCGGGACCGAAAGGTCGGAGGTTCAAATCCTCTCGCCCCGACAACTCTAAGTCCGCGGGATCGCTTTCCAGCGGTTCCGCGTCGACTCGACGGTGCGCGCCCCATTTCGGGGTCGGGTAGTAAATGGAGCCGCGATGCGCAGCGTTGCGCGCGTGTCGGCGGGTGACGGCGGCTCCGAGGCGCCACAAGCCGCCAGCCGGCCGAGCTGCTCCTCGGCCGATGCCGGGATCGATGTCCGGCCGCTCCGGTCGGCCGGCTCGGGCCCGAAGCGGAGGCGCTCGACCTGGGAGCGCAGGTAGGTGGTCTGGAGGTGCCCGTAGACCTCGGTCGTGATGCGGGGGTCCTGGTGCCGCATGATCTTCTGCACGGCCGCTAGGTCGACGCCCTTCATGAGCAGCAGCGACGCCGTCGAGTGGCGGAGGTGGTGGAAGCGGATCTCGCGGACCTGATGGGTTCGACGGCCAGCTTGCCACCAGCGCGCGCAACGAGCCGCTCGCTGGTGTGCGCCTCCGCCTCGTACGGCGGGTCTGTGATCACGACATCCACGGATCCTCCATCGAGCGTCGAGAGCCCGGCGAGGCATTCGCCAACGCGAAGGTCCCAAGGCGCATTCGCCTGGGTATCGCTCGTCGAGCGCGGAGCCGCCGATCGCGCCATCCTGATCGGAGAGGCGGCACGGGCGCGCTCTTTGTGACTTCGACTTTCCAGCGCGGGAGGCCTGAGGCCGCCCGGCGACAAGGCACGACGAGCTCGCGCCCGTCCCCGTCACTGTCGCGCCTGCTACCCTTACGCCGTGATCTACGAAACGCAGCCGCCGACCGTCCTGATCGGGCAAGCCAAGCTTGCGATCGCCGACGCGAAACGGCTGGGCGTCGACCAACTCGACCGGTTCGACGAGTACGTCCGAATTCTCGAAGAATTCGCCGCCCTACCCTTCCCGCGGAAGGAACCCTGGGGGGAAAAGGCGGCCGTGACCTGGGAGGCAACGGCGCAGTGCCAACAACTCGTCACCTCGACGAGAATCTGGCCCAAGGTCGATCCCGGCGCGCTCAAAATTGCTCTCGTGAAAGTCAGTCGGGGTGACTTGCTACCGCCGGATGAGGGCGATGATCAGCCGAGGAACACGTTGCTGGAGCTGACCACCGGTGCGCTTCTGAGCGCGCACGGCTTTTCGGTCGACCTAACCGTGGGGGACGAGGACGTCATCGCGTCGGTTCCAGGGATGTCGCCGTTCTCGATCGAATGCAAACGGCCAGCATCACCGAAGGGCCTCCTCCGCAACTTGAAAGACGCCAAGCTGCAGCTCGAGGCGCGCTATCGCGCCGGGAAGCAACATGGGATGGCCGTGCTCGGCGTCGATCGGGTCCTGGGGCTGACTGAGAGCGGCCTCGTCGCACGAGACGCGAAGCACATCAGTACGGTCGTGAACGGAAAGCTCAGATCGCTGTGCACCGATCTCCGACGAGTCATGGCGGATTCGCCCGAGTACGCGCTGTTTCCGAGCACCCCGCTGTTCGGGTTCGTGCTTGTGGGTAGCGTTTTCAACCTGCACGACGGTATCCCCGTCGGCATCCAGCAACTATCGCTCTCCTGCTCTGGGCCGGAGGATCATGAGATCTCGAAGCGCCTGCTGGAGACCATAGCCCCGCGATTCGAGGAACGCAGGTAGCTTCGCGCGCATCCAGCGCGCACCTTGTCGACGACTATCCTAAGCTCGAAGCCGTGAGCAACCCGAATCGACGTCCCCGAGGAACCACCGCGCCGGCCAAAGCCAAGCTCGCGCCCTGCATCTACTGTCGAGAACTCGACGTGCCACGGACGACGGAGCACGTCCTCCAGAAGGGCCTGAATGCTGCTTCCACGCTGCCCACCGCCGTGTGCGGCGGAGCGCCGGAGAGATGCAACGACACCTTCTCGCCCATCGACAAGACCTTCGTCGACTTCGTTCTCTCGTACCACACCGACAGCGTGGCGCGCCTATTGCGCCAGGGCTTTCATCGAGATCCGGGTTCCGACCTGGTTCTGGCGGCTCGAATTGCAGATGGGCTCCTGACCTTCGCGCCCCAGATCTTCCGACGAAAGAACGGAGTCTGGACCTACTACGGACCACCCCAGGTCGACCCGGCGATCCTCCTCGCCGAGCTGGCGGATCCTGGAACGATCGCGCTGTCGACCAAGGTCGCTGCGAGCGCCGAGGGCGAAGTCGCGCTCGCGGTTATTCGATCTAGCGCTCGCAACTATCTTGTTCAGGGCCCATCTGCCGATTCCGTCGCGAGTCTCGAGTCCGCGATCCACGCCGGAATGTTTGCCCAGGCGGTGTCTCTGGATCGCGGGTCGGACGACAGAACCGATCCGCCCGGTCCGGTCGAGTACCAGCTGAACATCGATCTCGGCGCCGTGGCTCGGGCCTCGGCCAAGATCGCGTTGAACTTTGTCTGCAAGCACTTCGGCGCCGAGACCGCGCTGAAGTCCGCGTTCGACCCTTTGCGCAGGTTCGCCAGGTACGGTGAAGGGAAATGGCACGAGTTCGTGACGCCGACCCTACTGAACGGGGACCTGGCCGCCGCGGCGCCAGGCTTCGCAGCACCTGACCGTCACACGATCATGCTTCAGCAAGTGCCGCTCGGCGGTGGATTCCAGATCGTCGTCTTCATCTTCGTTTCAGGTGAGATGGTCGCGAAGATCCTTTTGCTTCCGTCGCCCGTGGGCGAGCCGCTCCTGCCTCCCGGAACGTGGCGCGTGAGCTACTTCTATCCTGCGGCACGCGAGGTCGACGACCTCCGCGTTCCAGAAGACGGCTTCAGGTGCTTCGCGAACCCCGAAGCGGTAGGGATTCCTGCTTCGTGGGCGGCGGGGTCATCACCGACGTCGTAGTACCCCGTCGCGCCGTTCTCAGCGACTACGGCAGGTCGTCGAAGACGTAGGTCAGATCGCCCCAGATCCTCAAAGCGCGGTTCACCATGTCTCCGCCTCCCTCGAGCTCAGCCTGCACAAGAGTCAGGGCCCGCCGCACGATCTCGAGCTGCTCGTCGCGCAGCAGACCGCCCTGCTCTATCAGAACGAGGCCGGGATGCACTTCGACAGCGCGCGCGAGCCGCACGAAGTCGTCCACGTTGGAAGTGACGAGGATGCGATCCTCCTTGTAGGCGCACGCGACCACGACCGCATCGATCGCTTCGAGCAGCCCGCGATCACGGACGTGGACGACGTCGAAGCCTGCCGCTCGCAGACGAACCGCCGTCTGCGGCGAGAGGTTCTCATCGAGCAGGAGCTTTGGCGGATTCACGCGGTCGGCCCACACGGGGATAGGCGCGCACAAACCGCCGCGCGAATTCGATGTCCTCGGTCTTCAGGTAGGAATAGTCCTCGAGCAGCTCCTCGGCCGCGCCGCGCCGTTCGGCGGCTTCGCCGATTCGTCGTACTGACAGACGGCTCCCACGAAACACCGGCTCGCCACCCAGGATCGCTGGATCTCTCGTGATACGTCCGTTGCACCATCGAGAGAACGAGGACACCCGTTCCCATACCTCCTCCACGAGGGTACGCAGGTGCAGCGACACGCCGTGGACGAGCTCCAGCTCGTTCGGGATCGATGACATGTGAGCGTGGACGAGATGATTGCGAATCGAGGTCAGAAGCGAACGCCGCCATTCCACCGAGGGTTCTAGCTGGTTCAGGGAGTGGACGACCCACAGGTAGACCGCCGCGTGGAAGTCGACCGGCGGAGATGGCAAGAGACCGTGCTCGATCTCTTTCCTCACGCGCCGCTCCGGCACCTCCAACAACGCCGAAACCTCGGCCGGCGAGAGCGACACGGACGACAGCTCCTTCTCCGAAACGCGCAGCATCACAAAAGTGCTCCCCTTGTTAGGGAATAGTTTACCCGATTGGGACCGTGTATCCAACCGATTGTGGGTTGCCCTGGCTTGTGCGGCTCATCCTTCGCGATCCGTAGTCGCAATCAGCTGTTTCCTCAGGAACTCTTCCAGGTCATCGGGCCGAACACGGATCGAGTTGACGATCCGGACATGGGGAAGCTCGCCCGCCTCGACCAGTCGATAGACGGTCGCGTTGCACACGCCGAGTTGCTCCGCGACTCCCTCACCCGCAGCAGCCGGTACTTCCCGCCCCAGTACGACACCAGGTCCGCCGTCGTGGGCGTCGTCCGTACGCGTGGCGCGGTTCCGGGCGCCACGTGGCCCCACCCCGGCACCTCGTCGCTTGGCGGGCCCACGCGCGCACCCGTCGCGCCAGGCGCGCTCCCGGATTCGGTAGTAAATGGGTAGTAAAATTTCTCTCATTCGCTGCGAAAGGCTGCGACGGCTGGACTCCGGCGCCCTCCCCGCCTGTAATCGTTTCGCCAGCTTGCGAAGGATCAGCATCCGGTGCGACGGTACCCATGCCGTTTCGGGACCGAAAGGTCGGAGGTTCAAATCCTCTCGCCCCGACAAAAGGTAACCCGCGAGGATCCTTTCCAATCCGTCCTCGCCCGGGTGGATGGTGCATGCGCGAGCGCGGACTCAGAGCTGGGTCATGCCGCCATCGACGGGGAGCTCGTGTCCGTTCGTGAACGTCGCGTCGAAGGCCAGGAAGACGGCTGCCTTGGCGATCTCTTCGGGACGACCGTGACGCTTCATCGGAACGGCCTCCTCCATCTTCTTGTACATCTGGTCCATCTGTTCCTTGGGCAGCCCCGTCTTGAGGATGACCGGCGTGTCGATGGGACCGGGGCTGACGGCGTTGACGCGGATACCCCGCGGCAGAAGCTCGGCGGCGAGCGATCGCGCGAGGGAGCGGAGCCCGGCCTTGGCGGCCGCGTACGCGCTGACCCCTGGCATCCCCTTCTCGTTCGCGATGGAGGTCGTGAGGACGATCGCGCTCCCGCGGGGCATCAGCGGAGCAAACTTCTGCGCTGCGAAGTACGGCCCCTTGACGTTCAGATTGAACATCTCGTCGTACACCACCTCGGACGTGCCCTCGAAAGGCACGAACGTTCCGTACCCCGCGTTGAGGAACAGAAAGTCGACCTCTCCGAACTCCGACTTCGCGCGAGCGGCGAGAGCGTCAATGTCCGTCAGCGACCGCGCGTCACTCGACATCACGATGGCGTTCTTACCGAGCTCCTCGCGGGCTGAGTCGAGCGTCTTCTTCGTGCTTCCCGTCACCAGCACGCGCGCTCCCTGATCGAGCAGCAGCTTCGCCGTCGCGAGGCCCATGCCGCTCGTGCCGCCGGTGATCACGACCCGTTTGCCGTCATATTGTCCCATGGTTGCGTTCTCCCTCGTGCGACCCGAGGGTCGCGTTGCTTCAGGTTCAAAGTGTCGTGGGGTCAATCGTGCGATCGGCGTCGCCTAGGACATCGCACTCGAGGCTGCTGCCGACGAGAAGTCGACGCCGGAGACCTTGACGACGGCCTGCCACGCGGCTTCCTGGCTGGCGCGATCGTGGAGGTGTGGCTGGCGCTGCGCCTCGATCGGGCCTGAGAACTTCCCCTGAGCCGAGGCGAAGAATTGCCCTGAGACGTCGGTTCCGAACTCCGAGGCCTGGAGGTACCGGCGGGCCGCGGTCTCCGGCGTCTGATTCATGCCGGGAATGAGGTTCACGATCGGGATGAACAGATACTTCAACAGCGGGCCAGCGTTGCGCACCGCCCTGGTGGCGGTCGCCCCGCCGGGCGAAACGGCATACACGGCCATGCCGGAGGGTAGCCGGCGCGCCAACGCGGCGACCCACCACGCGACAATGAGCTTCGCGTCGGCGTACGTGTTGTTCGGCACGTACTTCACGTTCGGCCCGTTGCGAATCAGGGCTTCGATCGCGGCGGTCCGGTCTCCCGCGAAGTATTTGGCCGCGAAGGCCGGCACGTCGGTGTAGCTGAACATCGGCACGCCCCCGCGGGCAGGTTCCGCGCCGGCGATGACAATCCGCGCATGGGGGCTCAGCAGGTCGGCGCGCAGCAACCCGACCGTCAGTTCATGATGGCCGATGAGCGGGGCCTGAGAAGCCTCGATGCCCGCCGCCGTGATCACGCGCTTCTTACCTGGGACCATTCCCGCATTCAGAAGCAGGAGATCGATTGGCCGACCGCGCTTGACCAGCTCGGCCAGGGCGGACCGGACGCTGGAGGGCGTGTCCAGATCGAGCTCCAGCGACGTGAAGACCTGTCGTTTGGTCTCGGCTGCGAGCCGAGCGGCCGCTTCGTGGACCCGAGCGACGCTGCGGCCGGTGACGACGACCTCGCCGCAGCCCTCGGCGGCGAGCATGTGGGCTGCCGCATGACCGAGCCCGGAGGTGGTGCCGGTGACGAGGGCGATCGAAGGTCTCATGGGTAGGCTCCTCGCGGCGACAGGGTCGCCTTTGCCAATTTAGAACTGTTTGGTACACTAATAGGACGAATGGTCGCGCGCAAGGAGTTTTTAACTAGATGATTCAAAATGTAACGAAGCCTCGTGGGCGGCCGCGCAGCTTCGACGAGCTGGAGGCTCTGGAAAAGGCGACGCAGGTGTTCTGGGCGAAGGGCTACGACGGGGTGACGATCGACGATCTCGTCGCCGGGATGGGCGTGGGACGGCCGAGCCTGTATGCCGTCTTCGGAGACAAGCGGGCGATCTTCTTGCGCGCCCTCAAGGCGTACGCAGAGAGAAAGGGCGCATCAACCGCGAAGGCGCTCCTCTCGCCGCGGGGTCTTCGCGACTCGATCGCCGGGTTTCTGAGGTACATCGTCGACAGCGCGACCGAGGAAGGCTCGGCCGCCGGTTGTCTGCTCGTGTGCGTCGCGCCGCTCGTTGACGACGCAGAGGTCCGGCAGTTCCTGAAGAACGCAACGGCTGGAGCTGCGGCGCTGGTGGAACGTCGTTTTCGGGACGGGATCAGCGCCGGGGAAATCCCGGCCGACTTTCCCGTCGCCGCGCGGGCGAGCCAGGTCGTCGACCTTTCCAACGGTTTGACGATGCGCGCGCGGATGGGCGCGCCGCGCAAGACGCTGCTCCGGGACGCAGAGGAAGCGGCCGACTTGGTGCTTCTGCCGCCCGGGACTGGCCACGGGCCGAACGGCAGCGCCCGCAAAGCCCGTGCGGTTCGGGGCTGAGCTCTGCGTCCGCGAGAATTCGAAGGGACCCCTCACCCCGCCTTACGGCGGTAGTGCATGGCCATCTGGCCGGCCTTCATGCGGGTCGTCGAGACGAGGTCGAGGCGGCGCGAGGGCTCGAGGCCCTGGAACAACGTCGGACCGTGGCCGGCGATGACCGGGTGGATGACGAGACGGTACTCGTCGATCAGCCCGAGCCGCTCGAGGGCGGAAGCGAGAGTCAGACTGCCCACGAGCACGCCCTGGGGGGTCTTCTCCTTCAGCTGAGTCACGGCCTCGCGCAGATCACCCTCGAGGCGGAAGGTGTTGGTCCACGGGAAGTCACGGCGCGAAGTGGAGACCACGTACTTCGGCTTGACCTCCAGCTTGCGCGCCCACTCCCGCATCGAGCGCGGCGCGTTCGGGTCGCGCGCCACGGCCGGCCAGGCGCTCTCCATCAGCTCGTAGGTGACGCGCCCCCACAGCATCGCGCCGGATGCGTCCATCAGCTGGGTGAAGTAGTCGTGCAGCTCGTCGTCCGCGATTCCTTCCCGGTGGTCGCAGCAGCCGTCCAGGGTCACGTTCAGCGCGAAGGTCAGGAGGCCCATGGCGCTGATGATGTACCACGGTGGCGCCAGCGGCGCGGGTCGCTTGCCCCCGTCGTGCCTAGGGCAGGACGCAGGCGCTGCCGGTCCAGTTGCCTCGGATGATGACCATGCACTGGTCCGCGACCGTGAACGTCTGGTTGTAGACGCGGACGTCGTCGACGGGCGCGCCGGCCTGGCCGATGGTCAGAGTGTCGCTGATCGACGCGTTGAAGACCGGGTCGTTGGCGGCGTCGTTGGGGACGGATTCGACCAGCACGTCGTCCTCGTAGACATCGACGCCGGCGCCCTGCCCCGCGCTGGTGCCCGTGCCGGCGTAGCGGATGATGATGTTGTGCCAGCCGGCCGACGACGGCGCGGCGATGAGGGGGCAGCTTCCGGTCAAGTACCGGTTGCTCGTCGTGGCCACGCAGATGGTCAGGTGGGTGGCGTCGAAGAAGGCGATCTGAACGCCTCCGTAGGGGGCGGTGAAGCGGTTGTTGACGTCGAAGATCGCGCAGCAGTCGCCGGTGCTGGTCGGAATCGATGACGAGACGTCAATCCAGAACGAGATGGTGTATTGCGGATAGGCGCCCAGGACCGCTCGCGCGCTCCCCTGCGCGCTGGCATGGCCGCCACTGCCGAACTGAATCGCGTTGCCCAGTTTCCCCGGCACGCTGCTGAATGGCTGGCTGAACTGAAGTCCGTAGCCGCTGACGGACCCGGTATTGGCTCCCGTCGTGTCGTCCAGCGTGTAGTAGAGCAACGGCTGCGGACCAACGGTGTAGGTCGCCTGCACGGTCCTGGCGGCCGTCGCGCTCACGACGCAGGTTGCGGTGCCGGAGCACCCTCCCCCGGACCAACCGACGAAGGTCGAGCCGCTCGCGGGGGTCGCCGTCAACGTGACGGAAGCCCCGTAGTCGAAGGCGGCTGTGCAGGTCGAGCCGCAGTTGATCCCGGCGGGGCTGGAGGTCACGGTGCCGCTTCCCGTTCCAGCCTTGGTCACCGTCACCGCGAGCTGCTGCAGCGTGAAGGTGCCGGTCACCGTGGCGGCGGCGCCGAGAGTGACGACGCAATTTCCTGCCCCCGAACACCCGCCACCTGACCAACCCGCAAACGTGGACCCGGCAGCCGGGGTCGCGGTGAGCGTGACGGGTGCGCCGCGATCGACGGACGCCGTGCACGCCGTTCCGCAGTTGATGCCGCCCGCATCCGAGGTGACGGCGCCCGACCCGGTCCCGGCGCGGGCCACGGTCAACGCGACCTTGGTCAGGGTGCTCCCGCCGGTCCCCGAGGTTCCGCCCGTACCGACGGTGCCGCCCGGGCCCGACGTTCCGGCAGTCCCGGCGGTGCCGCCGGTGCCCGGCCTTCCCCCCGCCCCGAGCGTGCCACCCGTCGAGGGCCCGCCGGTGGTTCCCCCGCCGCCCGCCCCGCCCTTGCCACCTGAATTACTACCGCCGGGTCCGCTGCCTCCGGTCGCGCCGCCGGTGCCTGGCGATCCCGCGTGACCGACGGCGCCGGCGCCCGCCACCCCGCCGTGGCCGCCCATCGCGCCCCCCATGCCGCCGCCGGTGCTGCCGGCGTCAGAAGACAAGTTGGCGGCGCCGCACCCGGCGAGCATCAGCGCGCAAAGCGAGGCCGGGACGATCGATGATCTGCGGTGCATGGGCGAGCTCCGATTGGGGACAGTGTAGGAACGCGGCCAGCTCTCCCATATTTCCCACCCGGGGCCACGTATGATGCTGGGCTGTCCGCTCACGGTTTCTGCGGGCCCGCCCGGGACACCGAGTCAGGCGTGCCATCCTCGCGTTCCAATGCCCTCAAGCGGGCCAAGTAGCGACGCGCGCCGGGGGCATCACCCGCCTCGCGGTGGAAGGCGACCTGCCCCGCCAGCGAATCGCGATCGTACGGCCGCCGCCGGAGGACTTCGTCGAGGACGCGCTCAGCCTGGTCCGTGCGGCCGGCGTCATGAAGAGCGACTGCGTAAACGTACCCGTAGCGCGGGTTATCGGCGCCCAGGCGGGCGGCCGCGGCCAGCCAGACCATCGATTCGCGCGAGCGCTGCTCGCGTACGAGCACGAGGCCGAGCGCGTGCAGAGCGGCCGGGTTCTTGGGGGCGTGGGCCACCGCCCGGCGCAGGACGAGCTCGGCGTCGCCGTCGCGACCCAGGATCCGGAAGAGATCGGCGAGGTTGACGGCAGCGGGCGTGAAGGTTGGATCGATCGCCAGCGCCGACCTAAGCTCGGCTTCCGCGCGGTCGAACCGCCGTTGCTGGATGGCCAGGTCCGCGAGGTTGAGGTGAGCTTCCGGCCGGTCGCCGTTCAGCTCCTCGGCCGCGATGAGCTCCGTGGTCGCGCGCTCGAGCGCATCGCGATCGGCCGGCGACAGCGCTTCGACGGGCAGCCCGGCCATCCCCTGGGCCGCCTCGATCCGGACCGACCGAATCGGGTCGACGAGGAGTGGCGCCAGCAGCCGGGCGCGCCACTCCGGATCGACGCCGGCCAGGAGCCCCGCCGCCGCGCGGCGCACGAGCGAGCTCGGGTCGCTGAGCGCCGCCCGCGCGGCGGCCAACGTCGTCCGAGACGCCTCGCCGTCGAGGCGCGAGAGCGCCGTGGCTCGGGCGATGGCCGGCTGGCCGGCATCGGCCACCAGTTTCGCGAGCAAGTGGGGCGCGTCCGGGGCACCCTGAGCTCCCGCGGCCAAGGCTTCCGCGAACCGCTGCAAGCCGACGGGTTTGTGGCCGTACCAGCGCTCGACCGTTCCTGCGGCCCAGCTCGCCGAGCGATCGCCGTGACATCCATTGCACGGATTGGGCACGCCGAGCTTGACCGACAGGTCCGGCCGCGGAACGCGCAAGCTGTGGTCGCGTCGGGGATCGACGACCATGTAGGTCCGCGTCGGCATGTGGCAAGCCACGCAACGCGCGCCGGACGACTGTTGCGGGTGAAAGTGATGTCGCGGCGTGAAGTAGGTCTCCGCGGTGTGGCAGCGGAGGCAGACGCTGTCGCCCCAGGCAGCGAGCGAGGGGCGATGGGGTTCGTGACAGTCGCTGCACGTAACACCTTCGGCGAACATGCGGCTCTGGATGAACGAGCCGTACTCGTAAACCTCCCCCTTGATCTGGCCGTCGGGGTAGTAGAGATCGGCGTCGAGCAGCGCGACGCGGTAGTCGTCGCTCACCGACTGGCCGTGAACGTCGTCCTCGTGGATGAGACCCCGGCGCGCGTGGCATCGCGCGCACATGTCGATCTCGCGCTCGGACTGTCGAGGCTCGCTCCTGCGCGGTCTCCCCGTGACGGGGTCGTGGGTCCAGGACACCGTCTTGCGCTCGTCGAGCGCGATCTCGAGCCCATTGTCACCGCGACTTCGATCTCGGTCGGTCAGGCTAGCCCAGGCAACATGGCGCGATCCGGGACCGTGGCAGGCCTCGCAAGAGACCGACACCTCCGCAAAGCTGGTCGCGTAAGTCGCGGTCCGCGCGTCATAGTCCTTCCGCACGTTCGTCGAGTGGCAGTCGGCGCACATGAAGTTCCAGTTCTCGGTGGGCCCCGTCCAGTGCAACGGATCTCCACTGGCGATCGCGTCGCCCGGATAGAGGTGGAACCAGCGCTGGCCGCCCGCGCTGGCCGCCCGGCTGTCCCACGCGATCTCCAAGCCCTGAAGGCGTCCGCCCGGAAAGGCGACCAAGTACTGCTGCAGCGGTGCGACGCCCAGCGCGTACATCACCTGGTAGTCGCGCAGCGCGCCATCGGGTCCATCGGTGCGCACCCACGGGCGTCCGTCCCGAAGGGAAAACCGCGACGCGACGCCGGCGTGCGTGAACCCGACGCCCGCGAAGTCGCCCAGAATCGTGCGCGCGTTCGCGGGCTGCATGGCGAGTTGATGATGCGACCCGGTCCAGGCCGCCGCCTCGCGTGCATGACATCCGGCGCAAGCGGCCTCGCCGACGAACGTGGCGCGCGACGCCGGAGATCGCGCGTGCGGCGTCATCGTGGTGGGGCTCTTCGGTCGCTGGCCCGCGATTCGCGGAACCTCGGCGGCGGCAGCCGCACAGACAATCAGCAAGGCCGCTGGCGCGCGCCCGACCGGCCGTCGAGGCCTCCATGCATCGGTCCCGACGCGTCCCTGACGGATCGTCACCCCGTCTCAATGACCCGAGAAGCGGGTCACGTTGGGGGCGGGCGGATTCGGGTACTTCTTGACCGAATCGAGGTACGCCTTGACGGCCTTCATCTCGATCTCGGCCGGCCACGAATAAAGACCGCCTAAGTTGACGTCCTCATGCGGATCCATCTCGACGTTGAAGACTTTCGGGTAGTAGAGGTCAGAGGCGCTGATGTAGAGGCCCCCGACGTGCTGCACGTCCGTGCCCGTCATTCGGATCTCTTTGAAGTAGACGCGCCACTGCTTCCAGCGCGCCGCCACCAGGTCCGGGCCAATGAAGCTGAGCATCGACTCGCGAGCGCCGGCGGGGTTCTTGCCGAAGAGCACCGCCGTCTGATCGACGCCGTCGATGGGGCGATCGCCCGGCAACTTGCCGCCCACGATCGCGGCGAAGGTGGGCAGGAAGTCCATCTCCGAAAACATCGCGTACGACGTGGTGTTGGGGGCGACGTGGCCCGGCCACCGCACGAAGCAGAACGTCCTTATCGATCCCTCCGTCGGATCGCCCAGATAGCCTCGGAACGGCCCCGAGCTCCCCATATCGAGCGAGCCGAGGTTGCCGAGCGACGCCGCCTCCCACCCCCACGGCCCGTTGTCCGAGGCGAAGACAACGATGGTGTCGTTCTCGATCTTCAGGTCGCGGAGCGTGTCGAGGACCTGCCCGACGTGATAATCGCCCTCCATCATCTTGTCGCCGTAGTTCCCGATCCGAGACTTGCCGGCGAACTGCTTAGACGGGTAGTTGGGGGCGTGTCCCATCGAAAACGGCAGGTAGAGGAAGAACGGCTTCCCGGTGGCGTGCTGGGTCTTCATGAAAGCGATCGACTTCTCCGTCAGCTCGTTGTCGATCTCCGCCCGCACCTCGGGCGTGAACGGCTTCACCTTTTCAAGCGGACCGTTCCCGCGCTGGGACATGATCCAGGGCCCCTTCTCGGCGAGCGCCTGCGGCGGCGCCGGCACGGAGTGTGTCTGAACGATTTGTGGTACGTCGAGGGCGATGTTCCAGGTCGCATCCGGGGGAATGCCGTAGAACTCGTCGAACCCGTGCGCCCCCGGCAAGCTCTCGGCGTCCTTTCCTAGGTGCCACTTGCCATAGATTGCCGTCGCGTAGCCGGCACTCTTGAAGAGCTGGCCCATGGTGAACGCGCGCTTGGGGAGCGTGTTCGGCGTTCCGGGGACGGCAACAAGGGATAGCCCGTTGCGGATCGAGTACTGGCCGGTCATGAGCGCCGCGCGGGAGGGGGTGCAGGCCGGCTCGACGAGGTACTGGGTTAGGCGCAACCCCTCGCGTGCGAGCTGGTCGGTGCGCGGTGTCGGGTAACCCCGCAGCTCGCCTCCGCCGTAAGGTCCCATGTCCCCGTATCCGACGTTGTCCGCGAGGATGAACACGACGTTCGGGTTCTTCGCATGTGCGGGCGACGCCAGGGCCACCAGCGTTGCCGTCCCCACCAGCACAGGTCCCAGAATCGAAAGCTTCTTGCACGACTTCATGGTCATCCTCTCAGCGGTCATTGTGCGCCGTCGCAAACACGTGGTTGTAGGTGAGAAACACCGTCGAACCATCCGACGTGTTCTTGCCACCGATCCCTTGCACCCACCGCACGGTTACCCCGTTGCTGGTGTTCCAATAGAGGTCGACCTCGACCCCCACGCCGGCGTTCCAGTCCTTGGCGGCGACGATGCCCGGCAACACCAGACCGAACCCGGTCGGCACGGTGTCCTCCGTAATCTTCCATTGAACGAAGTACGGAACTCCGATGTTGAAGCCGCCGCCCAGGAATTGATAACCCAGGCCGCCCTGCAACGTGAGGATGTCACCCGTCTTGAGATGGGTCCCGGTGAGTGGCACCGTCCCGCGCCGTTCGCTGTAAATGTCGTAGAAGACCTGCGTCGACAGGTTGACGTGATGCTTGGGGTCGGACCACACCGTCACCCCAGCAGAGGGCTCGATACCCCATTGCCCCTGGCCGGTATTGTCGTTCGCCCCCGGGCTGTAACGACCCGTCGGGAGCCAGAACGCCACGCCCGCGATCGCGTCCACGTAGGTCGTGTGCCAGCCGAGCTCGACTGGTTTGATGTACATGTCGCCGAACCCGTAGGTCGAATTCGTCGTCCCGAGGCGAGGGGCGTCGACAGTGGGCGTGATGCCCCACAGGCTGAGGACGGCGCCATAGTTCGCCCCGAGAACCTTCCAGGGGCTGACCCACCACAGGTTCAGGCCCGGTATGGCAAGCGTGTTGAGGTGGCCGGACGTCGGCACGGTGTTCCCGTTGGGGCCTTTGATCGTCGACGCGTAGTAATCGAAGGCCCAGGCGCTGAGCACCAGTCCTTCGGGAGCCTGCGTCCCGGCGGTGAGCCCGTACTGACCCCTGACGATGTCACCGGCGAGCTGGGCGCGCGCGGGCGCGGCCATCGCCAGCAACACGGCGACGACGAAAGCGCCACAGGTCGTCGACATCAGATGTCTGCCGCAGAGGATGTGAACGCGACGGGGTTGGCGACCGTTCGGGTCCATGACGACGAAAACCGTATGTCCGCACGAAAGAGCGCGCTATCGACCAACGGACGAATCAGTCGTCGTTGCAGTTCCAAAGTGCCCGGGCGGCCGCCGCGCTTGACAGGTCGCCTCGACGTCCAACGTTGCGGCCATCGATCATGCGGTGCGGGGTGGCAACGGTCCTCTTCGGGTGCGCGTACGTAGCCTGGTCCCCGCGAACGGTCGCCGACGAGTCGCATGCGTTGGACGCGGGCGCAGCGCCGGGGTCATCGAGCGAGAGCGAGCTCGCCAGGCGCTCCGAAAATCCTCTGGAGGACCTGGTGAGCGTCCCGGTCGAGGAGAACCTGGCCTACGGGATCGGCGTCTACGACCGCGCGAACAGCACACTCAAGATCGAGCCGCGGGTCCCCATTCACATCCTGAAGAGCTGGAACATCGTCACGCGCACCATCATCCCGTTCATTTCCAAAGCGGACAAGGACTCGCCGACGGGCGGTAGCTCCGGTCTCGGCGACATCAACCCGACGTTCTTCTTCAGTCCAGCACGTCCGGGCGCTTTGATCTGGGGCTTCGGTCCCGACTTCGTCCTACCGACCGCGACTCAGACGAGTCTGGGCGCGGGCAAGTGGTCCGCGGGCCCCGCGCTGGCCCTCACGTTCCGACCGCATCCGTTCTCTTTTGCCATAGTCGCCAGCAACGTCTGGTCCTTCGCGGGCCATGGCGGACACTCGGGCGTCACCGAGGGCTCCCTCCAGTACTTCTTTCATTACAACTTCGAGAGCGGCTGGTCTCTGCAGAGCTCGCCCACCATGACCGCGGAGTGGAACAAGCGCGCTGGCGACGTGTGGGAGGTGCCAGTGGGCGGGGGTGCGGCCAGAGTGTTCAAATGGCGCGGGGTCGCTCTCAACCCCGGCGTCGCTGCCTACTACTACGTCCTCACACGCCCCGACAGCCCCAACTGGGAATTGCGCTGTGAGGTGTCGCTCTTGTTCCCGGACTGAACGGACGCCGGCGGGCGTCGCAGGACACCGCAGCAGGCGGCTCATCAGGAACGCGTGACCGCTACCATCGCCAGGATGGCCGGCACGCGATGAGCAATGATCCATCGCGTGGAACGCGCGAAGGCGCTGCACGAATGGTCGGTCATGGGAACGTCCTTTGTTTCTGATGGGTGTGCTCGCTCTTCGCGTCGCCCGGCAACCAACGCTACCCGCGCCTCGCCCCGAGCGAGGCCGTGTCATTACGACATTCGTGCGTGACATCGCGATCCAGGCGCGTGACGGAGCGACGCGACGAGGGTCGCCCCTCCCCGCCCACGGTGGAATCAGCCCCGGACTGACGGCGGCGCCGGCGAGGCCCCGTTATGAACGATGCGCCGACGGCGGCGCGCGCATCGAGATGGCACAAGAGCTACCGATCCAGGAGCTGCAAAAGGGGGTCGAGGCGGTGACCTGGCAGCGGGCCCTTGCGTCGCTGGGCTTGCTCTTCGGGTCGATCGTGGTCGCGAAGCTGGCGGGGCGCTTGGTCCGCGGGCTGTTCTCGAAGGGGGCGCGCGGTCCGGCGTTCGCCTTCAGCAAGCTCCTGGCGTACGGCCTGATGTTCGCGGGCGCGGTGATCGCGCTGGCGCACCTGGGGTTGCCCCTCTCGTCGCTGGTGCTGACGTCCAGCGCCTTGCTGGTGGGGGTCGGCTTCAGCTTGCAACACGTCACGCGCGACGCGGTCGCCGGGGTGGTGATCCTGGTCGAGCAATCGATCCGGCAGAACGACTTCGTCGAGTTCGCCGGCACGATGGGGACCGTCCAGCAGATCGGGGTGCGGGCGACCCAGCTCCTCACGCGCGAAGGCACGGTCCTGGTCGTTCCCAATCACCGGCTGATCACGAACGAGGTCGTCAATCACTCGTATCCGTTTCCGCGAACGCGCGTGCGTGTCGAGATCCCGATTGACGCCCGGCAGGCGGTCCACGAAGCGCGCGAGGCCCTTCTGACCGTGGCGAAGCAACACACCGAGGTGCTGGCCGAGCCACCGCCCGCGGCGAGGCTCGACGGGATCGAGCAGTGGGGCTTCCGCCTGCTCCTGATCGTCTGGGTGGCGGACGCTGTCGTCGCGCGTCGCGTGGCCTCGGATCTGCGGGTCGCCGCCACGGAGGCGTTCGCGTCCCGCGGCATTCGGTTCCCCGTCCCGAGCCTCGTGCTCACGCTCCCCGGTCAGCTCGACGCCGGCGACGGCACGCCCGAGCACGAGTCGGCACACTGACTAGCGCCTCTCCAGGAACCCGCGCCCCTCGAAGATGGCCGGCATCGCCTTGTCGATGCGCGCGATTCGCGTCGCCGACTGCTTGGCGGCGCCGAAGTGGTAGAGGTAGCCTCGCTGTCGCCCGGGGGTCAGCGCCTCGAACGCCCGCTTGAAGCGCGCGTTCCGTCGGAACCGCTCGGTCAGCTCCGCCGGAACCGGAAAGTCCGCGGTCTTCTTCTTCTCGATCCGCCGTCCGGACTTCTCGACGGCGATGGCCTCGCGAACGTAGGCCCTGATGGTCGCCGCGCTGGCCTTGATCTCCTTCGCGCTCGTGAACTTCATGACCCGGCCCGCCTGCACCTGCCCCAGCTGCACCAGCACCTTCTTCCGGTCCTTCAGCAGCGCGCCCTTGAAGAAGCCGAGCCCGAAGGACTCCTTGAACCCCTGCATGATGACGACGTTCTTTCCCTCGACGGTGTAGGTGGGCGCGCCCCACTTGCGCTCCTCCTTCATCCCGAGGCCGGCGAGGACGCGGCGCATCTGGGCGATCTCGGCCTCCCACCGCTGTCGATAGGGCATCTCCATGCCTGGTCCTTACCACCTCGACCGTGATACACAAACCGCACCGTGCGGGCTTCGATTCGTCTCTTGGGTGTCAGTGTCCTGGCGCTTGTCGTGACAGCGGGGTG
>CAZPUH010000004.1:0-2391 GCA_964589215.1 uncultured Myxococcales bacterium | reverse complement strand
ACTTTTCCAGTTGGCGCTGCTCGGACGCGGCGAGGACAATCGCAACAGGTTTCGGGCCTGGGCGCATCGAGTACACCTCCTGTGTACCCGATGCACTGCCTCCTGTTAATTGTCTACTAACTTCTGAGACAGGACACTAGCGGCGGATCGAGCTCTTGGTGCCGCGCACGGTCGCCAGGTTGCCGACGCTGGCGCACTTGAAGACGTACATCCCGCCGCCGAGGTCGATCGTCTCGCCGTCGACCAGCGCCTGCCGGCGGGTGACCGGCTGCCCCTCGACGCGCACGGGTCCCGCCAGCGGCGCGATCGCGAACTCCTCGTCCAGCGCGACGATCTCGGCGTGCTCGGGCGCCATCGCGGGGTCGTCGATGATGCGCACCGCGCAGGTGACGCTGCAACCGATGACGGTGCGCTCGGGAGTGAGTCGCAGCGTCTCGCCGCGCCGACCCGGCCCCCCGGCGCGCACCAGCCACCCGACCACCACCCCCTGCGAGGCCTTCTCGCCGGTGCGCAGCGCGTCCTGGATGGCGACGGCGATGCCGCGCGCGCGCGGCGTCCCCAGCGGCGGGTGAGCCCGGGCCGCGCCACGCAGCGCCTCGGCCAGGCGATCCAGATCCAGCCCCACGAAGGCCGCCCGCTCCTCGGCCGTCGCGTGGGCGTTCACCTTCTCGGCGGCCTCCTCGGCCGGCATCTGCGCGGCGACGGCCTCGGACAAGACGCGCGCCAGGCCCTCACCGAGGCCGGCGCTGTCGCCCGAGCGCTCGGCGACCAGCTCGCGGATCTCCTGCATGCGCTTGCGCCCGGGACGCGTGCGCAGATACGGGAAGCGGGGATCGACCAGCAGGGCCTCGTCGATGCCGGCCAGCAGCGACGGCGCCTCGGGGAACCGGCGGACCAGCTCCTCGGCCGCGCGCTCGGGCGAGGCGCCACGGCGAATGAGATCGTGCGCCGCCGCGACCAGCGCCTCGGCGCTGACCGGCGCGCCCGAACCACCGCGGCGTCGTAAGGCCAGCAGGGTCATTCCGGCCGCCGTGGCGCCGGCGGCCAGGATCAGCGCGAACATCAACCAGCGCGCGCCGCCCGGACCGACGGTCACGCTGCCGGCGTCGATGGTCATCGCCTCGCCGTCGGCGCCCGTCAACCGCGCCGAGATCCGGTGCTCGCCGCCGAACAGGCGCCAGGTCCAGGGGACCTCCAGCTCCACGCGCTGCAGATCGGCGACCGCCTGCCCCAGCGACTCCAGCGTGTTCTCGAGGTCCTCGATCTGATCGCGCGCGCTCAGGAAGCCGCCCGCGGCGTCGTGCAGATCGCGCAGGTTGGTCGCCGCTTGCGCCGCGTCCGCCTCGGGCCGGTAGCGGGCCACAAGCAGCGTGATCCCCGCGCGCCGCAGCTGCGCGCCGAGATCGGCGAAGTTGCCGGGCCCCTCCCCCTTCGGATCCGCGAAGTCGCGGCCGTCTGTGACGACCAGCAGCACCTTCAAGGCCGCCGGGTCGACGGCCAGATCGGCCGCGTTCAGCCGGATGGCGTCGATCAGGTTCGGTCGATAGCCGTCGAGGTACGGGACCTCGTCGAGACGGCTGATGTCCCCGGCCGTCAGCCGGGCGCGCCCCTGCCGCATGCGCCCGTAGATCGTCGGGTACACCACCGTGCGCGACGGGATGCGCTGGAAGAAGGAATGGATCCCGTCCAGCACGGCGGGCGGCACGCCCTCGATCCAGAGGTAGACCAGACCGATGGCCGCAGACGGGCGGAAGCTGCTGCTCGCCTCTGCCGAGGCCGCCGCCCAGTCGGACAGCGTCTGCACGGCGACCGGTGTCGCCGGCTGGCCGTCGACGGAGACGGCCAGGTTGGTCATCTTCAGCGACCGTCCGGTCTCCTCGATGCCGCCGACCAGGAAATGAACCCTGGCTGCCAGGTCGTCCGCGACCGGACGGGTGCTGACCACCGTCGGGGCCGCGATCGCGGGCGGCGCGCAGAGCGCAACCCCCGCCGCCAGCGCGATCAGGAGCCGCTTCATGACGGCCGCGCGCCGGACCCTGGAAGCCAGAGGGATCGGAAGACCAGCTCCGTCGCGCCGACCTTCACCACGTCGCCGTCGCCGAGGCGCATCACCTCGCCCGCGACCAGCCGGCGCGAATTGACGAAGGTTCCGTTCGCCGACGGAGCGCTCTCGCGGTCGCGGATCTCGAACGCCTCGTTGCGGTTGCCGGTCTGCGGGCGGGTCACGATGGCGTGGCCGCTGGACATGAAGGTGTCGGCGAACTCGACGACGCCCGGCGTGCCCGGCGGCATCGTTCCGGCGCGCGAGAGGATCGACCGGCGATAGGTCAACTCGACCAGCGCGCCCCGGCGCCCGGTGTCGACCGAGGCGACCACGACCAGCCAGCCCAG
>CAZPUH010000003.1:0-21609 GCA_964589215.1 uncultured Myxococcales bacterium | reverse complement strand
ATTCCGCCGGATGACCGCCGCGTGCTTGCGGGAGATGTTGCCGTCCTTGATGGGCAGGTCGGATGACTTGCTGCCTCGCCCGATGATGAACTGCTCCTTGTCGATCCGGTACTTTTGGTTGTCGAAGACCAGGTACACGGGGGGCGGCGCCGCCGCTGACGGGGCCCCGTCGTACGTGAGCGCGCCGCCGGCGTGCGGGTGCGGCGGCGGCGTGACCGGCCCGTCGAGCATGTGCAGGCCGCTCGGCTGCGGGACGCGGGGCGCGAAGCGCGACCGCGACGGCGTCGGCATCGCGGGGGGCAGCGGCGGCGGCAGCGGAGGTGCCATCGGCGGCGGCGGCGGCGGAACCAGCGAGGTCGCCGCGATGGCGGGCGTCGGACGGCGCAACGGGTAGTCAGAATCGTCGTCGTCGTGCGTTTCGGTCTCGGACAGCGCGTCCGGCGGCGGCGTCGCCTGTCCCTCGGACAGGGCGTTGATCCCCGTCTGGTAGCCGGACAGCTGGGCGTACGCCTCCATGGCGTCGCCGATGACGTCGTCGATCTCCTTCTCTTGATCCTCCGCCATGCGGCGGAAGGTCACCCAGAGCCGTTCGTTGCACTGGAACTGTCGGAGGGTTTTTCGACCGGGAAGCGCCATGGTCAGGATCTCTTCTTAACAGCCTCGGCGGCCTGTGCCGCCTCCTTGCCGACCGTGTCGCCGGCCGGGAACCCCTTGATCGTCGCGCTGTCGGAGGTCAGCTTGGCCAGCGCCCCGGCCTGCGCGGGCCCGCCCATCTGACCCAGCGCCATCACCGCGGTCATGCGCGCCAGCGGCACGCGCGACCCCAGGGCCTGCACCAGCGCCGGCCGGGCGGACTGTCCCAGCTTCTCGATCAATTTGACCAGCAGGTCGTCGACATCGACCTTCTTGTAGGTGGCGCTGGCCGGGAAAGCTTCCAGCGCCGGAACGATTCCGTCCGCCTTGCGCGCGCCCAGGACGGCCTCGAACGCCCGGTACCGGACGATCTCTTCCTTGTCGGACGAGATGATGCCCAGCAGCCCCTTTTCGGCCTCGAGCCCGCCGATCGTCTCGACGACCCCGAACATCTCGTCGCGCAGCGCCTTGTTGGCCTTGGGGTCGGCGGCGATCTTCAGCGCGAACGGCAGCACAGTGGGGTCGCGCCGCTCGGACAGCGCGCGCGTCGCGATCAGCGCGTCCTCGGGCTTGCCGGCGGACGCCTCGTGCTCGAGGTACTTCACGGCGGTCGGGCCGCCGATGACGCCCACGGCGCGATCCAGCTTCTCGGGGGACTTCTCGGCGGCGCGAATCTGCGGCGCCCGCGCGATCAGCGCCGCGGCGCCCTTGTCGCGCGTCGCCTCGTCGCCGACCTTGCCCAGCATCTCGGCCGCCGGAAGATACGGCGCCTCCGGCGTCGAGAGCACGGTGACCAGCATCGCGCCCGAACCCGCGCCGATCGCCGTCAGCATCTTGTCGACCGAGTGGCGCCCCTGCCGGGGTTTGCCGGCCTTCATCTCGCCCTCGAGCGAGGCCAGCAGCGCGTCGTCGATCCGCTTCTGCTCCTCGGGCGGCGCCACCGCCCGCAGCGAGAAGAGCGCGTCGCGATACGCCAGCGCCTTGTCGGGGGACGGGTCCTTCATCGCCACTTCGTAAAGGGGCTCCAGCGCCTTGGCGATCTCCGCCCGATCGTCGGCGGGCGCGCTGGCCAGGATCTGGTCGACCTCTTCGTCGCGGCCGATCTCGACCAGCGCGACGGCCGCCTCGGCGCGCAGCTTGGCGGGCACGCCGTGATCGGCCAGCGCCTCGTGCAGGCGCTCGGGCCCCTTCTGCGTGGTCTTCCACTCGGCGATACTCTCGGACGTCACGCGCGTCGAGCACGCGGCCGCCAACGCCAGGAGCGCGAGACCGCAGCGGAGCCGTGTGGGGGAACGGAGGCCCGTCGGCGCGGCCATGGGGCGCGATGTTAGCCACGCACGGATCGCACCGTCAAGGATTGCCGCACCGGGGCCCTTCATATAAGGTCGCGTTCCCTCATGGGTTTCGCCCGGACGCGCCGCGCGCCGTCGCTGTCGTCGGCCGCGCTCGCCTCGGCCGTGCTCTCGACCCTGCTGGGGTTCGCGCGGGTCGCGACCGCCTCGCCCATCGACGATCCGTTCGTCGGCGGCTTCTCGTTCGCGGGGCCCACGTCGGGCGATCTGGGGGCGATCTACTGGAACCCGGCGGCGCTGGGCCTCATGCGCGGCTTCCAGATCATGGTCGCGGGCACCGTTCGGTCCTCGTCCGTCACCGTCGATCGCGCGCCCATCTCCGACGACGGGACCCCGGGCGGGCCCCGGGCGACCGGTTCGGCCACCGCGCACGACATCCGCCAGCCGTTCCAGTGGCCGCCGGGGCCCGGCAGCTATGTCGCGCTGGGGTTCGGCAGCGATCGCTTCACGCTGGCGTTCGCCACGTACATGCCCTACCTCGAGCAGATCCACTTTCCGATCTCCTCCGCCGGCAACGAGCCGACACGTTATCAGATGTTGAGCCTGGACCTGCGGAACCTGGCCCTGGTCCCGGCGCTGGCCATCCGGTTCGGGAACGACCTGCGGATCGGCCTGGCCCCCGGGTTCCTGTTCTCGACCGGGAGCCTGGACTTCGCCGAGGACACCGCGCTCGACGCGGGCCGGACCCCCTGCGGCGGCATGCCCTGCGAGGATCCGGCCGCGGCGGCCCGGGTCCACGTTGCCTCCAGCCAGGGGCTGGGCGGCGCCCGGTTCTCGCTGACCCTGGGCGGCGGCATCTACTGGCGGCGGCGCAACTTCGAGCTCGGCGTGTCGTACCAGAGCCGGCCGCTCGGCTCGCCCGTGAGCGGCGTCGAGGTGGCGGGCCAGCAGTCGGCCGTCGCCCTGCCGCCCCGGCTGGGCGGCGGGCCGCTCACCTGCGCGGGCGGCCAGTCGGGCCGCTGCGTCTTCGGGGACGCCACCTACCGGCTGCCGGACGTGCTGATCGCCGGGGTCACCTGGCACTCCCGCCACGGGCTGGAGCTGTCGGTGACGACGCGCTGGCTCTGGTTGCACCTGCAGGATCGGATCGACATCCGCCTGGTCAGCCCGGTCCTGGACGCCTCGGGCGTGCCGGACCACATCGTCCTTCACCGCGGGGTCCACGACGTGCTGGATACGCGGGTCCGGCTCGCGTACTGGTGGCACGAACGCGTGCGCATCGGCGGCGAGCTGCGGGTCGAGACCAGCGCCGTCGACGCCGCCGACGTCAACGCCGCCGCCGTCGACGGGCTGAAGCTCGAGCCGGTCATCCTGGCCCAGCTGCGCCTCGGTCGGAGGTTCTGGCTCAGCGGTGGCTACGGGCTTACCATCATGCCCGGCGTGACGGTCACCCGCTCCGCGTTCGAACCGACTCAGGCCACCGAATGCGCGGCCCACGACGGCGACCTCGCGAACCCCGGCTGCGTCGGGCGCGCGGCCGGGACGGCGCGGCCCACGGCCGCCGGGACGTACACCGCCTTCACACAGGACTTCGGGTTAACCCTCAACATGAAGTTTTGATGCTCAACACCACGTCGACAGCCGCAGTTTCCGCCATGCTCCTTCTCGGGTGCGCAGCCGCCGCGGGCCGCCGCGTCCCGGCCGCCGGGCCAGCCGCCGCGTCCCGCGACCGTGGAGGCGGCGGCGGTCCGCCCACCGAGATCGCGCGCGCCCCGCTGGGCACCCTGTCGGTCAGCAAGTGGCGGCTCGCCAACGGCCTCGAGATCGTCCTGCTCCCGGACCCGCAGGCGACCGCGGTCAGCTACACGACCTGGTTCCGCGTCGGCTCACGAAACGAGGACGCTGGAGCCGGAGAGACGGGTCTCGCTCACCTCTTCGAGCACCTGATGTTCACGCAGACCAAGAAGGCGGCGCCGAACGCCTTCGACACGCAGATGGAGGCGGCGGGCGGCAGCTCGAACGCCATGACCTACTACGACTTCACCGCCTACGTGGACGACGTGCCGCCGGCGGAGCTGGCCACGGCCGTCCGCCTGGAGGCGGACCGGATGGTCAACCTGGACCTGCGCAAGAAGCAGGTGGAGACCGAACGCGACGTCGTCGCCGAGGAGCGGCTGTCGTCGGTCGAGGACAACGTGGACGGCGTGATGGACGAGCTGATGTACCAGCAGGCGTTCAAAAAGCACCCGTACCGCTGGCCGGTGATCGGCCTCATGAAGGACATCAAGGCGTTCACGCAGGCCAACGCGGTTGCCTTCTACCGGAAGTACTACGCGCCGAACAACGCGGTGATCATCGTGGCCGGCAAGATCGACGAGGCCGCGACGCTGGACCTGATCGCGGCGGCCTACGGCGCGCTGGCGCCGTCGGACAAGCTGCCGCGCGGGGACGTGGAGCCAGAGCGCGCGCCCGCCGCCGAGGTGCGCACGGCCGTCACGCGACCCGTTCCCGCCGACCGCCTGGTGATCGGGTTCCCTGCCCCGGCCCTGGGGGCCGCGGACCGCGCCGCCTTCGAGGTCGTGAACGAGGTCCTGGCCGGCGGCCCGTCGTCGCGCCTCAATCGCGCTCTGCTCGTCGACCGGCAGTGGGCGTCGTCGGTGCACGGCGACATCGCGGCCACGCGCGACCCGGGCCTCTACGCCATCTGGATCCAGATGATGAAGGGGCACGCCGCCGCCGAGGCCGAGCGGCTGGTGATGGAAGCCGTGGCGGACCTGGCGGCCCGCCCGCTGTCGGCCGCGGAGCTGGGCAAGGCGGCCGCACGCCTGGAGACGCAGTTCTGGCTGCAGCTCGCGTCCAGCCACGGGCGCGCCGAGACGGTCGGCATGTTCGAGATCTCGGGCGGCGGCTTCCAGCGGCTGCTGGAGCGGGGCGCCGAATACGCGCGCCTCACGCCGGCCGACGTCCAGCGCGCGGCTGCCGCCTACCTGGCCGGCGGCGCCCGCTCCGTCGTCGTGGCCCGCCCGGAAGGAGCGTCGTGAGTGGCGCGGCGTCGTCTCTGCTGGCGGTGGCGGTGATGGCGGCGACCTCGGCGCCGCTGGCGGCTGCCACGGCGGGCGCGACCCGACGGGCCGGCCCGGCCGGCTCGGTGCTGATCTTCGAGGAGGACCGGAGCGTCCCGCTGGTCCACGTGATCGTCGCGTCGCGGTCGGGCTCGGGCGCCGACCCGCGCCACCGCGAGGGGCTGACCAACCTGGCCGCCGAGTGGGCGCGCCACGGCGCCGGCGGCCGCAACCGCGCCCAGCTGGACGAGGCGCTGGACGCGCTGGGGGCGACGCTGGACGTGCGCACCGAACCGGACTCGACGCGCTTCGAGGGCGAGGTGCTGGCCCGCAACCTGGACGCCTACCTGGCGCTGGTGAGCGACATCCTGATCCGGCCGAACTTCGCGCCCGCCGAGTTCACCAAGACCCGCCAGGAGGTGCTGGGTCAGATCGACGAGCAGCGCAACGACGACCGGCTGCTGTGCGCGCGCTTCTTCATGCGGAACCTGTTCGGCGAGCACCCCTACGGCCATCCGCCCGACGGGCTCAGGCCGGCGCTGGAGGGGGCGACGCCCCCGGAGACGGCCGCGCACTTCCGGCGGCACTTCGTGGGGCACAACCTGATCTTCGCGTTCTCGGGAGACGTGCAGGCGGACGCGCTGGCCGCGTCGCTGGGCAGGGCGATGCGCGGCCTGTCGGACGCCGCCGCCCCGCCGGTGAACCCGCTGGAGCTGCGGGCCCCCGTGGCGCTGACGGGCTGGCGCATCCAGCTGGTGGACAAACCTGACCGCCAGCAGAGCCAGCTGATGTTCGGCCACCCGGCGCTCCGCGCCTCCGACCCCGACTTCGTGCCGCTGTCGATCGGGCTGGCGGCCTTCGGCGGCCACGCCATGAGCTCGACGCTGATGGACGAGGTGCGCCGCAAGCGGGGCCTCGCCTACGGCGCCTACCTCACCCTGGAAGAGCGGCGCGCGACGGGGGGCGCCGTCGGGTGGGTCTTCTCGGGCACCGACAAGACGGTCCCCATGGTCAAGCTGGTGTTGAAGCTTTACGTGAGCTTCATGGAAAAAGGACTGGACGCGCAACAGGTTGCGTTCTTCCAGCGTTTCCTGGCCGGGTCTCACGCCGCCGAGCTGGACGCGCCCGACCGCCGCCTGGAGGCGCGGGTCACCAACGAGGTCACCGGGCTGCCTCCGGACTTCCTGGAGACGTTCGCGGCGCGGGTCGCGGCGGCGACCCCCGACGAGGTCAACGCCGCGATCAAGCGGCACGTCCGTGCGCGGGATCTGGCCATCACGATGGTGGCCACGGCGGCCTCGATGAAGAAGCTGCTGGTCGACGCCAAGGTCCAGGAGAGCGCGATCGACATCGTTCCGTACGACAGCTACTGAGTGTTACCCTGCCCCGCGTGACCGAACGAGATCGCGCGCCGCGCGTCATTGGCGAAGGCAAATACGTCCAGCTGGTCTCCGAGGACGGGTGGGAATACGCGACCCGGCCGAACGTGACCGGCATCGTGGTCATCGTGGCGGTCACCGAAGACGCCAAGCTGGTGCTGGTCGAGCAGCGCCGGGTCGCTGTTCACAACCGGGTCATCGAGCTCCCCGCGGGCATGGTCGGCGACGTCGACGCCAACGAGGCGCTGGTCGACGCCGCCCGCCGCGAGCTGATCGAGGAGACCGGGTTCGAGGCCGCCGAGATGACGCCGCTGGCGGACGGCCCCATCGCGGTCGGCATCTGCGACGAGGTGATCTCCTTCTACGAGGCGGGCCGCCTGACGCGCGTCGGGGAAGGCGGCGGCGACGAGCACGAGGACATCACGGTCCACGAGGTGCCGCTGACGAAGCTGCGTCGCTTCCTGGCCGAGCAGAAGGCGGCCGGGCGCCTGGTGGACCCCAAGATCTACGCGGGCCTCTTCCTGGCCGGCGTCGAGGTGCCCCGATGACGACGGCCCCGAACACGCCCGTGGGGCCGCTGGGGTTCATCCCCCGCGCCTCGTCGCCGGGCTCGGCGACCTGGGAGTACAAGGTCCAGCGCGACCACTTCAACCCGAACGGCGCCCTTCACGGGGGCGTCATCATGGCGTTGCTCGACACGGCGATGGGGCACGCGGTCGCCGTCCTGGTCGCGCGCGACGGGATGTTCAACGCCGCCGCCCAGATGAGCGTCAACTTCCTGGAGCCAATCACCTCCGGGACGATCACGGCGCGCGCCGAGGTGCGCCGCTGCGGCAAGCGGCTGGCCGTCGTCGAGGCCACGGCCACCGACGAGCAGGGGGCGGTCCTGGCCATCGCCACGGCCACCCACGCGCTGCTCAAGCGGCGTCCAGAGCCGCCCGCGACCGAGCCGGATCGTTCGTGATGACGGCGTCGACCCCCATGCGCCGGCAGGCCGCCAGCGCCGCTGGGTCGTCGACGGTCCACACGTTCACCAGGTAGCCGCGCCGCTTCCAGCCCGCCACGCGCGCCGGGCTGCAGAGAACCAGCTCGGGGTGCAGCGCGCGCGGGCGGATGGCGGGGGCCAGCCAGGCGCGCCGCAGCGGCAGCAGCGAGTCGCGCTCGAACAGCAGGCCGGCCGGCACCTCGGGAACCCGCCGGTACCAGACCCAGACCGCCCACGGGTTGAAGGACGACACGAGCACGCGCGGCCCCACCGCCAGGCGGCGCACCACGGCGGCGACGGCGTCGACCAGCGCGGCGGTCCCGCGCGGATCGATCTCGTTCACCTTCAGCTCGACGTTCACCAGCAGGTCGGGGCCGCAGGCGGCAAAGGCCTCTTCCAGCGTCGGGATCGCCCCGCCCGGCTGCAGGCGGACCTCGCGCAGCACGCGGTAGGGCAGCGTGGCGATGCGCTCGGGCCGGCCGGCGAGGCGGCGCAGGTCGTCGTCGTGAAAGACGACCGGCTCACCGCTGGCGCACAGCATGACGTCCAGCTCGACCCCGTCGGCCCCGTCGGCGCGCGCCTGCGCGAACGCCTCGGCGGTGTTCTCGGTCGCCCGGGCGCTGGCGCCGCGGTGGCCCAGCACCAGGGGCCCCTCCCCCGGCCGTCGCGGCTGCCACACACGAAAAGCGTACCACCGCCGACCGCCCGCATTACACTAGGAACAATGCGCTCAAGCGTCCGCCGTGCGGCTTCGCCCGGTCCGGCGTTGATGGTCGCGGCCTGTCTCGCGATCTCCGCCCCATTCACAGGTTGTGCGCACCGCGGGGGGGCCCCCGCGCCCGCCGGCCCCGCGCAGGCCATCGCCGGCGAAGCGACCCGCATCGGCGCCGTCGCGTACGAGGACGACTTCCTCGAAGCCCGTCTCGTGTTCCAGGCGCTGCCCGCAGCCGCGCCCGAGCGCGCGGCGCTGCGGTCCAAGCTGCTGCACTACCTCCTGGACCCGGTCCTGGCGCTCAAGGTCGACCAGATCCGTCGCGAGACGCGCGACCTGGAGAGCGACGACCTGTACGACACCGTCTTCGCGTCCTTCCGGGACGCGCTGGGCCTGTTCGATCCCAGCGAGATCTGGGCGTCGCCGCCCCGGATGACGGCGGCCGAGATCGCGCTCATCCGGCCGACGGCGGAGATGGTGCTGGCGCTGTTCTCGCCGCGCGGCGGCGAGCAACAGGCGGTCCTGGCGCTGGCGGCGCTGGCGACCCTGGAGCCGGGGCAGGCCCAGTGGTCCGAGCGGCTGGACCAGGTCGTCCGCTGGACCGAGGAAGAAGCCACGTTCGACGAGGGGGGCGGCCCGCACCGCAACGCCAGCGCGTCCGATGCGCTGGAGAGCGCGCTCGGCGACTGGCCGGCGCCGGCGGTGGTCAAGAAGCTGGACGCGCTGTACGTCGGCCGGCAGAAGCGGTTGTCTTCGGTCCTGCACCAGCCGCCCCGCAACGATTCGGCGCGGCGCGCGCTGAGCGAGCTGCTGCTGGCGCACGGCGACGAGATCCAGCGCGCCGTGACCAGCATGGCCGGCATCTACCTGCGGGCGGGGCGCATCGCCGACGCCGCCAGCCGCGCCGCCGCGATCGCCGGGGGCGACGGCGACGACCCGGAGCTGCGCGGGCTGCTGTCGGCGGCGGCCAAGCCGGGCGCTTCCGCAGGCGACATGCTGGCGCTGGCGCGGCGGTTCCTGCCGCGGGTCGACTTCCTGGGCGGAACGGCCACCGACGCGCCCGATCCGGTGGTCGCCTTCCGGGTGCTCGAGGCCGGTCTGGCCGCGCACCCCAGCGACCCGGAGCTGCTGATTCTGTCGGGGCACGTGTCGCGGCTGCTGTCCTCGTACTTCCTGGCCATCCGCAGGCTGGAAGAGGCCGAAGCGCTGCTGGACGCGCACGCGTCGGAGCGGGAGCTGGCCGGGCGAATCTCGGCGGAGCTGATCGAGCTCTACTTCGTGCGGCTGCGCCTGCGGCTGGACCCGGAACGCGACGCGCCGGCGTATGGTGAAGCGGACGACCTGAAGCGACGGTCGGCTGAAGCGCGGCGGCGGTTCACGACGACGGAGATGAAGGTCCGCGACGCGGACATCGACTTCGAGCTGGCACGCAGCTACGTCAACGCCGGGTTGATCGATCGGGCCGAGCCGCTCTTTCTTCGAGCGCGCGAGGAAGGCGAGCCGACCGCCGAGGTGACCGTCGAGCTGGCGAACCTGGCGCTCAAGCGAGGCGACCCGGCCCGCGCGACGCGCATCGTGCGCGACGGGATCGATGCGCTGCGCGCGAAGGGGTCCAGCCAGGACACCATCGGATCGGTCGAGGGGCGGGCCCGGCTGGATCGCCTGCTGGGCGACACGTACGACGCCGCGGGCGACCACGACGGCGCGTCGGCCGCGTGGCGGGGCGCGCTCATCGGGTGGGAACGCCTGATGATCGAGCACCTGCGCCGCAAGAACGTGGCCGAGGCATCGGAGGCGACCGTCGAGGTCGGCAAGCTGCTGTACCTGCTGGGGCGCCGCAACGAGGCCCTGCAGCGCTTCGACGACGCGATCGAGGAGGATGACGATCGCGACCAGTCGTACATCGACATCGTCGCCTTCCTGGTCCAGGCCGGCGAGACGGACGCGGCGCTCAGCGTCTACCACCGCGGTCTGGCGCGCCCGGGCCGCTCGGTCTCCGAGTACGTGAAGATCTACACCTCGCTGTGGGTGCTGGACCTGTCGCGGCGGACGAACCACGCGCCCGACCCGAAGGCCGAGGCCTACCTGCGGACGCTGGACCAGCGCCACGGCGAGCTGCGCCCGCACCGCGGCGCCGCCTGGTCGCGCCTGCTGGGGCGCTACGCCGTGGGGCTGGCGACCTACGAGCAGCTGCTGGCGGCCGCGACGACCCCCGGCAAGCGCGCCGAGGCCTACTTCTACGAGTCGATGCACCGCCTGGCCGACGGCAAGACCGACGACGCCCACCAGCTGTGGCAGCGGGTGGTCGAGACCAAGATGTTCTCGTTCTTCGAGTTCGAGATGGCGTCGCGCTATCTGCGCACGGGCGCGCCCTCGGCGCAGCCGACGGCCGCGGCGCCGGCGTCCGAATCAATCTGACTCATCGCGTGGCAGGCGCCTCGAACGCAAAGATCCTCCGCCAGTCCTTCCTCATGCTGACCACGGTCCAGCCGCTCTTCGTCGCCTGGTCGAGCAAACGCTGAGAGAAGGTGCCAACCCTGGTCGCGGGTAACCCGCCCGCCGGGCCGTAGGCGAACTCTCGCTTGGCGTCGTCGTGGAGGACGAGCAGCCCGAAGCGGCGGCCCGCGCCAGCCGTCGTCCATTCGAGCATCGCCGCGTCGCCGTCGGAGTTTCCGAAGGCCGCCATCGGACGCTCCCCGGTGAAGAGATTGATCCCGACCGGCTTGCCGCCATGGTCGTCGATGAAGAAGGGCTCGGGCTTGCGCATCAGCGTCGGCTTGCCGTCACGAACCTGGTATTCCGTGGCGATCGTCGAGCCGATGACGTGCGACGGTGGGATGCCGTACACGAGCTGGCTGTACACCCGCACGAACGCCTGCCCGCCTCCCGTCACGATGTAGGGGTCGAATCCCTTGGCGCGCACGTAGGACAACAATTCGAGCATGGGCTGGTAGACGAGGTCGGTGTATCGCCGCGCGTATCCGGATCGGACGCCGGACTTGCGGCTGCCACTCCGAGCAAGATCGCGACAAACGACAACCCGGCTGCCGACCTCTTCAAACGCACCTACGCCACGCTCCTTCCAGCGACTCCGCTTTCAATGCCGTGCCTCGCTCGGAGACGGCTCGGTCGGCTGTCGGTCGCTCGGGAGGTCGGGCACGACCTCTCGGGCATGCCAGGGCCACCGGCCGTCCAGCTCCACCTCCAGCGAGAAGCTGAGGAAGGTGCGGATGAAGACGATGCCGCCAAGCACGGCCACCTCCGTGATTGTCGGCTGCGTGCTGATGGTGCGAAGGATGTCCGCCGCCACCAGAAGCTCGAGACCGAGGATGATCGCCCGGCCCAAGCGGTAGCGAAACCCCTTGAACACCCCGCGGCTGTCGCGATCGCGCACCGTCATGACGAGGGCGACGAGGGCCCCGATCGTCATCACGAACGTCCCCGCCGCCTCGAACAGCGAAGCCGCCCCTTCCACGGATGTTCGCAGCATGGCAATCCCGGCGCGCCTCGAACCTGCATTGCGAGCCGGGCGAATCAAGCGAGGGCGGCGGGTATCGGTCAGCGCCTCATAGGGGGAAGACTGGCTTGAAGCCGCCTCGATTGCTCCGGGTCGCGGCGTAACCACCTTCGTGACCGCAACACCGGAGGGAACCATGGCGAGCGCTCAGCACCGACCGAACATCGTTCTCATCGTCAGCGACGACTTCGGCTACGGCGACGCGGGCGTTTACGGCGGGGGCGAGAATCGCGGCATGCCGACGCCCCATCTCGACCGACTGGCGGCGGAGGGCATGCAGTTCACCTCGTTCTATGCGCAACCGAGCTGCACGGCCGGTCGTGCCGCCCTGATGACCGGCCGCATCCCGAACCGCAGCGGGATGACGACGGTCGCTTTCCAGGGACAGGGAGGCGGCCTCCCCGCGGCCGAGTGGACGCTGGCCTCGGTGCTCAAGACCGGCGGGTACAGGACGTTCTTCACCGGCAAGTGGCACCTCGGCGAGTCCGACTATGCGCTTCCCAACGCGCACGGGTTCGACGAGATGAGGTACTGCGGCCTCTATCACCTCAACGCCTACACCTATGCGGACCCCACCTGGTTCCCGGACATGGATCCCGAGCTCCGACAGATGTTCGCAAAGATAACCAAGGGAGCTTTGTCGGGAAAGGCCGGCGAGGAGGCGAAGGAGGACTTCAGGGTCAACGGGCAATACGTGAACACGCCGGAGAACGGCCTCGTTGGCATCCCGTTTTACGACGCCTACGTCGAGAAGGCGGCGCTCGAATACCTCGACGCCAACGCGCACGCGGCGGAGCCGTTCTTCATGAGCATCGACTTCATGAAGGTGCACCAGCCCAACATGCCTCACCCGGACTTCAAGGGCAGCTCGCTGTCGAAGACGAAGTACGCGGATTCGATCGTCGAAAATGACACGAGAATCGGCCGCATCATGGACAAGATCCGTTCCCTCGGCCTCGACGGGAATACGTACGTCTTCTGGACGACGGACAACGGCGCGTGGCAGGACGTCTATCCAGACGCCGGCTACACGCCGTTCCGTGGCACCAAGGGCACGGTGAGAGAAGGTGGCAACCGCGTTCCGTCCCTCGCGTGGGGCCCCGGAATCAAGGCGGGATCGCGCAGCGCCGACCTCGTCGGCGGTCTCGACTACATGGCGACCTTCGCCGCGCTCGCAGGGGTGAAACTGCCGGAGAACGATCGCGAGGGGCAGCCGATCATCTTCGACAGCTACGACATGTCTCCGGTGCTGTTCGGGACCGGGAAGTGTGGGCGAAAGAGCTGGTTCTATTTCACCGAGAACGAGCTGACGCCGGGCGCGGCACGGGTGGGCAAGTACAAGGCCGTCTTCAATTTGCGCGGCGACGACGGCTCCGGCACGGGCGGACTGGCCGTCGACTCCAACCTTGGCTGGAAGGGCGCCCAGTCCTACGTCGCGACGGTGCCGCAGGTCTTCGACCTCTGGCAGGACCCGCAGGAACGCTACGACATCTTCATGAACAACTACACCGAGCACACCTGGACGCTCGTGACCATCAATGCGGCAATCAAGGAGCTGATGCAGACCTACCTGAAGTACCCCCCACGAAAGCTTCAGAGCGAGGGCTACGCGGGTCCCATCACGATCACGCAGTACCAGCGGTTCCAGCACGTGCGGGAGCAACTGGCGCAGCAGGGCTTCAATATCGGGCTGCCCACCGGCAACTGAGGCGGGCCGCAGTCACGCCCTCCGCGCGACCGACTCAGGACGCTAGGGGCGGAGCTCCCACTTGCTGACCAGCGCGCGGGGATCGCCGCCCGCGGCCTCGAAGTCGGCCAGGAGATCGTCGGCGGGGGTTCTGCCGCTGTCGGCGACGGCGCGCAGGGGCTCGAGCAAGGGGCGGTCGGCGCTGCCGTCGGGGAGGCGCGAGAGACCGGCGTCGGCGATCCGGCAGAGCTCGACGGCCAGGTCGCGCACGCGGCGGCCGGCGAGCTTGGCGTCGAGGCCGGCGCGCGCCACGTCGCGGCGCAAGGCCTCGCGCGCGGCGAAGGGCTGCTTGTCCACCAGGGCCCAGGCTGCCGCGCGCGCAGGCGGATCCTCGAGGATGCCCCGCCACAGCGCGCCCAGGCCGCGCGCCATCGGCATCGGCCCGGCGTCGGCGCCCCGCACCTCGACGTACTTCTTCAGCCGGACCTCGGGGAACAGCGTCGACAGATGCACCTCCCAGTCGGCGATGGTGGGGCGCGTCCCCTCCCACCCTTCGACAATGAAGCGCCGGAACGGCAAGGCGTGGGCGGGCCGGTAGACGCCGTCGCGCACGACGAAGAACATCGGCACGTCCAGCGCCCACTCGACGTAGTCGCGGAACGTGAACCCCGGCTCGAACACGAACGGCAAGAGCCCCGTCCGGTCGGCGTCGGTCTCCAGCCAGATCGCGGCGCGCGTGCTCTTGAAGCCCGTCGGCCGCCCTTCGAGGATCGGCGAGGCGGCGTAGAGCGCGGTGATGATCGACGTGACGCCGTAGGCGGTGCGGATCTTCTCGATGGCGTCGGCTTCGCTCGCGTAGTCGAAGTTGGCCTGCACGGTGGCCGTCATCTTCATCATGTGGTGCGCGAGCCGGCTGTCGCGCCCGTGCTGCGGGAAGTATTCGCGCATGACGGCGTAGCGCCGTTTGGGCAGCCAGGTGACGTCGTCCAGCTTGCCGAACGGCCGGGCGCCGACGCCGATGAAGCGAATGCCCAGCGGTCGGGCCAGGCCGGCGACCTCGCG
Source organism: uncultured Myxococcales bacterium (assembly GCA_964589215.1). Lineage (GTDB taxonomy): Bacteria > Myxococcota_A > Polyangia > Fen-1088 > Fen-1088 > JADGRB01. The sequence goes on along the minus strand of CAZPUH010000003.1, from coordinate 7,280 downwards.
CACGTGCGCGTCCAGGGCCTGGGCGCAGGCCGCGGCGTTCGGCATCACCCCACCCGACAGCTCCAGCTGGCCGCCCGGCTCCATCGTGATCCGGTCGCCGTTGCGGGCCAGCGCGATGATGTGGCCGTCGTCGCGCGTGGCCTCGAACCCGCGCGGCACAAACTGCTCGAGCAGGGCCGAGAGCCCCTGAGCCCCGTCGTATGGCACGGGGCTTCCGTCCTCCCGGACGGCGATTTTCTCCTGCTCGATGCCGATCTGGAACCGGGAGCGCTCCTTCGCGCCCGACCGGAAGTACGCGACCAGGTCGGACACGGTCAGGGGGGGCGCGTCCGGGGAGACAGGGGAGCGAATTGTGGGGGTCGACATGAAAGATCGCCGCGGGGACGAGATTCGGGCGGCGCGAAACGGGGCGAAGGCTAGCCAGGTGACCCTAGGGCGTCAAATGACCTTTTTGTGGCCGACGAGGCTCCGTACCGGGTAAATTGTTGACGGGTCGAGGCCTGCGCAAGCACTGATATTCTCATTCTCTGCGAGACGAAGCTCTCGTTTTCCGCCTACCACGCCGCCCGGCCCTATACTGGGTGGCGCGGACCGACTCCCTTTTCCATGATGCAGCCGACCAGTCTTCTCGTCGTCGATTCGGACACGCGGGGTCTCGAGACTCTGACGTTCGGGTTCGAGCGTGAAGGGTGCATGGTGACGGGCACGGCAGACCCGCGCCGCGCCGAGCTGCTGGCCCGCACGGCGAAACCGGGCCTGGCCATCGTCGCCGTCCGCGACCCGGACAAGCCGGCGCTGGAAGCGATCGCCGGGCTGCGCGAGATCGCCGCAGACCTCCCCGTGCTGGCGATCGGCCCGTCGTCGCTGCGCGCCGGCGCCGTGGCCGCCGGCGCGACCGACTTCCTGTCGATGCCCATTTTTCTTCGCGACGCCATCAGCGTCGGCCGACTGAGCGTGCACACCAGCGAGGCGGCGCGCAAGAACGCCGCTGAAAAGAAGCCCCGGGGCGACGCGGACGGCGACATCCAGATGCGCCTGTCCGAGCACTACGGTCTGTTCTACCTCCTGCGCGCGATGGCCGCCTCGGAGCGCACCGGCATCCTGCAGCTCGCCCGCGGCAACCGCCGCGCCGAGCTGCGAATCCACGCCGGCATCCTCATCTCGGTCAGCGTGGGTGCCATGCAGGGCCTCCCTGCCCTGCACCACCTGTTGCTCTGGGAAGAGGCGGCGGTCTCCCTGCTCCGCCGCCCGGTCCCGAAGCGCAGCCAGCTGCACCTGTCCTCGCAAGAGCTTCTGGACGAGTGCGAGCGCTTCCTGCGCGACTTCGCCCACGCGGCCAAGGAGCTGGGAGCGCCCCGCACGATCTACGTGCCGGCGCCCGGGCCCGCCGTCGAGGTGCGCGGCCTGCAGCCCAGCCAGATGACGCCGCTGCTGCGGCTGTTCGACGGGCGGCGCGGCCTCTCGGACGTCATCGAGGACAGCCCGTTCCGGATCTTCGACACGGTCAGGATGATCCGCCGTTTGCGCGAAGCGAACGCGCTGGTGAACCGCCCCGACGGCCCGCGCGAGCGGGCGCCGACCGGCCCGGTGCCGCTCACGCACGCGCCGAACGGCGGCCCCCGATCGATGCTGGAGCAATGGGCGATGGTGCCGGACCAGCGTGGCATCGTGGGCGACCGGCGCAGCACCAGCCGCCGGCTGCGGCCGCTGGGGCCGCCCGCGCCCGTGGCCGCGCCGATCCCGCTGGTCGCCAAGAAGTCGCCTTCGGGGCCGAACCGCGTCACCTCGGGCGAGATGACGGCGGCGGCCCGCCGGCCCACGCCCGCGGCCGCGACCCGCCTGGCGGCGGCGCCGTCCGTTCAGGTCGCCGTCGACAGCGCTCCTCATTTGCCGGCCAGCGAGCCGCCCCCGCGCGTTCGCCCGGCCAGCGGACGCCAGCCCGCGCTGGAAGCCGAGGCGCCGCGCGGCCGGGCGCCCAGCAACCGCCAGTCGGCGCTGGACCCCGACGGGGCACGCGCCCGGTCCGGCTGCGGGCGCCAGGCCACGCTCGACGACGCGCCCCGGCCCGAGCACCCCACGCCCCGCCCGCGCCGCGCGAGCGGTCAGGCGGCGCCCAACGCCGCGGACACCTTCGACGCCATCGAGGCCGACTTCTTCGCGCGCGAGGCCGACCTGTACAAGCGCGAGGCGATCGAGAGCTTCGACGACCTGGACCCGATCGGCTCCAACACCAGCGGCAAGAGCCCGCGCAAGAAGCGCTGAGCGCCGCTCAGCTCTGCCAGCGGACTTCGAGCCGGCCGATCGGGCTGTCGAACCGCAGCGTCAGCTCGCCCGACCGGACCCCGGCGAACTCGCCGTCGGCGGGCACCGTGAAGCGGATGCTGTAGGTCTTGGAGAACGGCGTCCTGGCCGGAAAGAACTCGCGTTCGTAGGCGTCGGGGAGCTTCTCGACGCGCACCCGTTGCGCCGGCAGCTCGTGCCCCAGCGCGTCCAGCAGCGTGACCCGCCAGGGGCTGCTGGACTTCTCGAGGTCGTTCCACTCGTACCGCGCGCTCTGAGCGGTGACGATGAACTCGTAGGCCGAGCGATAAGCTTCCAGCTGGGCCTGGCGCAACTTGTTCCGCTCAGCGTCGGCCAGGTTGTAGATCGACGCGTAATTCGCGATGTACGCCTCGCGGAAGTCCCAGCTCTTGTAGGTCGCCCAGACCTCCAGGGCCTTGTCGACGACGTCACGCGCGGCGTACTCGTGGCGGGTCCAGCGCTTGTAGACCCCGTAGTAGTCGGCGGGCAGGTAGTCGCGCGGCGCTTCGGAGAAGTCGACGCGCACCTGCTTTTGCACGGTGCAGCCGCCAGTCAGGACCAGCGCCAGCAGCCAGCCCCGGCGCAAACCGCGACTCATCTGACGAAGTCGCTGCGGCGGAACAGCGTGACGAGCGGGGCCTCTTTTTCGAGGCTCTCGCGGCCGCCCTCTTCCCGATCGACGAGGCCCAGGATGATCGCCACCCGCAGGCCGTGCTCCCGCACGCGCGCGACGGCCTTCAGCGCGGACCCGCCGGTGGTGACGACGTCTTCCAGGATCGCGACGGGCATGCCCGGGCGCAGCGACTTCGTCCCCTCGAGCCAGGCGGCGGTGCCGTGCCCCTTGGCTTCCTTGCGGACGTAGAACGCCGGCAGCGGCCGACCGGCCACGTAGCTCAGCGTCGAGACCGACGAGGCCAGCGGGTCGGCGCCCATCGTGACGCCGCCGATGGCCTCGACCTCGGGCGCCTGCGTGGCCAGGATCCGGTTGAACAGGCTGCCGACCAAGAAGTGCCCTTCGGCCGTCAGCACCGTCTGCTTGCAGTCGATGTAGAAGTTGCTCTTCAGCCCGGACGCCAGCGTGACCTCGCGCTGTTCGTAGGACAGGCGGCGCAGCAACCCGAGCAGCCGCTGCCGGTTCTCTTCGAAGAGTTCCGCCCCGATCGTCATCGCGCGGTGTTTTACAACCCTTCGAGCGGGTTGTCGCTGATCTCGTGCTTGCCGGGCGCCTTGATCTTGTTCTGCGACGGCGACGACTCGCCGCTGCTGCTGCTGCTGCGCGAGCCGCCCGAGCCGCGCTTGCTCCGGACCGCCATCGCCTGCCGGGTGGCCTCCTCGCGGATGCGCGCCCGCTCGATGTCGCTGGTCGCGTGCGCCAGCTTGTCGTCCATCTCTTTCTGGATGGCCGCCAGCTGCGTCTTGTACTCGGCTTCCGCCTTGGCCTTCTCGGCCTCGATGCGCGCCTTCTGCTGTTCGATCAGCGCCATCTGCGCGCGCTGGGCCGCCATCTCCGTCTGGTGCTGCTGGTACATCTTGTAGGCGAGGCCGCCGCCGATCGCGACCAGCACCAGCGACACGCCCAGCACCGCCTTGACGGGGGAATTCTTGGCGCGCGCCTGAACCTCCAGGCGCATGCGCTCCTGCTGCAGCTGCATGTCGGCCTCGACGCGGGCGCGCCGCTCGGCCTCCTCCAGCCGCAGCTGCTCTTCGCGCAGCCGCGCCTGCTGGGCTTCCTCGGCGCGCCGGATGCGCTCTTCCTCGGCGCGCCGGATGCGTTCTTCCTCTTCGCGCGCGGCCCGCTCGGCCGCTTCCTTGGCGGCACGCTCGGCCTCACGTCGGGCCGCCAGCTCGTCCTGCTCGCGGCGAACGCGGTCGTCCTCGATCCGACGCAGCTCCTTCAGCGAAAAAAGGACGGAATTCTCACGCCGATCGGACATGGGTCTCCCCTGCTAACACGATTTGTTCACCAACTCAAACCGGCGCCGGGCGCCGGTGCGGCTCACTTGAACGAGGCCAGCAGCTTGTCGATGGCCGCGTTGTCGCGGGTCGATTTCGGGCCGCTGGGCTTCTTGTCGTCGGCACTCTTGCTGGCGACTGTAGCGCTGGCGGCCTTGCCCTTCGCGCCGCCCGCCTTGCCGTGATGGTGGTGGTGGTGCCCGCTGGAATTGTCGTCGGCCTCGGCCAGCTTCTGCTTGTCGGCGGCGGCCTTCGCGGCCGCGATCTTCGCCGCTTCCTTGTCGGCGGCGGCCTTGCGCGCGGCTTCCTTCGCTGCGATGGCCGCAGCGATCTCGGCCTTCGCCTTCTCCTCGGCGGCCTTCGCCTCGGCGGCGCGGGCCGCGATGATCGCGTCGCGCTTCGCGACCGCCGCCATCTGCTCGGACCGGCGGTGCCAGATCGCGACGCCCAGAATCGCCGTCGTCCCCAGCAGCAAGACCGCGATCGACGCGATGATCTTGATGGCGGGGTGCGTGGTCTCCGACGGGATCTCGAACTTCGGGACCACCACTTTCTCGCTCATTGCATCCGCTCCTTTTGAAGCTTCGCCGAAAATCCGCGGAAATCAGCGGTATCGACGAGCCATCATTGTAAGTGCTGGAAAATTCACATGCAACCGAATCCGCGCGCCGCGGCCCCACCGGCGCAGCGGGTCCGTAACGCCGGTCTTTGCGCCGTGAGAGGCGCGAGGTATGTTGGCGCCGCCGCGCGCCTGGCGAGCGGTGAGATGCCCCACTACGTCGACCTTCACGCCCACTACCTTCCCGCGCTGGACGACGGTGCGACGGACCGCGAGATGTCGTTGCAGATGCTGCGGGCCATCGCGTCCCTCGGGTTCTCGGATCTCTTCGCCACGCCGCACCAACGCGCGGGGATGTTCATGCCGGCCCGGCCGGCGATCGACGGCGCCTTCCAGACGGCGCAGGCGGACGCCACGGCGGCCGGGCTCACGGCCAAGCTGGGCCTCGGCGCGGAGAACTTCTGGGACGACGTGCTCATCCGTCGGACGCGCGAGAAGGCGGTCCCCTCCTACGACGGAGGTCCCGCGTTTCTGTTCGAGATCCCAACCCAGCTGCTGCCCCCGAACCTCGAGAACGAGCTCTTCCAGCTGCGGGTCTCGGGTCAACTCCCCGTCATGGCGCACCCCGAACGATACGCCCCCATCCAGCGCGACATTTCGCTGGCGGAAAAGCTGGGCCGTCACGCGGCGTTGATGGTCGACCTCGGCGCCCTCGACGGCGCGCACGGGCGGGCCGAGATGAAGACGGCGCAACGGCTCGTCCTCGAGGGGCTGGCCACGGCAGCCGCCTCGGACATCCACCGCCCCGCCGACCAGACGTCCGTGGCGGCCGGCATGGCCTGGATCCGCAAGAAGCTGGGGACAGCGGCGCTGGATCGAATGCTCGAAGAAAATCCGCGCCGCCTCCTCGGCGGCGACCTGCCCGAGGCGGGAGAAGGCTGATGAGCCGCAAGTTGATGGTCCAGGGCGTCCTGTCCCTCATCGTCGGCGCCGTGTGCGTCGTTTATGCCGTTCACGGCATGGATGGCCACGCGGTCCTGCAGGCGCTGGGTTCGCTGGGCGTCAAGTCGGTGGCGCTGTACCTGCTGACCCTGCTGGTGACCCACCTGTTCCGGACGCTCCGCTGGGAGTACCTGCTGCGCGCGCTCGGGACGTCGCTGCCGTTCCGCCGGCTCCTTCCCATCTCGTCGGTCGGGTTCATGGCGATCCTCGCTCTGCCGGTGCGGCTGGGCGAGTTCGTGCGCCCCTACCTGGTCTCGCGCGAACGGAACGTCCGCATGAGCACGATGGTGGGCGCCGTCGCCGTCGAGCGCATCGTCGACGGGCTGATGATCTCGATCCTGTTCTTCGTCGCGTACCTGGCGTCGGCGGGGGACCTGTTCACGCGCGAGCTGCGGGCCGCCGCGTGGCTGTCGCTGGGCGGGTTCGTGGGGCTGACCCTGTTCCTGGTGCTGGCCCAGATCTGGACCGACCGGACCATCGCCATCGCGTTGCGGCTGACGCTGTTGACCTGGCTGGCGCCCGCGCGCGCGCAGCAGGCGGGCGAGAAGCTGCGGGCGCTGATCTCCGGGTTCCGGGCGCTCGCGGACCGCAAGAACTTCTCGATCTTCCTGGTCCAGTCGGTCGTCTACTGGGCGTCCAACGGCATCGGGATGTGGATCCTCGCGCGCCAGATGCACCTGCCCATCTCCCTGGGCGCGGCCTTCGTCATCATGGCCTTCACGGGCGTGGTGCTGTCGCTGCCCAACTCACCCGGCCTGGTCGGCCAGTTCCACGCGGCCATCAAGCTGGGGCTGACGGCCTACGTTCCGAAGGCGGTCGTCAACTCCAGCGGCATGGCGTACGCCATCGTGCTGCACGGGATCCAGACCCTCTGGTACATCGCCGCGGGGCTGCTGGCGCTGCCGGCGCTCTCGCGCTCCGGCGCTCACGTGTCCCTCTCGGAGGCCGTGCGCGAGTCCAGCCACGCGGCCGACGCCGAGGCCGGCGGAGCCGCCGAAGGTCCGGCCTGAGCCGCTCAGGCGGGTGAGAGCTCGAGGATCGGGGCGCCCTCCTCGATCGGTTGTCCTTCCTTCGCGACGATCGCGCTGACCTTGCCCGCCGCCGGCGATTCGACCGGCATCTCCATCTTCATCGACTCGAGGATCGCCACGGTCTGCCCCTCGCTGACGGCGTCGCCGACCTGGACGGTGATCTTCCAGACGGTGCCGGTGATGTGCGCGTTCACGCTGATCGCCATGGCGCCGCAGCGTAGGAACGCCGGCCCCTGGCGTCAAGCCGGCCGGGGCATCGACGCGCGCATGTGGAACGCGAGCTGCCGGTCTTCGTAGCGGTGCTCGGGGCCGCGGATGCAGGCCAGCCGCGCGGCGCACGACTCGTGGCACGCCGGGGCCGCCAGCCGGCGCGCGTGGCAGGCCCGGACGTCGAACCCGGTGCGCGCCACGGCGCGCGCCGGACAGGCGGCCAC
>CAZPUH010000002.1:0-3396 GCA_964589215.1 uncultured Myxococcales bacterium | reverse complement strand
TGACCCCGCCTGATGGCGCTGGCGGCCGCGGCGGCAGCGCGGGCGGGCGCGCCAGCGGCGGAAGCCTCGGCTCGGGGGGCGCGCCCGGCCCGAAGGGTCCGGTCACGGCCGCGCCGGGCGCGACGCTGGTCAAGATCGACGCCGCCGCGCGCGGGCAGATCTTCGAAGGCTGGGGAACCAGCCTGTGCTGGTGGGCGAACCGGGTCGGCGGCTGGAGCGCCGCCGCCCGCAACGCCGTCGTCGATGCGATGCTCGATGCGAGCACCGGCCTCGGCTACAACGTGTTCCGGTACAACATCGGCGGCGGCGAGAACCCCGCCCACGACCACATGGGGCAGTGGCACGAGATGCCCGGCTTCGAGCCGTCGCGCGGCACCTGGGACTGGACGGCCGACGCGAACCAGCGCGTCGTGCTGCAGCGGATCGTCGAGCGCGGAGGGGACGGCGTCGTGCTCGAGGCGTTCTCGAACTCGCCCCCCTACTGGATGACGAACAGCAGCTGCGCGTCGGGCAGCTCCGACGGCTCCAACAACCTGAAGGACACTTCCTACGCCGAATTCGCCGACTACCTGACCGAGGTCGTCAAGCACTACCGGGACGTCTGGGGCATCACCTTCCGCACGCTGGAGCCGCTGAACGAACCGAACGCGAGCTGGTGGAAGGCCAACGGCAGTCAGGAAGGCTGCCACTTCAGCCCCGCCAGCCAGCAGCAGATCGTGAAGGCGGTCGGCGCCAGCCTGACCGCCAAGGGTCTGTCCGGCACGACCGTCAGCGCGTCGGACGAGAACAGCCTGGACGACGCGTACGACAACCTGCGCGGGTACGACGCCGCCTCGCTGTCGGTGATGTCGCAGATGAACAGCCACAGCTACAGCGGCAGCGCGACCTCGCGGGCGAACCTGCGCGCGCTGGCGACCAGCAAGGGGAAACGCCTGTGGCAGTCGGAGTCGGGCCCGCTCAGCGTCACGCTGGCCGACGCCACCGACGCCGCGTTGTTCATGGCGGGCCGGATCATCACGGACCTGCGCGATCTGCAGCCGCAGGCCTGGCTCGACTGGCAGGTCGGCGATCCGGGCGCGTCGTGGCAGTCGATCAGCCTCGACGACAGCAAGCAGAGCTGGACGCCCGTGAAGCGGTTCTACATGCACGCCGGCTTCAGCCGTTACATCCGGCCGGGCGCAACGTTGCTGGCCGTGAACGGCCCGGACATGGTGGCGGCGATCGCGCCCGACGGCGGCAGCATCGCCGTCGTCGTCCGCAACGGCGACACGTCGGCGACCAAGAGCTTCACGTTCGATCTGACAGCGCTCGCGACCGTCGGCGCTCAGGTGACGGCGCTGCGCACGTCGCGCACCGAGAACCTGGTCACGCTGGCGCCCGTCCCCATCAAGGACTGGAGCTTCACCGTCACGATCCCCGCGTACGCGGTCGTGACCCTGCTGATTCCGCTGGCGCCCTGACCGGGCGGGCGCCGTTCACGTCCGCTTCCCACGGTGCGTGCGCGCGCCGCGCGCGGTATCACGCCGGGCCTCGGGCTTTCGCTTCGACGCCGCCGGTTTGGGCGCGGCGCTCCGCGGGGGCGACGGCAACGGCGGGGGCGCCGGGCCCTCCACGATCGGCTCCACCGCCGGCATTTCGTTGGACGGCGTGGCCGCGGCCAACACAGGCGGCGGCGGGACCCGCGGAGGCAACGGGACGATCTCGACCCCCACCGGCCGCGGCCGTGGCGCGGGCGCGGGCGCGGCGGTCGCCAGGTGCGCGGGCCGCGTCAGACGGACGCCCGCGAACGCCATCAGCCCCACGGCCGCCGCTGCCGCAACGACCGGCTGCCACTTGCCGCGCGCGGCCGGTGTCGCGCGCCGCTCCCCCTTCGTCCGCGCGAGGTCGGCCGGCAGCGGCCCCGGCGTCGCCTCGCCGGCCAGCTTCGCCTCGGCGCGGCGCAGCTGCTCGGTCAGGATCGCCCGTTGGCGATCGCGCGCGGTCGCGAAGTGGCGATCCATGTAGTCGGCGACCGTCATCGACCCTTCGGTCGTCAGCAACGCGAAGAGGATGTTCTCCAGGCGGGCCGCCACCTCCAGCGCGGTGGCGGGCCGTCCCGTCGTGGCCTTGGAGAGCATCTCCAGCAGCAGCTCCGCCAGCGGCGCCGGAACCGCGGGACGGACCGCGCGGATGTCGGGCGTGGGCTCGCTCAGGATCCGGCGCGTCCCCTCGAACCCGGCCTTGTTGGAGTACAGGCGCTCGCCGCTCAGCAGCTCGAACAGCGTCACGCCCAGCGAGAACAGATCGGATCGCCGGTCGGGCTCCTCGAATCGGAGCTGCTCGGGCGACAGGTACCCCATGTTCCCCTTCAACACGCCCGCGGTCGTCTGGTTCGCGTTCCCCAGCGCCTTGGCGATGCCAAAGTCCGTGACGCGCACGGAGCCATCGAACCCGATGAGCACGTTCTGCGGCGACACGTCGCGATGAACGAGGTTCAGCGGCGACCCGTCCTCGGCGCGGACCTCGTGGGCCGCGTGCAGCCCGATCGCCGCCTCCCTGCCGATGCGGACGGCCACCTGCAGAGGGATCTTTCGCCGATCGCCGGCCGCCTGCCGGAACAGCCGCGAGAGGGACACCCCCTCGACGTAGTCCATGATCAGGTACGGGCCGTCCGCGTCCTCGCCGACGTCCGAGACGCTGACGACGTTCGGGTGGCGGACCAGGCCGGCGACGCGGGCCTCGTCCATGAACATCGCCCGAAAGACGGGGTCGCTGCGCAGCTGCGCGTGCAGGCGCTTGCGAGCGGCCCACCGGACGAAGCGCCCCTCGCGCCGGCAGCAGAGCTCGACGTATCCCATGCCCCCGTGCGCGATCCGCGCGACGAAGGTGTAGGACGGACGGGCGGGCGCAGCCTCGACCTCCACGGGATCTGTCATCGGGTGGCTCGCCCGGCTCTGAACGATGGAGTCGTGCATCGACGGGGGAAGACCTCGCACGAAGCAGGAGCAGTAATCGCGCCAACGGTTTCTGCGTCGGCAAATACCCGATGTCGGCCGCAGGCGGTGCCGATGTCGGTCGACGATCCGCGTCGGTGTTGCCTCGGCTGCCTCACCACCGTTGTCTCCGCGACAACAAGCGGTGACTCGTTCCCTCGGCCACAATGCTTTCACTTGCACGCAGCCGCTGCGAAGGTTTCGCTGCGGGCGTGCCCTCTAGAGGCGCGATGCGTCTGCAGTCCGTGACTCCGAAAGGATGGCTCGCCTTCGGGCTGACGGCGCTGTGCGCCGCGGCCGTCGGGTCCGGTTGCGGGGGCTCTGGAACGGACCGCTCGGGAACCGGGGGCAGCGCCGCCTCTGGCTCGGGCGCGCGTGGCGGCGCCGGTGGGTCGGCGGCCGCCGCCGGCGGCGCGGGAGCAGC
>CAZPUH010000001.1:0-2113 GCA_964589215.1 uncultured Myxococcales bacterium | reverse complement strand
GACCTTCATCCGCAGCCGCGTCCGCCAGTCGAACCGCGTGAACACCGCCTCGACGACGCCCAGGCCGCAGACGACCGCGCGCTCTCGAACGACGATGTCCGCCTCGGCCTCCTGGGTCTCGTCGATGACGGAGGCGGTGGTGGCGTCGCCGCGCCCCACGTCCTCTTCCTGGGCCAGGTCCAGTATTCGTTGAACGGCCGGGGTGTACCAGGGGGCTGAATAGACGCTCACGCGCGCTGCTCCGCTGCGGACAACGGGGATCTCCAGTCTTGCACCGGCCAGCCGCGCCGCTTGGCGGCCCGCCGCAACCGGGGATCGGGGTTCACGACGACCCGATTGCCGACCCGCTCGAGCATCGGCAAGTCGGTGTACGAGTCGGTGTAAAACCAGCTTTCGGCGAGGTTGATCTGGCGGCGCGCGCCCAGGTCCTCGGCCCAGTGGACCTTGCCGGGGCCGACGCAGGCCGGCGCGACCAGGCGGCCGGTGAACAGCCCGTCCGCCACCTCGAACCGGGTCGAGATCACTTCTTCGATGTTCAGCGCTTCGGCGATGGGGCTGGTCACGTAGGTCGGCGACGAGGAGAGGATCGCGAGCACGTGCCCGTCCGCCCGGTGGCGGTCGATGCGGCCGCGCGCCCCCGGCATGATCAGGGGGAGAACGTCGTTCTCGACCCAGTTGCGGCACCGGTCGGCGAAGTCGCGTTCGGCCCAGCCCGCCATCTGGGCGGCGACCCGGGCCGCCACCCACTGCAGGTCGATGAGCGACAGGTGGTACTTGGCCATCCAGCCCAGCGCCCGAACTGCGCGAAAGAACGAGATTTCTCCGCGCCGGCGCAGATCTTTCAGGAACAGCCGCCCCGTGTTGCAGGAGACCAGCGTCCGATCCACGTCGAAGAAAGCACCAACCTGCGACATCTGGGGCCATGGATTGTATCACCAAATCGGCTGCGCCTCGGCCGAGGTTGCGCGAAACCCGCGGATTTTCGGCCACTCGTTGACGCGCCCGGCTGACGCGTGCCGGCGTCGGGACCTCGCAGGAATTGACCCGGCGGGGCAAGCGAGGTAGGAACGATCCCCGATGCGTCTCACCGGCGGCCTGGATCGGGGCCGGCGTCTGTTCGTTCCGCGCGGCTCGCGCACGCGGCCTACCGCTTCCAAGGTGCGCGAAGCGATCTTCAACATCCTCGGGCCGCCCCCCGGGCCGGTCCTGGACCTGTACGCCGGCAGCGGCGCGCTGGGATTGGAGGCGCTCTCGCGCGGCGCGCCCGCCGCCGTCTTCGTCGAGCGCGACGGCGCGGCGCTGGCCGCCCTGAGGCGGAACGTGCGCGAGGCCGCGGTCGAGACGCGCGCGCGCATCATCCCGGGCGACGTGCGCGGCGCGCTTCGCAAGCTGGGCGCGGGCGACGTGCGGTTTTCGTGGGTCTTCATGGATCCGCCCTACGTGAAGGACACGGCCGGCGTCCTGGCCGAGCTCTCGGGCAGCGAGCTCCTGACCACCTGCGCGGTGGTCATCGTCGAGCACGACCGCCGCCATCCGTCCCCGGCCTCCGTCGGCTGTCTCTTCCTCACCGACCGGCGCCAGTACGGCGACACCGAGCTGTCCTTCTACAGGTGCTCGGGGTCCTGACGGACGGACGTCCGTGACGCTCGCCGTCTACCCGGGGACGTTCGACCCCATCACGAACGGGCACGTCGACATCCTGCGGCGGTCGCTCAAGATCTTCGATCGCGTGGTGGTCGCGGTGGCCGAGAACATCCGGAAGACCCCGCTCTTCTCGCTTACCGAACGGCGGGCCATGATCGTCGACGCGCTGGACCGTGACGCCCGGCTCGAGGTGGACGCGTTCCAGGGGCTGCTGGCCGAGTACTGCCGGCGGCGTGGCGCCAACGTCGTCATCCGCGGCCTGCGCGCGCTGGCGGACTTCGAATACGAGTTCCAGCTGGCCCACATGAACCGGCGGCTGGCCCCGGATGTCGAGACGCTGTTTCTGATGACCGGCGAAGACAGCTTTTATGTATCCTCCTCGCTCGTCAAAGAGGTTGCTTTGATGGGCGGCGACGTCTCGCGGATGGTTCCGCAGAGCGTGGCCGCCGCGCTCGCCGACAAACGCAAA